>DATMXS010000102.1:0-3978 GCA_035561355.1 Bryobacteraceae bacterium | reverse complement strand
CCCCAAACGCTAGGGAACTCCCACCGCGTATTGGCCGTACCTACGGGCATGCGGAGACTGCTACCGATACTATTCCTGACTGGCGCCCTGTTCGGGGCGGACCTAACCGGCAGATGGACGGGGATGGTGGAATACAAAACGCCCGACGGCGAACCTCGATCGGGCGGCGCGTTCGTGATGCTGAAGCACGACGGCGACGCAATCACGGGCAAGGCCGGCCCCACCGAGGATGAGGCTCAGCCGATCTCGAACGCGAAATTCGATGGGCAGAAGCTGATTCTCGCGGTTACCGCCCCGAACGGCAACGTGGTTCGCCTCGCACTCAACCTCGTCGAGGAGAACAAGCTGGAGGGAACAATGGAACTGGAACGCGAGTCGGGCGAAAAGGCGACTGGCAGGATGGTACTGCGGAAGCAGTAGCCGCAACACCAGCAATAAAGCGGGCTGGAGAGGCTCGGGCGGACCCGGCCTCTCCCAAATATCATCTATTGCGCGTCGGAGAGCTTAGGCGGCTCCTTCGGAACCGTCCAAAGATAGATCCGGCTGCCGTTGATCTCGGCTTCCTTGTCCGGTTTCCAATCGCCCATGTCGAACGTGTGCGACACGATTCGGGTGCCCGGCTTTAGCTCGGTGAGCAAACGCGGGCGCAGTTTCATGTTCACGGTGCGCAGCAGGTAAAGCGAGACAACGCTGGCGTCCTTGATCGGAACCGTGAACAGGTCGCCTTGCACGAACTTGACCTTGCCGTTCACGCCGGCTTTGGTGGCGTTCTCGTTGGCCTCTTTGATGCGCTCGGGATCGATGTCCACTCCGACGGCGTGCGCACCGAACTTCTGCGCCGCCATCACGACGATTCGGCCGTCGCCGCATCCCAGATCGTACAGCGTATCCTTGGAGTTCACCCCTGCCAGCTTCAGCATGCCTTCCACCACCTGCGGTGAGGTGGGTACATACGGCACGTCCGGATAGCGCGTATCCTGGGGTGCGGCTGCGAGTAGCGCCCCGCCGAGGACGAGGCAGCAAATGATGCCGCCAACCAGGGACTTGGGTCTCATTCCGTTCTCCTTTTCGATTCCATCCCGATCTTCACACGCAAGCCCCATTAATTTTTCTTAGGGCTGATGCTACGAGAGTAGCGGCTTCGGGCGGACTGACGCAACCGGCTGCTTTCGGGGCGCGTAATTGGGACAGGGGGCTGTGCGTGGCAACACCAGGAACCTCGCCGTTAGCGGTGATTATCAACCGTTCCTCGGGCTGGGACGACACGGGCGAAGGTCTTTCGCGAGTGGAATCCATACTGCGGACAACCCAGGTCAGCCTGGTGAAGAAGGGCACGAATTGCGAGGATGTGGCGCGTCGCGTGGTGGCCGAAGGCGCCAGGACGGTCGTAGCGGGCGGGGGCGATGGCACGATACGGGCCGTTGCCGAAGCGCTTACCGGAACGGGCGTCAACCTGGGCGTGATTCCGGTGGGAACCCTGAACCATTTCGCGCGCGACCTGGATATTCCGCTCGACCTCGATCAGGCCGCATCGCTCGTCCGCGACGGTACGCCAAGGGCTGTCGATACCGGAGAAGTGAACGGGCGGGTGTTCATCAACAACGCCATCATCGGCCTCTACCCCGCCTTCCGCGCCGAAAGAGCAGAGGAGGAGCGCAAAGGCGCCGCAGCCCCCTTCGCTGTCGCGGGCGCCGCTCTACGCGTATTCCGGCGCAACCCCGCCCTGCTGTTCCGCATGACCCTCGACGGCCGCGAAATAGTCCGGCGTTCACCGCTGGTAGTGGTGGCAAATAACGAGCACAAGATGGAGGGCTGGCAACTTGGGACCCGCACGCGGATGGACGCGGGACGGCTCTGGATCTATGTAATGCGTGAGAAGGGACACGCTAATCTGCTTGCGACGTTTGCCAGCGTTCTGGCGGGCACTTTCGACCGCAACCGGCATTTCGAGGTGTTCAGCGTGGCTGAAGCGGTGCTCTCGACGGGTCGGAAGCGCATCCGTGTTTCGCTCGACGGCGAAATCGTGGAGTTGGACGCACCGCTCAAGTTCCGCTCGCGCCCGAAGGCGCTGAAGGTGATTGCGCCGCCGCAAGGGAGGGCGTGATTCGCACCATCGTCCACCTCTCCGACCTTCACTTCGGGCGCACCGAGCGGGTACTTCTCGATCCTCTCGTCGAGGTAGTGCAGCGAGTGCAACCCGACGTGATTGTGATCTCGGGAGACCTGACGCAGGACGCCCGGGACGGCGAATTCGCACAAGCCCGGCGATTTGTCGACCGGTTACCTGAGCCACGGATTGTCATTCCCGGGAACCACGACATGCCGTTCTACAACCCCATTCGCCGCGTGGCCCGGGGCCTGGATGGCTATCGCCGCTGGTTCGGCGACAACCTGGAGCCGTGCTACTCGGATGCCGAGGTGACGATCGCGAGCGTGAACACTGTTCGTTTGTTCCCGATCCGCGGCGGGCGCATCAACGAGCGGCAGATCGGAGCCGTGAAACAGCAGATGCGCGCTGCCCGGCCCGGTGCGACACGGATACTCGTGACTCACCATCCGTTTGATCTCGCCGAGACGTATCCTACCGGTGAGTTAGCCGGCCGGGCCGCGCTCGCGATGGAGCGCCTCGCGCAGTGCATCGACGTCCTGCTGGCGGGGCACCACCATGTGGCTCACTGTGGGCGCACCGCCGTCCGGTACAAGACACACGGGCACTCGGCGGTGTTCGTCCAGGCGGGCACTGCGATTTCCTCCCGCGTCAGGGGCGAACCGAACTCGTTTAACGTTCTTCGGCTGCACGGGAACAGAATCGACATCCAGCGTTGTTCGTGGATTCCGGATCGCATGCTGTTCGAGGTGGCATTGACGGACGCGTTCGTGCGGGCCACCGGTGGTTGGGAGCGGGTGCCGGCTGAACAGCTGCTGCGTGCGGGATAAGTTACAGTTGCGATTACTGCGGACTGGGGAAACAGTTCTGCACTATACTGTTTCTCCGGCATGCAAGACCATTTCCAGGGTGTGCTCGATTACGAAGCTCAGTTGAACCGTCGCGAGGCGGCTGATGCGGCGGCTCGTCCGGACCCCGCATTCCGCACGCTCCAACTTCAAGCCGAGAGCCAGGGGCGGCTCTTCGGCGCTGCTTATCCAGAGATGGCAGCCGAGGCGTTCATTACGCGTGTGCAAGCCGAGTTGAGGAATCGCCGCAAGCTTGCCGTGCTGGTGCCGGAACTGGCCTCGGTGGAGATGGAGGCGACGTTCGCGAGGGCGGTCGCCGCAAGAATTGCGGAGGGCGGAGACATCCTGCGGCGGCAGATCGAATCACGGCATTACCGCGTGGGTCCGACGGCGCCGCCCGAAGTTGCGCGACGCAGCGGGCCGGAACTTGTCGCGGCGCATGATGCCGCGGTTGAGGCGCAACGCCGGAACGAGCCGCCGGATTTCCGACGCATGTTCCCGCAGCAGGCGCTGCCGGACCTGGGTCCCGTCGATCGCTTCCGCGCGCGGGCTGAAGCCGTCTTCGCAGTGATTCAGACGGAATTCGGCCTGATGCGACTTCGCGCCGGGGGCGTACCGGACCCGAACGAATCCGCCGGATTCCAACACATTCCGATCCATTTGGTGGCAGTGATCCGCAGCATCGGGACGGACCTGGAATCTTTACGAAAGAATTGGCCGGACGCAGCCGCGTTTTCCGATGCCGTTCAAAACCTGATGGCTGCTGTTGTCCGCACGGACGAGCCTGGTGACGGGCAGCGGCTGGAGATCGTTCGGTTACTGCATAGCTTTATCGAGATGCTGCTGCTGTCACTGAAGCCGGGTGGCGCATCACAGTCGCCGTTAGCGGGACGCGGAGCGCAAGACCTCGACAGGGTCATTGCCCGAGTGCCCGCACTCGCTCCCGCATGGTCGCGCTGCACCACGGAAGTCGCGGCCCTGTTTGACCGACCCTGCCAGAGATAGGGGAAGTCCCTCGATTCG
>DATMXS010000101.1:0-2016 GCA_035561355.1 Bryobacteraceae bacterium | reverse complement strand
CGCGCCGAGCAAAGTCGTTCGTGGCGGCAGTTACGCGATCAGCGCGAACGGCCTTTCTCCCCACTGGCGCGCATCGTTGGCGCCCGACCTGCAGGGGCGCCAGGACTTGCCCGTCGGCTTCCGCTGCGCGGCAGATGTGCCAGCCGCATTGGCGATCGCCGGGCGCTGATCTGACTAGGCTGCTTCCATCGCCGCGATGGCCACCGTAATATTGTCCGGGCCGCCACGCTGCCGTGCCAGTGCGACCAGCTGCTCGCACGCCCACGGCGGCCCCCCGTCCTCGGCGGCGCGTCTGATCTCGTCGTCCGCAACCACGTCGTGAAGGCCGTCGGTGCAGGCCACGATGCGGTCACCCGTCCCGACGCTCATCGGCTCATTCCAAAGCGCCGTTTCGATGTTGTCGCCTCCGCCGAGCGCCCGCAGAATAACATTGCGATCCGCGTGGCGCCGCGCCTCGTCCTGCGAAATCGCCCCGCGCTTCACCATCTCATTTACTGCGGAATGATCTTCGGTCATCCGGTAGATCCTGCCGGCGCGAACCAGGTACAGCCGGCTGTCTCCGACGTGTGCGCAAAATGCCAGCCCATTCACGATTGCTACAGCCGTTGCCGTGGTGCCCATGCCCCGCCAGTCGGGACGGTCGAAGGCAAAGCGGCGGATCTCGCTGTTCGCCTCCTGAAACGCTATTTTCAAGGCCTCGGCCGGCTTCGCAGTGCTAGCGTAATAGCTCACGGATATCACGTGCGCGGCGATCCGGCTTGCCACTTCCCCGGCTTCCGAGCCGCCCATCCCGTCCGCTACGATCAGCAGCAATCCTTTAGCCGTGATCACCGCAGGGTCAGAAGGCTCCGTAAGCTGAACACAATCCTCGTTCGTATCGCGGCGGCAGCCAATGTCCGTGGAGTAACCTACCGTCACGCGACACGCCGTCGAGTGACGGAACATCTGGGTCCGGTCGGGGCTGGCCATGGCGGTTCAAATACTTATCGTAACGGCATCACCGCTGATTGCTTCAACCCTGCAGGTAACACACCACAACGCCCGCAACATTGTCCGGAGCGCCGGCGTATCTGGCGGCTTCCACCAGCGCCCCCACCCTCGCCTCCGGGTCGCCGCCCCGCATCAGCATCTCCCGAAGTGCCTCTTCTCCTACCACTCCGTGAAGACCGTCGGTCGAGAGCAAGAACAAGTCCCCGCTCTCGAGTGCTACTTCGGACGTGTGAACCTCGACGTCGCCCTGTGAACCGGCAGCCTGCGTCAGGACGTTCCGCATCGGGTGGTTCTCGAGTTGCGCGGCCGGCACACGGTTGGTCTGGAGCACCGCGTTCAGCCACGTGTCATCAGTCGTGAGTTGTGTGAGGTGTCCGTTTCGAAGCAGATAGACCCGGCTATCGCCCACGTTGGCCACCGCACACTGCGTCCCCTCCACGAGAAGCCCGGCAATCGTAGTGCCCATCCCGGCATACTCGGGGCCGTCCTCGGCACGCCGCCACACCTGCCGGTTCGCCAGCCGGATCGCCGTCGCCAGGCGGTTCGCATTCAGAGATTGAGTGAAGTCGTAGCCAAAGGGCCACGTCACATCGGTACGGCCACGGGAGCTCTCTATGTAATAGCGGACCGTGGTTATCGCAACCTCCGCGGCCAACGCACCGTGTCGGTGGCCGCCCATTCCGTCCGCGACGATGAATAGGTCCAACTCCCCGTCCGCGAGAAAGCGGTCCTCGTTGTCGGCGCGCACGCAACCGGGGTCGGTGATGCCGTGAAAACTCAGCATGCGGGTTGCAGGCCTCATCTTAACCACGCGCTCGCGGACCTGGCAAGTGAAAACCCGCGCAGCCCTGCGCCCGAGACACATTAAGTAACAACCCGGCTAGATCCGGGCCGTAAGTGCGAGCATCCGATCATGTGGTAGACTGCGGTCGCAGCAGAGGGGCGGGTGCGGGCGGTCGAATAAGAACGGCAACCTACCTTAGTATCTGATTGTCTTGTTTTGACTGCGGCGGGAGTGACTCAGAG
>DATMXS010000100.1:0-6947 GCA_035561355.1 Bryobacteraceae bacterium | reverse complement strand
GAACAAACGCCTGATAGTTGTCACGGCCGTGCTGATCGGCCTTTGTGTTCAGATAAAGACTCACGACGGGGAAGCCGTTCGGCTCCCAGGCCGACAGCCGGTCGATCAGATTATTGATCATCGGCCGGTCTCCTGATGCGACGAGTGGGGCCTCGTTGTTGCTGCCTTTCGGCGACTAACACCGCGGGTGCGATTGGGGAAATGGCAATTCTCATTTCTCGATTCAAGAGCACGCCGCGTGCCGTTGGCGAGCCTTGTGATGAGCCTGAACGAAGACGACCTCTCGCGCGCTAAGACCCTGCCGCCCAGCGCCTTGCCTCAAGACTGCGGAGTGCTCGGTCGCGTTCCGCTTCTGATAACACCTGTGACGTTCGCGACAGATTTTCCGGGGAAGAACCGTTTTCTTCGCGAATGCCCGCAGCCGCTGGGGCGGCGACCGCGCTGACGCGAAGTCCGCTACGCACCGAGCCCCGGGGTCAGCCTAGTACATTTTTATTAGGTACAACGTATTGATTCTAAAGATCATTCCTGACAGGCCCCAAACGTTCTGATTTTCTTCGCCGGAACCGGCACCGGCCACACACCGCGAATACATTGAAATGAAAGGGTTTATTACAGTGCATTCATCCACATTAAATGGGCCTTGTATCCCGCGACAGCGATTCGTAAGATTGGGACACGATTCGACACTGGTCGAGGGGTTTAGGGGTTTTTCGGCACGGTTCCACGGGGGTTAGCCCGTGCCGCCGATGCCGCTTCCTCCTGGATATTCCTTACAAAAAGCGCGAGAGGATAAGGTGGGTATGACAAGGAACGCCAAGCTCCTCATGGCTTTAGGGGTTTTCCTGGCTGTGGCGGCGAGTCTGCCGGCCCAGTCCATTTACGCGACGCTGACTGGAGTTGTCTCGGATCCATCCGGCGCCGTAATCCCAAATGCGACGGTCAGGCTGGTCAATGACGCCTCGGGTTCGCAGCGGGAAACCGTAACCAACTCGGAGGGATTTTACACGTTCGCCTCCGTCCCGGTGGGCGACTACACCTACACGCTGACTGTCGAAAACAAGGGATTTCAGACCTATCGGGCAACCGGCATAGCACTCAGCGGAGCCGAAAGGCGGAACGTGAATGCGGTCCTCACACTCGGCACACCGACCGAGATCGTCGAAGTAGCGGGCGCCGCGGACTCGATCGTGCCAGTGGATTCCGGCGAGAAATCGGCCACCTTGACGTCGAAGGAGATCCAGAACTTCGTCATCGTCAGCAGCAACGCGGCCGAATTCATCAAGATCGCGCCCGGCTTTGCGGTCCAGAACGGCACCCGGAACAAGTCCAACTACACCGGCGAGACCATCGGCATCAATGCCAACGGAGACGCCGGCAGCCAAAGCCCGCTGAACAACGCCTACACCTACAACGGCCTTCCCTCCAACTCTCTGGACATCACCGCCGACGGCGCGCACGTCTCCGACCCCGGCTGCAATTGCGACACGCCCGTGAACCCCAACGCGAACATGGTGGCCGAGTTCAAGATTCTGACGACTTACAGCGCCGAGAACCAGAAAGGGCCGATCGTCATCAGTTCGGTTACCAAGGCGGGTGGCCGCGACTTCCACGGGTCGGCGTTCTTCTCGGCCAGGAACTACGCGCTGAACGCCAACGAATGGACCTTCAACTCAACCAAGCAGTCCCGGCCCGAGAACAAGTACTACTACCCGGGCGGCACGCTGGGCGGCCCGGTGCTGATTCCAGGCACAGGCTTCAACAAGAACCGCGAGAAGCTGTTCTTCTTCACCGGGTTTGAGTACTTCTACCAGGTACTCGACACCGGCCTCCTGAGAGCCACGGTCCCCACGGCCGGCATGCTCAATGGCAATTTCTCACCCGCGGAAGTGGCCAAATTAGGGAACATCACCGCAGCAGGGCGCGCACCCGGGCAGGTCACAAAGTACCCGAACGGGCAGATCCCCGCCTCGGACATCGACCCGAATATGCAGGCGCTGATGAAGCTCTATCCGGCGCCCAACGCGGATCCGAATGCGACCGGCGGATACAATTACGTCCAGGCACAAACCTTCAACCAGAACAACCGTCAGTGGGTCACCCGGGTGGACTACAGCATCAGCGACAACACCAAGCTGTACGTCCGCTACAACTATCAGCGGGAAACGCAGCAGTTCCCGGTGGGGCTGTGGTGGCGGCAGAGCGTGCAGGTGCCTTATCCCAGCCCGGTGCTCGGCAAGAACCGGTCCGATTCGGTCACCGCCTCACTGACACACGTGTTCAGCCCATCAATGACCAACGAGTTCGTTTTCGGGTACACGTTCGTGGGCTTCCCGAACGTATTCAAAGATCCATCCAGGGTCGATCGCTCGCAGGTAGGCTTTGGCTACCAGGGTCTGTTCAACAACGGTGTCGCGCAGATTCCGTCGTTTGGCGGCGACGGCTCTGCTCACGAAGCGGCGCTGGTTTTCAACCCCGGCGGCTTTGAAGCCGGCGGCGCGTCGTCCGGCCTGTACGCCAATAAGTACATGCCCAGCATAAGCGACACCCTGTCAAAGGTCATTTCCACCCATACCCTGAAGCTCGGGTTCTACTGGGAGTGGATCCGGAACGCCCAGCCCGCGAACAACAACACCAACGGTTACTACCAGGTGTCGTCCGTTGTGACACAGAACCCCAACACCCTGGGCAACGAGTACGCGGATCTGCTGACCGGCACCCTGAGGTCGTATGCCGAATCGAATTTCAACCGCATCAACGATATCGACTTCTCGAGCACGGAGTTCTTTGTTCAGGACTCCTGGAAAGCCACCAAGTCGCTGACCTTGGACCTCGGAGTGCGCTTCTCGCACATCACGCCGTGGTCCGACCGTGTCGGCTTCGGGTATTCGGTTTTCGACTACGCCGATTACCAGGCCTGCACGCCCGAGCAGCAGGCGAACGCCGCCGCTTACTGCGGGTTCTCATGGCACGCGCGCGACCCCAAGGTTCCACTGGGCGGATTCCCGACGCGTGCGCTGTTCTATCAACCGCGTTTCGGCCTCGCCTACGACATCTTCGGCAACGGCAGGACCGTAGTGCGCGGCGGGTGGGGTAGAAGTTACTTCCACGCCGGCCAGTTCACCGCCGGCCTGGATGCGTCGGCGGGAGTCCTGACCTATAACCTGCCCGCGACCATCAACGGGCAGCCGCTGCTGGCAAGGAACATCAGGTCGATCAACTTCGCCACCCAGGCGGCGAGTGCGGCCGCGGTGGATCGCAACGACGACAAGCAGGCCTATACGGACAATTACAACTTCACGATTTCGCAGAGGTTGCCATGGTCCAGCCTGTTGGAGTTGTCTTACATCGGCAACCAGTCGCACGATATTCCGGGCCAGGGCAATGGCGGCAGCTTGAGCGCGAACACGCTCAACGTCAACCTGATCCCGATCGGCTCGCTCAACGCGAATCCAGCCGTCGATCCCAACACTCTCGGAAACCTGCAGAACAACTTCCGTCCGCTTCAGGGTTTCTCGGACCTGTACATCGCGACCAACAACGGCTACGCGAACTACAACGCCTTCCAGGCCACTTTGGCCCGAACCCGGGGCCGCTACAGCGTCAACCTGAACTACACGTTCGGTAAGGCCATGGGCATCCTGGGCTTCTATGACCAGTTCAACCTGAACAACAATTACGGTGTTCTGTCCGGCAACCGCACGCACATCTTCAACGCCGCGTACTCCATCGAGTTGGGCCGGCCGGTGCGGAACACGGTAGCGGGCGCCTTCCTGAACGACTGGCAAGTGTCGGGCATCACGCAGATCCAGAGCGGCGCCAACCTGCCCGGCTACAACAGCCAGAACTTCAACATGGACCCGGGCTCGACCAAGAACACGCTGGGCTATGCCGCAAGCAACGTATCCGTGCTGGGCACGCCCAACATCCAACTCAACCCGGTGATGACCTGCGACCCGAGAAAGGGGTTGGGCTCCCGCCAGTACATCAACGGGAGTTGCTTCGCGGTGCCGACGGCGCTGGGTCAGAACGGCCCCATCGTCATGCCGCCGATTTACGGACCTGCCTTCTTCAACTCCGATCTGGCGCTCTTCAAGAGCTTCCCGATTTCGGAGAGCAAGTCGCTGCAGTTCCGTTTCAACGCCTACAACTTCCTGAACCATCCGCTGTGGTCGTTCCCCGGCGGCAACAACCTGCACCTCACGTTCAACGAAGCGAACCAGATGAACAATCCGATTTTCGGAATCACCACGGAGAAGGAAGGACACCGCGTCATACAGTTGGTGGCCAAGTTCCTCTTCTGAGCCTGGTTCCGAACTATCACGATCGAACAGGCCGCCTCGCGACGGGGCGGCCTTTCGTTTCTGTATGATCGTCTTCAGATGAAGTTCTTGGCGATGCTCGCCCTCCTCGCGGGCCTGACGTCTGCGCAACAGTCGTCCGAGCAGACGCTGCAGCGGGCCATTGCCGCGCACCGCGCCCATGACCTCGATACGGCCATCCGCGGCTACCGCGCATACCTGAAGGTCCGGCCCGAAGCCGTGGACGCACGCTCCAACCTGGGCGCAGCCCTGGCCAGCACGGGCCGCTACTCCGAAGCCATCCTCGAGTACCGGGAAGCGCTGAAACGAAGCCCGGGCAATTTTCCGGTCCGGCTAAACCTGGCACTGGCGTATTACAAATCGGAAGAAATCGCGAATGCGGCGAATGAACTCGCCGCGCTCCATCGCCTGCAGCCAGCCAACAAACAAGTGATACTGCTGCTCGGGGATTGTTGGCTCCGCCAGGGGGAGGACGCCAAGGTAATTGACCTCTTGACCCCGATCGAGAAGCAGGATGAGAACGATCTTGCCGTCGCTTACATGCTAGGCACCGCGCTGCTGCGCGCCAAGCAGACGGAACGCGGCCAGCTTGTCATCGACCGCATCCTTCGGCAGGGTGATTCCGCCGAGGCCCGCCTGCTGCTCGGCACCGCCAAATACAACGCGATGGAGTACCAGGAGGCCCTGGCGGATCTGCGCAAGGCCGCCGAGTTGAATCCCCGGCTGCCGAACGTCTACTCTTATCTCGGCCGCGCCGAGATGGACAGCGGTGATATGGCCGCTGCGCGCGCCGCATTCGAGAAGGAACTCGCGCACAACCCGATCGATTTCGAGTCCAACTTGAGCCTGGCCGTGCTGCTCAAGCAGAACGAGGATTACGCCGGTGCGCAGAAGCTTCTGGACCGCGCCCTGCTAATCCGTCCCGGGGAACTGCGCGCGCTGTACCAGGTGGGCAGCATCGAACTGGCCACCGGCAAGCTCGATGCAGCGCGCCGCACCTTCGAGGGGATCATCAAACGCGCGCCGGAGTTCATTGAGGCGCACATCTCGCTGGCTACGGTCTACTACCGGCTCAAACGCAAGGAGGACGGCGATCGCGAACGCGCGCTAGTGCAGAAGTTGAAAGCCGAACGGGACGCCGCCGAGGCGCAGGCCAAGCCGGAATAGGTGGGCGGCACGCCCGCACTGAGTCAGGGGCCGGCGGGCTCTTCAACAGTAAGGATCTGGTCCGCGGCGACATTGCTCAGAGTCTGACGGACGCCGCTCGGCCACCGTATCTCGATCTCACGAACCGTCTTCGACCCGCCCAGCCCGAAGTGGACCCGCGGATCGCTCGAACCGGCGTAGCCCACCGCGGTCGTCGCCTCGTTGTACTGCTTCATCCCATCTTCGCCGGTCACCTGGACCTGCGCCCCCAGGCCCATCCGATTGCTCTTGCTGCCGGCCAGTTTCAGCAGAATCCAATGATTGGCGTTGCGCGAGACGTTGTGAAAGTACTTCACATTCCCGTTCAGCACCGTGACCACAGCGTCGATGCGCCCATCGTTGTCGAGGTCGCCGAACGCCGCGCCCCGGTGCGCCGCCGCGGCCGCAAAATCCTTGCCAGCGCCGCCGCTCACGTCCTCGAAACGGCCGTTACCCAGATTGCGGAAGACGGTATTCGGCTCCTCGTAGGTGCGGTTCGAGAACAGCGCAACATTGTCGAGCACGTTGCCGCGCGCTACGAACAGGTCCTTCCAGCCGTCATTGTCAAAATCGAGAGTTCCGTTGGACCAGCCCGACATGGTGCGCGTGCGGGAGAGTTGTCCCGCCAAGGTCACCTCCACAAACGCGCCGCGGCCCCGGTTCCGATACAGCGGAAACGACTCGTTCTCGACCGCGGTGTGCCAGATATCGGGCCGACCATCGTTATCCACATCCTTGAAGTCCACGCCCATTCCTGAGATCGCGTTCGCGGCTTCCGGATATGCAACGCCGCTCTCGAAGGCGACCTCCTCGAAGCGCTTCCCGCCCAGGTTGTGAAACAGGAAGTTCGGCTGCGTGTCGTTGGCGACGAAGATATCCATGAAGCCGTCGCCATCGTAATCGGCGATAGCGGCCCCCATGCCCTTGCCGTAGTGCTTGGCGATGCCGGTTTCGGCCGAGACGTCGGTGAACGTGCCGTCGCCGTTGTTGCGGTAGAGTGTGTTCGGCAACGGCGAATAGTTTTTCGGATGGCAGTACGCCCGTTTGGACGGGCTGGGGCCACAGAACGGGTCCTTGTTTACTTCCCACTTGCAGTAGTTGGAGACGAACAGGTCCAGCCGGCTGTCGTTGTTGTAATCCACCCAGGCGGCCGAGACCGACCACATCTTCCGGCCGTCAAGGACTCCGCCACTCGTTCCGGCCTTTTCGGTCATGTCGCTGAAGGTGCCGTTGTGGTTGTTGCGGAAGAGCTGGTTCCGTCCGACGTTCACGACGTAGAGGTCCGGCCACCCGTCGTTGTCGTAGTCGCCCACGGCGGCACCCATACCGTAACCCTCGCCGGCAACATGCGCCTGTTCCGTCACGTCGGTGAACGTGCCGTCTCGATTATTCCGATACAGGCGGTTCCAATAGGCCGGGACTTCTTTCTTCAGAGAAGGA
>DATMXS010000099.1:0-2986 GCA_035561355.1 Bryobacteraceae bacterium | reverse complement strand
GTCCTCATCCGCCCCAGGACCTTCCCCGACAAACACCAGCCGCGCGTTTGCATCGCCAACGCCGAATACCAGTTTGTTGCGGCCTTCGTGCAAACGGCACCGCCGGCATTCGCCGAGATCCTCGCGGATTTTCTCCAGCGTGTCCCCCGCCGGCGCGAGATCGGGCAGCCGCGCGGTACTCTGCTTGGGTTCGGTCGGCTCGGATTGTTGAATGGGAGGTTCGACAGGCTCAGGCTCCGCGACAACCGGTGCTTGGGGTGCCGCCGCAACCTCGGCGACTGAGACCTGCAATTGAGGTGCAGCGATGGCGGGCTCGCGCCGGTAGATCTGCTTGAACCCGAGGTCCTGGTAATACTCCAGCCAGCGGTGAAGCTCGTTGTCCGTCATCGCACCACCGCGCCGGCCCGCAGCGTGAGCAGGTGGTCGAAGATGTTGTCGGCCACCTCCCTCTTGGGAGCGCGCGGCAGCCGGACATCGCCCGCCCGCGTCACCAGCACCACTTCGTTATCGTCCGCGCCGAATGTGGTCTCTGCGCGGTTACCCACCACCATGTCACAGCCTTTCGCTTCCAGCTTTCGCCGCGCTTCGGCAAGCGGGTCCTCGGTCTCCGCCGCAAAACCGACCAGGAGCCGGTCACCCTTCAGCATGCCGATCTCGGCCAGAATGTCCACAGTTCTTTGAAGCTCGATCGTGAGCGGGCCGGAGCTCTTCTTGATTTTCGTCTTCGCGATGTCCGGCACCGTGTAATCAGCCACGGCCGCCGCCTTTACGATGACGGTCGAGGCCGGTAATTCGTGCAGGACTGCCGCCCGCATCTCGGCCGCGGTCTCAACCGGCACCACACGCACGCCCGCAGGCGGCGTCAAGCTCACAGGACCCGAGATCAGCACGACCTTGGCGCCCCGCCGCGCGGCCGCTTCGGCCACCGCGTACCCCATCTTGCCGCTCGAACGGTTCGAGATGTAGCGCACCGGGTCGATCGCTTCATAGGTCGGTCCAGCGGTCACCAACACCGTCTCACCTGTCAGGTCGCGCTTCGCCTGAAGTGCGCCCGCTACGGCTGCGGCAATCGCCAGCGGTTCCGCCATCCTGCCCGGACCCACCATCCCGCACGCCAGGTAGCCCTCGCCCGGCTCAACGATTACGTGCCCGCGCGCCCGGAGCGTTTCCAGATTGTGCTGTGTCGCCGGGTGCTGCCACATGTTGGTGTTCATCGCGGGCGCAAGCACCACCGGGCCGGTGAACGCGAGATAAGCAGTTGTCAGGAAGTCTCCCGCGAGGCCGCTTGCGAACTTGGCCATCAGATCGGCCGTGGCGGGCGCGACCACCAGCACTTCGTTTTCCTGGGCCACGCGGATGTGCTCGATCGCGCTGGCGAGCGTATCGTCGCCCCCGCCGGTAGCAAACATCTCCGTGATGACCTTCCTGCCCGTGAGCGCTGCAAAGGTGAGCGGGCGCACAAACTCCTCAGCCGCCGCCGTCATCACCACCTGGACGGCGAATCCGCGCTCCATCAGCGCGCGGGCAAGCTCCGCGGCTTTGTACGCGGCAATGCCGCCACCGATTCCGAGAAGAACACCCATAGAAGCCAGTAGACCGCAGCGGACGCCCGGATGAACAGCCCGCCTCGAGACAGGCGCTCAAGCGCAAAACGGGAAGGGCTCGCTTTAAGGGAGCTCTCCCCGCGTCATTCTCTTGCCCGGTTCGGCCGTGTGCGCCCGAGAATTCTTACGGCAGTTCGGGCGGGGGCGGTGCCTCGCCGCTGTCGCTGTATTTCACCAGACCGCGCTTCACTTCTTCGGCTGCGATGATCGTGGGCTTCTTGGCTGTGGTCGGGAGGAACGGCCGCGCGCCGCCCTGCAGTTGCCGGGCCCGCTTCGCTGCCACGATGATGAACCGGTAAGTGCTTTGATCCGGATCGTCCGGAATCGCTGCGACCGGGTTGCTCTTAATGGTTCTGGTCTCAGTCATTTTGCTCAAACGTGTCCAGGATCCGCCGGACCTCGCCCTCCATCCTGCGCCGCCTCGACCGCTCGGCCTTTACGATCGACCAGAGCTTATCGGAGGCTCTTGCGACGTCGTCATTCACGACGACGTAATCGTAACCGTCCGAACCGCGGATCTCCCGCACAGCCCCCATCAATCGCCGGTTAATCACTTCCGCGGAGTCTTCGGACCGGCAACAGAGCCGTTCTTCCAACACCTTACGGGAGGGAGCCAGGATAAACACACTGACGGCGTCAGGCAGTCTAGCCCTCAATTGTCTCGCACCCTGGACGTCGATGTCCAGAACCAGATCCTTGCCCTCGGCTTCGGCCCTGGCCAGCACCGAACGGTGCGTACCGTAATAATTGCCGAATACTTCCGCCCACTCCAGGAACTCGTCCTTCTTTATAGCGCGCTCGAACTCGTCGCGAGTGGCGAAATGGTACGCCTCACCCTCGACCTCCTGGCCGCGAGCCGTGCGGGTGGTCCATGACACCGAGAACATGATGCGATCGCGCTCACACTCCATCAATCTGTGCACGAGCGTGCTCTTCCCGGACCCGGATGGGGCGGAAACGATGAATACAATACTCATTCCAGGTTGAGGCCCTGCTCGCGAATCTTCTCGATCTCGGCCTTCGCTGCCAGCGCCAGGTCCGAGATTTCGATGCCGATCTCGCCCACGCCGGTGGACTTCGACAGAATCGTGTTCGTCTCCCGGTGCATTTCCTGGAGTAGGAAATCGATCTTCTTGCCGATCTCGCCGCCGCCCTCGAGCAAGTCGTGCAACTGCACTGCGTGGACCTTCAGCCGGGTCAGTTCCTCGCTCACGTCCGTGCGGTCGGCCAGGTATGCCACTTCCTGCGCCAGTCGCTGCGGGTCTAGCGTCGAGTTCTTCAGCAACTCGGCGAGTTTTTCCGTGAGGCGCGCCTGAAACTCCGTCGTTGCCCGGCCGCGCATCGTATCAATGCGGCGGGCCAGGTCCAGAATTACCTTGGTC
>DATMXS010000098.1:0-3340 GCA_035561355.1 Bryobacteraceae bacterium | reverse complement strand
CAGCCATTGCCAGTCGATCCGAGAGTAGAATCTAGGCCATAGGGGCGAATCGCAGTGGGGCGAACAAAAATCGTCATATTGCTGCTAACCATCGCAGCGGCAACGCCAGTCGCAACCGTGGCAACATGGTCAATACACTCCACTTTGAAAGAGCTTTCCGATCCATGTGCGAAATGGGGCAACACGCCGGGTGAGCAGCGGGAAATTACTGCTTCCATTGGCCCGCACGACCCATGCCGTGTCGTGTCCGTTCACTCGGGATCAAAGGCTAATGCCGCAATCGTAGCGGCGCTGGTACCGGGAGGGTTGCTTACAGCCGCGCTTCTGGCTGTAGCGGGTGCAGCATTTTCGCGTCGGCGAGTGATGTACGCGGGGGCAACTGGAATGCTCGCCGAAACAGTTGTCGTCTTTTCCATAGCCCCGCTGACATTGCTCGTAGGATTGAGCTTTTTCCTCCTTGCCGCGCGCTTGCAGCCCGATTCGTAGACAGAACACCGTGCACGAAAGGATGCATCGCCGCGCTAATTGGGATCTTCAAAGGTCATAAAACGCCAGATCTCTATCGGAACTGACGCGGCGCAATTCTCTCTGCGGATTGGTAAAAAGGGATCGCCGCGTCAGTTTCGATAGAGTCGTTTGAAGTGAGCCGCTGGCGTTTGCGGTGGACGCGGCCCTAACGGGTACCGGTATGTGTTTTGAATGGTCTTTTGGGACTCCGGTATCAGAGTCGTGGTGGTGTGGCGGCGGGGGTGAAGGGCGTTTCCACGGTGGATCGGGTCGGCATTGAGGAGCGGTGGACGGGTGCGAAAGCGGTCCCTCGGCCGATAGCAGGCGGACAGGCACACGTCCGGCATCCGGACGGCTCGGCCGGCGTGGTTGGTCAGGAGAAGGGATGCGCTAAGAGGTGTCCAGCCCACGTCTTCGGCTGGACCGCCAATGTGACAGCGAGCGGGGAATGATCATCTCCACTACCTCGACGGGCCCGCCGCAGCGAGGACATCGCCTCTGGCGCGCCTCGGTCGCCGGGGGTTGCGGCTGCGCGCCGTCCTGGTCGAGTAACGATCGGCACAGTGCGGCGCACTCGCGCCGGCGGCGATTAGCCATCCAGCCGTACTGGCGGATGCGTACGAACCCCTTCGGCAAAACGTGCAGCAGAAAGCGCCGGATGAACTCGGTGGCGGTGAGGGTCATCGCGCGGTGCTTGCCGCCGTGGGCGTAGTCTTTCCACCGGAACGTAACTTTGCCGTCTTCCAGGCTGAGCAGGCGGTGATTGGAGATGGCCACCCGGTGGGTGTAGCGCGCCAGGTAGTGCAACACGTGCTCCGGTCCGCCGAACGGCTTCTTGGGGTAGACCACCCAATCGTAACGGAAGAGCGTGCGAAGGAATCGCGCGAATGATCGGGGCTCCTCCAGCCACTGCAAGGAACCGTGAAAGCCAAGCTTCTTCCGCCGGAACAGCAGCCGCAACCCATCGGTGAATTTAGCTCGAAACACTTCGCTGAGAACCTGTTTGGGCAGGAAGAAGCCGGCCGAGCGGGGCCGCACCCAGTGGGTGCGACCGGGGGCCAAGCCCCCGGACGGCACCACGCAATGGACGTGCGGATGATGGGTCAGTGTTTGTCCCCAGGTGTGCAGCACGGCCAGGAAGCCGATCTCCGCCCCCAGGTGTTTCGGGTTGGCGGCCACTTCCAGCAGGGTGTCGGCCGCGGCGCGGAACAGCAGGTCGTAGAGCACCCGCTTGTTCTGTAGCATCAGCGCGGAAAGCTGGTGCGGCACGGTGAAGACCACATGAAAGTAGCCCACCGGAACCAGGTCGCGGATGCGCGCGGCAATCCAGCGGTCGCGCGCCTGCGTCTGGCACTTGGGGCAGTGGCGGTTGCGGCAGGAGTTGAACGAGAAGCCGAGATCTTCTCCGCAGCGGGTGCAGCGGTCGCGGTGTTTGCCGAGCGCCGCCGTGCGGCAGCGCTCGATGGCGCGCATCACCTTCAGTTGGGGCCAGGCGAGGCGCGCGCGGCTGCACTCGATGAAGCGTCCGGCCCAGGCGCGGAGGATATCGGCGACCTCCAGCGTGGGGCGGTTCATGATCGGACCGGCTCAGGCGTCGAGGCGGTCTCCAGCGTGTCCAGGGGATTCGGAGCCGTGCGCAGAACCCGGCTCGACAGGTGCAGGTAGATCATCGTGTCGCGCGGATCGGCGTGTCCCAGCAGAGTCTGGATGACCGACAGTTCGGCGCCGCTTTCGTGCAGATGAGTGGCGAAGCTGTGGCGGAGCGTGTGGGGGTGGACCGGCTTGGCGATGCCGGCTCGCCGGGTGGCTTCACGGCAGGCATGCCAGACGGTCTTGTCGGTCATCGGCTCATCGGCGCGCCGCGCCTGGAGGCTGGGAAAGATCCACTGGCTCTTGCGCTTCAGCGAGCGATAAAACACGCGCAGTTGATCGAGCAGTTTCGGGCTGAGTGGGACTTCGCGGGTCTTGCCGCCCTTGCCCTCACGGATGCGGATCACCATGCGCTCCTTATCGATGTCCTCGGGCCGCAGGTGGCACAACTCGGAGCGGCGCATTCCGGTGGCATAGAGCGCCATCAGGATCGTGCGGTGGCGGAGATTGGCGGCCGCCGCGATGAGCCGGGCGACTTCGTCGCGGCTCAGCACGATGGGCACCTGCCGGCGCAGCAGCCTGGGCAGCGGCAGGTCGTCGCCCGAATAGCGCCGCTGTAACACCTTGCGGAACAGGA
Organism: Bryobacteraceae bacterium; assembly: GCA_035561355.1. GTDB lineage: Bacteria > Acidobacteriota > Terriglobia > Bryobacterales > Bryobacteraceae > DATMXS01. The sequence continues at coordinate 606 of DATMXS010000098.1, read as the reverse complement.
AGCGGAGGGCGGCCATCTGGAGCATGACCGAGCGCGGGTGCAGCTTACGCTGCTCGATCAGGTAGAGTTGATACGCGCGAATGTGCTCGGGGCCGAGTTGCTCGGGCGAGCGATGGAAGTACTCGGCGAATCGCCGGATGGCGCCGACGTAAGAGCGTGCGGTAGCTTGTGAGTAATTGCGGCGCTCGAGCTCCTCGAGCACCCTTTTTCTTAGTTGGGTCACAGGGACACCTCCTTGTGACCCGCAATTTACTCCAGCCTAAGTCCGAAATGTGCGGGAACCCGGCACGCGCAGCGTCCGCCGCGCCAGCGGCTTAGTTCAAACGCCGATTTCGGAAACTGACCGCCGGGCCGGTGTCCGGCTGGCTTCATTTTCCGGTATCGCCACTTTACGACCGCGATGCACCCTGATAACGTGAGCACATGAGAATTGATGCTCCCGCCGTCCTCGCCACAGCGCTCCTTTTGCTTCCGCCTGCGTTTGGTAATGACTCGGCGGCTTCGGTCGGACTCGGTGGTGTTCAGCTTCGCCGGGAGCCTCGAATCTCCATGGAGAAGGAGCGACTGACGATCAGCGTTGACAAGATCACCGTCGAGTACGAGTTC
>DATMXS010000097.1:0-3134 GCA_035561355.1 Bryobacteraceae bacterium | reverse complement strand
GAACGGCACTTCCCGAATGCTCCCGAGTATGGCGAGAACCGCGCCGAGCGCCCATACGTTCAGCGGCGGGTGCGGATGGCCCCGCATATCCACTTGCTCGCCGAGGTAAACGTATGTCGTGCGCCAGGGGTGTGCCGGATCGCCCTGGACGTACTTCGCCCCGGCAAGGTAGTACCCGTCATCGAGTTGAAACGCCTGGTCGATGAACGGGAGCCGGATGAGGAAGGCGAGCGCGAGCAGGACCGCGAGTTGGATCGCGGCCCTGTCGCGCAGACGCGTTACTCCTTCGGACTGGATGCGCGCTCCGGCCGCCATCGCAGAACCGGCTTTCTGGCCGCGCCCACCTCATCCACGCGGGACGTCCGCGTGTTGTGCGGCGCCTTCAGCACCAGGGCCGGATCCTCCTCCACTTCCTTCGCGATCGAAACGAGCGCGTCGATGAACAGGTCGAGTTCGCGCTTGCTTTCGGTTTCAGTCGGCTCGATCATCATTGCACCGGAAACGATCATCGGAAAGCTGACGGTGTATGGATGGAAGCCGTAGTCGATGAGGCGCTTTGCGATGTCGCCGGTCCGGACGCCGCGCTTCTGCTGGCGGGCGTCGCTGAACACGCACTCGTGCATTGAGGGCGCGTCGAGCGGCATGTCGAAGCAATCCTTGATGCCGGCGCGGATGTAGTTCGCGTTAAGCACCGCATCCATCGTCGCGAGCCGCAGTCCGTCGCCGCCGTGCGCCAGGATGTATGCGAGGGCACGCACGATCACACCGAAGTTCCCGTAGAACGCGCGGACGCGCCCGATGGATTGGGGCCGGTCGTAATCCCAGGTCCATTGGCCGTCGCGCTGATGAACGCGGGGCAGCGGAAGGAAGGGCTCCAGATGCTTCTTCACCGCGACGGGACCGCTTCCGGGCCCGCCTCCGCCGTGCGGCGTCGAGAACGTTTTGTGCAGATTGAGGTGCATCACGTCCACGCCGTTGCTGCCCGGGCGCGTGATGCCGACCAGAGCGTTCATGTTCGCGCCGTCCATGTAGAGCAGCGCGCCTTTCGAGTGAACGATCTCGGCGATCTTGTGGATGTTCTCTTCGAACACGCCGAGCGTATTCGGGTTCGTGAGCATGAGGCACGCGACGTCGTCCGTCACCATGCGGGCGAGCGCCTCGATGTCGATCATGCCGCGGTCATTCGACTTGATGTTCTCGACGGAGTAGCCGGCCATCGCCGCGGTCGCGGGGTTGGTCCCGTGCGCCGAATCCGGCACGAGAACTCTCTTGCGCGGATTGCCCTGCGCCTCGAGGTAGGCACGCGTGAGCAGAATGCCGGTCAGCTCACCGTGTGCGCCGGCGGCGGGCTGGAGCGTCACGGCGTCCATGCCGGTAATCTCGGCGAGCGCGCATTCGAGGTGCGCCATGATCTCCATGGCTCCCTGGGCAAGCGACTCCGGCTGATACGGATGCGCCCACGTCAGGCCCGGCGTCTGAGCTACGGCTTCATTAATGCGCGGGTTGTACTTCATCGTGCACGAGCCGAGCGGATACATGCCGAGATCGATCGCATAGTTCCAGGTGGACAACCGCGTAAAGTGGCGAATGGCCTCGACTTCGCTCACCTCGACGAAGTCCCTGATCTCGTCGCGCACATTGGCCGCGCCGAGGGCCTCAGCCGGGTTCACGGGCGGCACATCGAGTTCGGGAAGCTGGTACGCCTTCTTGCCGGGCGAACTCTGCTCGAACAGCAGCGCCTCGTTCTGGTTGACGTGGGTTCTGGCTTTTCGAATCATCGGCGGCCTCCTGCAACGGCGGCGTTCTCGAATACTTCCGCGAGCGCGTCGATGCGGTCCCGCGGAGCGGCCTCGGTGGCGCACAGCAGGACGCAATTGGCGAGCTCCGGGTAGAAGCGCGCCAGCGGCAAGCCGCCGATGATCTTCTTTTCGAGAAGCGTTTCGTTCAGCGCCTCGGGGCTCTCGGCCACGGCGACGAACTCATTGAAGAACGGCCCGCTGAATTTCAGCGGCAGCTTCGAGGCGAGGTAGTGCGCTTTCGCGAGGTTCTGTTCCGCGAGTTCACGCAGGCCCTGCTTGCCGTACACCGTCATAAACACGGTCGCCATCAGGGCGATGAGCGCCTGGTTGGTGCAGATATTGGAGGTCGCCTTCTCGCGCCGGATGTGCTGCTCGCGCGTGGCGAGGGTCAGGCAGTAAGCACGGTTGCCGTTCGAATCCACGGTCTCGCCGACGAGCCGGCCCGGCATCTGACGAACGTACTTGTCCCTGGTGGCGATCACGCCTGCGAACGGGCCGCCGAAACTGGGCGTGATGGCGAACGATTGCAGTTCGCCGGCGACGATGTCGGCCTCCACCGGCGGCGCGAGCAGACCCAGCGCAACGGCTTCGGTGAAGACGTCCACGAGTAGCGCGCCGGACTTGTGTGCGAGGTCCGCGGCGGTCTTCAGGTCTTCCACGACGCCGAAGAAATTTGGCGATTGCAGAATCACGGCCGCGGTTGATGCGTTCAGTTTCGCTTCGAAATCCGACAGGTCCACGGTGCCGGTCTTCGGATCGTAGGTGAACTCCTCGACTTCGAGCCCCTGGCCTGCGGCGTAGGTCCGGAGCACCTCGCGGTACTCGGGATGAACCGTGCGGGCCACCAGCACTCTGCGCCGGCCCGTGACCCGCATCGCCATCAGGGCGGCCTCGGGCACGGCGGTGGAGCCATCGTAGACGGACGCATTGGCGACGTCCATGCCCGTCAGCTGGCACATCATCGTCTGGAACTCGAAGATGCTGGTGAGGATGCCCTGCGAGATCTCGGCCTGGTAAGGCGTATACGAGGTGAGAAACTCGCCGCGCGACACGATCGTGTCCACCAGGACGGGGCGGTAGTGATAGTACGCGCCCGCGCCGAGGAAAGACGTGTAGCCGTTGGCGCACTCGGCGCCGCGCTGGCGAAACCAATCGGCGATTCCGTACTCGCTCTTGCCGCGCGCCATCGTGAGTGGTCCGGGAAGCCGCAGTTCCGCCGGAAGATGGGCGAACAGGTCCTCGATCGAGTTCACACCGCAGGCTTTCAGCATCTCGCGGCGCTCGGTGTCTGATTTGGGAAGGTAACGCAAAGGCTGACTCCAGTGGCGGGGAGCC
>DATMXS010000096.1:0-9968 GCA_035561355.1 Bryobacteraceae bacterium | reverse complement strand
AGCTAAAGCCGGTTTATGAGGATCCGAACGGCATCCAAGACGGCCTGGAAACAGCGGAGCTCGCCCGCCGTTTCGGCGATCCGCTTTTCAAGACGAACGGACCGGATGGCGCCACGAAGTACGTGTACGCGAACGCGGAGTCCGAGTTCACGGTGCTCGTGAAGGACTCTAAGGTGATCAGCGTGGTCCGCACACCGAAGCCACAGCGGGCCGGCGTCGTGATACTCAAATAGCGAGCGTTACGCGGTGACCTGCTCAGGCTCATAGCAGCAGCGCGGCTCGGGCGCCAGATAATCCCCCGTGAGCGCGAAGGCCCGCGAACGCGAACCGCCGCAGAGATTACGGTATTGGCAGTAGCCGCACTTGCCCTCCAGGCAGGAGCTGTCTCGGAGGACGCGGAACAGCGGACCGTTGCGGTAGACGTCCACCAGCGACTGGCGGCGCACGTTGCCCGAAGATACGGGAAGGAAGCCGCTGGGGTAGATCTCCCCGGTTCGAGAAACGAAGACGAAGCCGCGTCCGCTGTTGACGCCAGCCATCTTGTCAAGAGGCGTGTCGGCGGCGTGCCCGCCGGGATGCCCTGCTCCATAGCCTTTGGCCTGCGCGCCTTCGGCTTTGCGGCGTTGCGCAAGGAAGCGACGGTAGTGCATCGCTTCGGTGGTCTTGATGATGGCCTTCGAGTTCTTTGATCGCTGATACATGAACTCGAAGACCTCTTCGAATTCCTCGGCGTTCAGCTCCACTTGAGACTGCCCGCGCCCGGTCGGGACCAGAAAGAAAACGTCCCACATATCCGAGCCGACGCGCTCCACCAGATCGGCGATTTCGGCCAGATGGCGGTAATTGTGCTTGCTGACAGTAGTGTTGACCTGTGTGGAAAGGCCGATCCGCTGCGCCTCTTCGAGGGCGAGGACGGCCCGGTCAAAGGAGCCCGGCACGGCGCGGAAGTCATCATGTGACGCCGCGTGCCACCCATCGACGCTTACGGAAATGCGTGCGATTCCTGCTTCCTTGAACATGCGAATGGCCTCAGGCGTCAGAAGAGGAGTGGGGCTGGGGGAGACTGTGGTCCGAAGGCCGAGGGACACGCTCTTGCGAATGAGGTCCGTGAGATCGGGCCGCTTGAGGGGATCGCCGCCTGTAAAAATCATAATGGGGTCGCCGAAATCGCGGACCTGTTCGAGCAGGCGGAACCCCTCCTCGGTGGTCAACTCGTCCGGATGGCGGCTGGGGTCGGCGGAGGCTCGACAGTGAACGCAGGCGAGATCGCACGCACGGGTGACCTCCCATATAACAAGGAACGGCGACTGGCTGAAATCGCGCATTTTAAACCGACCTCCGACCCGGAATAACAAGAACAAGCAATTCAGAGACCATGACAATCATATCTAAATGATTGATTCTACAACGAAAGAAAACCGCAGCCTGGGTGATATACCCCAAACCAATGTTGCGGGGTACGCAAGTGCGGGGATTACCGCCAGGATTTATCTGTAGTACAGGTGACTTGCTAAGGGTACCCGTTGACGTAATCGTAGGTTGTTGATAACAAATGGAGGCACGAACGGCCACTTTTGTTTCAGTACTATCGACTGCCCTTTGTCATAACGAGTATAATCCTGCAAGAGGACCGAATGCCCATCGAGCTTACCTCGATATCGGCCGGCGTGTATCCCGCACAACGCGCTTGGCTTTTAGACGCTGTCTTCCCCCCGCAACCGGAGGCGGCGCGAAATTCGGGGCGGGAACCCGATGCAATGTGCCGGGAATTTGTCGCGTCACTTTGGGAGAGCGCTCTTGCAGGATTACCCGCGCTCTTCGAACGCCTCGTGTTTCTCGGCGGCTTGCGAGACCCGGATACCGGGTACCGGCACTACGGACTCGAACTTCCCGTCGGGTCGTACGCGGCAGAGATCATGCAGGACAGCCACGAGCGCGCATTTCGAACTTGGATCGCGTTCACAGTCGAGCAGCAAAAGGCCGACCTCGAACTGTACCTTGCCACTACACACGGTCATCGCAACGACGCCCTGAAGCGCCTTGGAGACACTGACTTCCGGGACAATTTGATTCCCGCCTCCGCGGACGCACACGAGCGTGAACTGTACCTCACCGATTTCGAGGCGCTGGTTCACATGCTCGGCGTACAGCGAGGCTTCGCGACAACCGCACTCGACTTAGCCGAGGACAAAGCTTAAGAAACTCACGCACCCCAGGGCCGGCCGGACCGCGGCCGGCTGTGCGGCGCGTCAAGGGTGTTTGTGTGTCCGCGCGCGCGTGCCCAGTCAAACGGACGCTGCACTGTCCTCAGCGGCTGGCTGTTGGAAGTTTCACTTCCCTGGCTTTCGCAAGCTTGGCCTCGCACGTAAGGCAGTATTGGTCCGTCTTTGAATCGACTCCCACCACGGAGTGCGATGAACTCATCACGCACGCGGAGTCGCGGCAGTGCGCCAGGCCCTGCGTGTGCCCGAATTCATGCCACAACTCACGCACTGCGCGCGCTTCCACCAAGGCCGGGTTCTGCGGTAGGCCGTAGAACTCTTCTCTGAGGCGGCAAATCGAGAACACCGCTGCGCGCCCCGGCATTTCGGCTTCCCCGAACACAAACGTCAGCACGGGGACAAACAGATCTACCGCCGCGGCCCCGACCACCGGAACATCGTACAGCCGCCGCAGTTCCGCGATGAGGCGGGTGGAGTCGTATTGGCCGCGGTTGGCATTCCAGGCCGGCGCAGGGTTGAGGCGGCGGTCGCCGACTGGCATGTTGGCCCGCCGCGAAAGACGCTCCAGCAGAGCATCCGGGAAGTCGCCTACGGGCGCGAGCAGGACACGGGTGGGACTGCCGTTTCTCCCGCGCCAGATCGCCACGGCGTATCGCCCCTCAGGCCTTTGCCGCCTTAGTCGGCGGCTTGAGACCGTAGCGGCGGATCTTGTGATACAGCGTCACGCGATCGATTCCGAGCGCTTTGGCGGCCTGAGTCTGGTTCCACGCGAAGTCCTCGAGAATGCGGACGATGTGCCTGCGCTCGACGCCCTCGATGGAGAGGTCTTCAGGCCCTCCGGAGGGACGGGCAACGGCGAGGTCATGCGAGCGCACCAGCGGCTCGTGTCCTACAACAACGGCCCGCTCGACGATGTTTTCAAGTTCACGCACGTTTCCGGGCCAGTTGTGCGAAATGAGCAGATCCATGGCTGCGCGATCGAAACCCGTGAACTTGCGTGTCATCTGGACGGAATACTTATCGAGAAAGTGAGTGGCCAGCAGCGGCACGTCACCATGCCGGTCCCGAAGTCCAGGCAGATGGATGGTGAAGACGTTCAGGCGGTAGAACAAGTCAGACCGGAAGCGGCCCTCCTTCACCAGGTCCGCCAGGTTGCGATTGGTAGCGGCGATCACGCGGAAATCCACATGGATCGGCTGGGTGCCGCCGACCCGAACGATCTCGCGCTCCTGCAGTACGCGCAGCAAGTCCGTCTGTGTCTTCAGGCTGATATCGGCGATTTCGTCCAGGAATACCGTGCCGCCCATCGCGGCTTCGAACTTGCCCTTCTTCCGATACTGCGCGCCTGTAAACGCACCTTTTTCGTGACCGAAGAGCTCGCTCTCGATCAGCGTCTCGGTCAGGGCGCCGCAGTGTACGACGACCATCGGGTTGTACCGGCGGGGACTCAACCGGTGCACCGCGCGGGCGACGAGTTCCTTCCCGGTGCCGCTCTCGCCTTCGATCAGGACCGTGGAATCTACTCCGGCCACAGTTTCAATCTGTTCCCGGACGTGCCGCATGGCTTCGCTCTGGCCGATGAGCTCGCCAAGTGCCTGGTTGCCCTCAACCAGTTGCTCGCGGAGCATCCGGTTCTCTTTTTTTAGCCGGTGCTGCTCCAGTGCATTGCGCGCGACCACGGAGAGGTCATCCGGATCGAAAGGCTTCGTGATGTAATCGAACGCGCCATGCTTGAGGGCTCGCACGGCCGTTTCCACCGAAGCGTAGCCCGTCATCACGATCACGCTGGTATCGAGTTGCTCAGAGCGGATCTTCTCGAGCAGTTCAATGCCGTCCATTCCCGGCATCCGGATATCGGCGATGACCAGATCGAACTCGCGGCCGGCCAGCTTCGATAGGGCAGCTGACGCATTCTCCGCAGCCTCGACATCATACCCGTCCTCGGCAAACCAGTGAACGAGCGAGTCCCTAACGACCTGCTCGTCGTCAACGATCAGAATGGATAACTTGTCCGACATTACTCAACTCCCCTTTACTATCAGGCGAGGGTGGCGCTTCGCCCACCGGCAAAACCACATGAAACGTCGTCTCCGGACCGGTGTCAACTAGGATGTCACCACCGTGGCGTTTTACGATTCCGTAGGCGACTGAGAGGCCCAGCCCCACGCCTGATGTTGCCTGTTTGGTCGAAAAGAACGGTTCAAAGATCTTAGGCAGAACGTCCTTCGGAATCGGCGGCCCGTCGTTCGAGACGGAAATATCGATGCGCCCATCTTCGATCGCGGCCGCAGCAACACGCACCCGGCCGCCCTGGGCATCCGCCTTGCCGGTGATCGCATCGGCGGCGTTGATCAGGATGGCCGTGAGGACCTGCTGGATCTGCGACGCGTCGCAAACCACGGGCGGGAGCTCGGCGACTTCCGTCGTCAGCTCGATACCGTGCATCTCAAACTTGTGCTGCACTACGCTGAGCGTTCGCTGGATGATGCCTTTAACCTCGGCTGGCGCCATTTCCGTGTGCTGCCGGCGCGCAAACACCAGTAAATTGTTTACGATAACACCGCAGCGGCGGCTCTCGTGCTGAATTGTCTGCACCCAGTCAAGAACAGGCTTGGCGGGGGCCAATTTCTTCTCGATCAGCTTCGCGTACGTGAAGATCCCGGCCAGCGGGTTGTTGATCTCGTGGGCCACGGCGGCTGAGAGCTGCCCGAGCGACGCGAGTTTTTCCGAGTGGATCAGCTTCTCCTGGGCGGCTTCGAGTTCCTTGGTCTTACGGCGGATCCGATCCTCGAGCGTGCCGTTCAGCGTTTCGACCTCCTCGGCCATGTTGTCGAACGCCGCCGCGAGTTCCCCGATCTCGTCCCGCCGGCGGAACCGGAAACGATAGGCGAGGTTGTGCGCGGCCAGCTCGTGGACGCCGCCGATCAACCGCTTGATGGGCCGGCTGATCAGAAGAAAGACCAGGCCGCCGACGACGATAATCAGCAGGACCGCTGAAAACGCCACCTGTGCCTGCATGCGCGTTTCGTGTTCTTTAAGCGCGGCGTCCACCGCCCCAAGAGAAACCACGACGTCCAGAACGCCGAGGATTCGCTGCGATGCGGGATGCGCGTGGCAGGCCGCGTTCGAACAGGCGGGCTCATTTTCGATGGGCCGGATAAGCCCGATCACGCGCTCGTCGCCCATTCGATAAATTCGAAACGTGTTGCGCGTCTCGGGACGGGCGAGCGGCTTCGAACTCGCGTGGCAGATGGTGCACGCATCCGCGCGCTTGTCCACCATCTTGCCCGTTTCAGCTGCGAGCGAGGATATCTCGATCCGCCCCGTCTTGGACATGAGGCGGATCTTCTTGACCCCGGGTTGCGCGGCGATGTTGCGGATAATCTCGATCTGCTGCCCGCGGTCGTTGTGCAGCATACCGTCGCGCGTCGAGCGGAAGATGATGTCCGCCATCCTCCGCTCGTTCGACACGACTGTTGTCTCGAGGTTATCGCGAAGCACATCTAGATTGGCCCACCCGAGCAGGGTAAGCACGCCCACCATGACGGCGGTCAATCCGGCGATCAGCTTCGCGCTAAGACTTCGCATACGCCGCCTGCGGCGGTGGCTCCTTGTGCCCGGCGTGAAACACCGGGAGATACTGCACCGCGAGCCGGAAGACGATCATGCCGAACACCACGATACTCATCGTGATGGCGACTTCCATCCAGGACGGGAAGTAACGAACGCCCCTGGACGCGTCCAGGCCTGTGGTGGAGACATTAAGCCTGTTCACAAGGAATCCGGAGACAACCAAAACGGCCGATCCGAACAGCGCCTGCGCGTTGCTGCGGACCTTCTCGGAGAGCACCAGCAATACCGGCGCGGCCATCAGTCCGATCTCGAGCCAGAACATCCGTGCTTCGTATGCTCCGGCGCCGGAAAACGCGAACGCGTAGCCGAGGGAGCCACGCATTCCCAGATCGAGGAAGCGCACAATGAGGAACAGTCCCAACACGAGCGCCATCACCTTCGAGATGCCCTGGAGCAGATCGAACTCCAATTCCCGGCCGAACGCACGAGCGCTCAGTCCACTCTCGAAAATCACCATGGCCAAACCCACGGCCACAGCCGAAATCCAGAAAAGGACCGGCAGCAACGGAGAGTACCACAGCGGGTGCAGCTTTGTCGGGACGATCAGGTAGAGGCTCCCGACCGAGCTCTGGTGCAGCGTGGACAGGATGAAGCCCAGCCCGACCAGCGGGACTACGATGCGCTTCACCGCGCTCACGGCCCAGTGCCACTTCAGCTTCTCAAACACGGCCGGTGAGAATTCGAGCGCCAGAACGGTGCTGTACAGCATCACGCACCAGGCGACCTCAAACATGACCGAATGATGATTCCACCACACCGTCGCGCGCCAGATATTCCAGGGCCGGCCGATGTCGAACATCAGGCCGAACACCACCAGGACGTATCCCAGAAAGGCGGTCAGGATCGTGGGACGCACGATCGGGCGGAGCTTTTCGAGATGCAGAATGTAAACCGCCGTCGTGATCGTAAAGCCGCCGGCCGCGAGCCCGACCCCGCAGAGAACATCAAAGCCGATCCAGATCCCCCATGGGGACGCGTCGGACATGTTGGTCGCCGGGCCAATACCCTGCGTGAAGCGAACGAACGTCGCGTATGCGCCGGCGGCAAGGATCGCCAATGCCACCACGCGCCAGAAAATGCCCTTCACCCGGGTCATGCCTGCCCTCCGTCGCCTGACGCTTCAGCAAACCGCGCCGGAGCTTCCGCGTTCGCAACCTCGGCTTTTCGCTTCGTCAGCCACCACAGCCCCGCCAGCGTGACGCTGCCGACTCCAACGAATGCCGGAATCTTTGACAGGACGCGGTACGTGAGCATCGGCAGCGGCTCCTCCGGCAGGTTTCCGGGCAGGCCCAACTGCGCGAAATCTATCGGCGAGATCACCAGCACACTCGTGCCGCCGGCGTCGTGCTCGCCATAAACCTTTTGAACATACGTGTCCGGTTCGGCTTTCAGCCGGGCGTGGGCTTCCTTCAGAAGCTCGTCACGGTCACCGGCCAGCGTTGCGCCCGTGGGGCAGGCCTCGGCGCATGCGTTCACCTTCCCGGCCGCAAGGCGGTCCGAGCAGAACGTGCATTTGCGAACCCGCGGCGTCAGGGAGGTCCACTCATACTTGGGGATTCCGAAGGGGCACGCCTGCATGCAATAGCGGCACCCGAGACAGATGTCGGCGTTATACACCACTGGTCCGTTCGCGGTTTTATAAATCGCGCCGACGGGGCAGACGGAAGCGCACGTGGGGTCCACGCAATGCATGCACATGCGCCGGTAATTCAGGTCGGTCCCGTCTTTTGCTTTGGCCGTCTTCAGAATCGTGAATTGATGTTCGTTCAGGTCCGGCGAAGCGGTTTCCGGGAGTCCGTTCTTCTCCCGGCAAGCCTCGGAACAGGAGCCGCACCCGACGCACTTTGTGACGTCGAAGAGAACTGCGCGCATCGTAGATTAGCTCCTCTTAATACCTGAAAAACTTGCGTGTTGCATCTTTCCACAATTCAACGGGCAATTCAAGGCCCACTTCAGGCGCGATTCGTCCGCCGTCCAACGCAGTTGCTGCAGCAGGCGGAGCCATCATGCGCCGGAGCTCGCTGACCGACTCCTCCATCCAGCGACGGGCAACCGAACCGGCGAGCAGATTGCGCATGCTCACGGCAACGTCCGGCGAGAAGATCTCGAGGATCCAACCGTTTCCGTACGGATCGCGGGCGATTCCTTCGGGATTCGCGAGGGCCTTGTCGTTCACGGTCACGATCTCCCCTTCCGCGGGCGCGAGCATCGGCACGTCGCCATTCGGGGTCGTGACGGTCCAGCCCTTATCGCCCTGCCGGAACCAGCGGCCGCGCTGCGGAACGTCGATGTGACCAATGCGGCCCAACAGACTGGCCGCGAATTCGTCTAAGCCGATGCGAACACGGCCATTTCCGGCGTCAAGCGCCCAGGTGTGGCCGGGGTGGTACGCGAGGTTGTCGGGCATCGTGACGCCGGCGACGACGGGTACAGCGCCGGGAACTGCACCGGCAATTTCAGGTTCTGCCACCCGGAAGTTGTACTTCTCCCGGTGCAGCAGATAGTCGATGGTGATGAATGCAACAAACGTTGCAGCAACCAGCAGAGCTACCATTAGGGGCCTCCATAGCCTTCATCCCTTAAGTGGCACTTCCGGGGCCGAACTAATTTGCGGTGTTGCAATATCACTTAAAGCGAATGGATTCAGATGATTAGGTGCGTTGCTATTTTCCGCATCGAAGTTCGCGGCAAATCGGCAATGAGGCACATCGCAACAGTCTGTCAGGGGTTGAGAGCGTCAACTGATTGAATTTAAGGTCTCAATATCTCCTGTTGCATTTTGACATTGCGGTGTTGCTATTTTCAATTCCCAAAGGCCTCCAGCGCGGTCGACTGACGCGCCGTATATCTATTAACAACCAGCTCGCGGGCAGCCCACGAAACCCCAAAGCTGGGGCATTTAGCACAAGCCGGTCCCAAATCAGAGTGGGCTACCATAAGGTAAGTACATCCGTCTGGGAAACGGGAGGGATGCGGGATGCGAGTCTCGATCGTTGGAGCCGGGTACGTCGGCATCACCACCGGAGTCGCCCTGGCGTATGCCGGACACGATGTGACCTGCCTTGAAACTGACGCCTCAAAGGTGGAGACACTGCGCTCGCGCCGGTTCCCCATCTACGAACCGCACCTCGCTGAGCTCGCTGGGCTGGCACGCGACCGGTTGCACTTCACCACAGATCCCGCTGAGGCCCACACAAGCGCCGGCGTGATCTTCATCGCAGTCGGCACGCCGCCGCAGCCCGACGGAAACCCGGACCTCTCCTATCTGCGCAGCGCCGCGATGGACGTCGGCCGGCACCTCGGGCCGGACTTCACGGTGGTCGTGAACAAATCCACCGTGCCGATCGGATGCGGGAACTGGGTGGAGTCGCTGGTGCGGGAGGCCTTCGAGGTCCGACACGGCAGCCGGCCGAACGGCCGCTTTTCGGTAGCCTCCAACCCTGAGTTCCTCAGGGAGGGAACCGCCCTGCATGATTCGCTGTACCCCGATAGAGTTGTGATCGGCTCCGACGACGCGCGCGCTCTTGCGTGTCTGTACACCTTGTATAAGCCCGTAGTGGAACAGGCCTTCCCTGCCCCGAGCTTCCTTCCGAGGCCTGACGGCTTGGGCGCCGTACCCATCATCACGACCAATCTGGCCTCCGCCGAGCTGATCAAGTACGCTGCAAATGCTTTTCTATCCACCAAGATCAGCTTCGCCAATGAAATCGCCCAACTCGCCGAGAAGGTTGGCGCCGACATCGCACAGGTGACCAAGGCAATCGGAATGGACGCCCGCATCGGGACCCGTTTCCTTCAAGCGGGCATCGGCTGGGGCGGTTCGTGCTTCGCGAAGGACACGGCAGCGCTGATCGCGACCGCGAGCGAGTACGGCCTGACCATGCCCATTGTGGAAGCCGCTCGCGAGGTCAATCACCGCCAGCGCGACCGCGTGCTCGAAAAGCTGCTGGGCGAGCTCAAGATTCTGAAGGGGCGCACCATAGGCCTGCTCGGGCTCGCCTTCAAGCCATTCACCGACGATCTCCGCGATGCTCCTGCACTCGACATCGGGCGGCGGCTCGCTGACCGCGGAGCCCGCGTCCGCGCACATGACCCTGTCGCCCTCGACCGCGC
>DATMXS010000095.1:0-76908 GCA_035561355.1 Bryobacteraceae bacterium | reverse complement strand
CTTCCGGGCCTGGCATTTCGCTGATGTCCGAGTTCACAGGCCTCGCCTATTACGCCGAGATCCCGACGGTGATCGTGGATGTGCAACGCGCCGGACCCTCCACCGGCCTGCCCACCCGTACGATGCAGGGGGACCTGCTTTCGACCGCAGTGCTTTCGCACGGCGATACGAAGCACCCAATGCTGTTTCCGTCGAACCCGGAGGAGTGCTTCTCGATGGCCATTCAGGCTTTCGACCTCGCCGAGCGGTTCCAGACCCCGGTCTTCGTCATGAGCGATCTCGACCTGGGCATGAACAACTGGATGAGCGATCCGTTCGGGTATCCCGAGGAGCCGATCCGGCGCGGCAAGGTGTTGACCGCCGAGGATATCGAGAAGCTCGGCGGCTTTGCGCGCTACAAGGACGTGGACGGCGACGGCGTGGGTTACCGCACGCTGCCGGGTACGCGGCATAATGCGGCCGCATACTTCACGCGTGGCAGCGGCCACAACGACAAAGCGCAGTACAGCGAGCGCGAGGACGACTACATGAACAACATGGACCGCCTCGCGCACAAGTTCGATTCGATGCGGACCGCGGTCCCGCAGCCGGAACTCACCGAGAATCCTCGCGCTCACTTAGGCCTCATTTACTGCGGAACCTCGCGCTTTGCGGCGGAGGAAAGCAGGGACCAGCTCAGCGAGGAATACGGCATCGAGACAAGCTCCATGAGGGCGCTTGCGTATCCATTCACAATGCATCTGGCGGACTTTGTCCGCGCCCACGACCGCGTATACGTCATCGACCAGAATCGCGATGCACAGCTTTTATCGCTCATCCGGCTGGAACTCGAGGCATCGGAAATAGCGAAGCTGCGCAGCGTCCGGTACTACGGAGGAATGCCCCTCGACGCGCGAACTGTGACGGACCAGATCGTGAGCCAGGAGGAATCGCAATGAGCACCAGCGGAACCGTGCCGAAGAAAACGAACCGGATCGGGCTCGAGGTTCTGAATTACAAAGGCGCGAAGACGACGCTCTGCGCAGGGTGCGGGCACAATGCGATCTCGGAGCGCATCATTGAAGCGTTCTACGAGATGGGCGTTGACCCGTGGTCGGTGGCGAAGTTTTCAGGCATCGGCTGCTCGTCGAAATCACCGGCTTATTTCCTGAGCCAGGCCCACGGCTTCAACAGCGTTCACGGCCGGGCGCCTTCTGTCGCGACGGGCGCGCTGCTCGCGAACCGCAACCTGCTGGGAATTACGGTATCGGGGGATGGCGACACGGCCTCCATCGGCGTCGGCCAGTTCGTACACATGCTGCGCCGGAACGTGCCGCAGATCTACATCGTTGAGAACAATGGCGTGTACGGCCTGACGAAGGGCCAGTTCTCCGCGACGGCGGATTTCGGGGCGAAGCTTAAGACCGGCAGCGTGAACGATCTGATGCCGCTTGACCTCTGCGTGGAGGCGATCCAACTGGGCGCCACCCTTGTTGCGCGATCGTTCTCCGGCGACAAGCGTCAGCTCGCGGCGATCCTCAAAGCATCGATCGCGCACCGCGGGCTCTCCATCATCGACGTGATCTCGCCGTGCGTGACTTTCAACGATCACGAAGGCTCCACCAAGAGCTACACGTACATGAAAGAGCACGATGTGGCGCTCCACGAACTCGATTTTGTGCCCGCGCACGCGGACATATCGATCGAGATGGCCGAAGGCGAGGTCCGCGAGATTGAGCTTCATGACGGCTCGATTCTGCGCCTTAAGAAACTAGGCTTGGACTATGATCCCGCCGACCGCCAGAACGCGCTTCGCACCCTGAACGAGGGTGCCGCAAGAGGCGAAGTCATCACCGGCATACTGTACCTGGACCGCACGCGCAAGCACTTCCTGGACCTGCTGAACCTCGATGAAGAGCCCCTGGCGACGCTCCCGGAAAGCCGCACAAGGCCGCCAAAGGAGGCGCTCGAAGAGATCATGGAAGAGCTGCGGTAGACCACAATACGCTTTGACCGACTAGACTGGCAGTTTGGAACTTCGCATCGTTCTGGTTTCGCCGCGCAATCCTCTGAACATCGGCGCGGCTGCGCGGGCCATCAGTAATTTCGGCTTCACGCACCTGCGTCTTGTGAACGCGTACGACGTCGCCTTCCGGGAAGCCCGGTCCGCCGTGGGTGCCTCCGCCGTGATGCTGGCGGCGGAAGAGTATCCCTCGGTTGCGGAGGCTGTGGCCGATTGCTCGCTCGTCGTGGGCACCACATCCGTGGGACACCGCGAGCTTCAGCACCCGCTGCGCCGCATCGAGTACGGGGGGCGAATGATGCGGCGGTGCACAGGCAGCGTCGCGCTTCTGTTCGGCTCGGAGAAGTTCGGACTCTCGAACGAGGACCTCAGCCACTGCCATTTCCTGGTCCGAATCCCAACGCGCGATGAGCACGCTTCGATGAACCTCGGGCAGGCCGTAGCCGTGTGCCTGTACGAACTGGTGAGGAATCCGGCGGCCGCGCGCCGTGAACCCGATCCCATCAAACCTGCCCAGGCTGGTGAGGTGGAGCGTTTCAGCACAATGCTGCTCGACGCGCTGCGGCGCAGCGGCTACATGAACCCCAGAACCGAGGCGACCTCCGAGGAAAAAATCCGCCGCCTCGTGCGCCGCCTCCAACTGCCCGCGCGCGACACCGAGGTCTGGTTCGGCATTCTGCGCCAGATCCTGTGGGGGCTTTCATCCGGCGTATCCTCGAAGGTGAATGACGAAGGTACAGGTCCGCTTCACCCTCGAACGCCCCCTCGATGACAAGCTGCTGCAGCGCGTCTCGGACGCTCACAGCATCTATGGCATGGCCCGCGTTGTCCCCACTCCTGCGCTGGACGGCCTGGTGGTGGATTACGACGCGACGCGCCTCAGCCCGGATACGGTAGAAGCGCAGTTGCGGCGGCTCGGACTTCCCGTCCTCCCTGCGCCCTCGGCGTAGAGACTCTATTTCGCGTCGCGCCAGTTGTCGCCCGCGCCGACATCGGCGATCACCGGCACTTCCAGCTGATGCACATTCTCCATCGACCTCTTGACGAGCGACCGCATCTCGTCCAGCTCCGCGGGCGGGCACTCGAACAGCAGCTCGTCGTGGACCTGAAGGAGCATCCGGCTTTCCAAACCGCGCCGCTCGATTTCGGCGTCGATTCTGATCATCGCCAGTTTGATGAGATCGGCGGCGGTGCCCTGGAGCGGCGTATTCACTGCCGTTCGCTCCGCGAATCCACGCTGGTTCGAGTTCCTGCTGTTCATTTCCGGGATGGGCCGTTCCCGGCCGAAAAGCGTGCGCGTGACGCCGCACTTCCGCACTTCGGTGATTGTCTTTTCGATGAACTTCTTTACTCCGGCGTAGCGCGCGAAGTAGTTGTCGATGTACGTCTGGGCTTCGCGTTGCGGAATGCCGAGCTGGCCGGCCAGGCCGAACGCACTCAAGCCGTAAACGATGCCGAAGTTCACCGCTTTGGCGCGGCGGCGAAGCTCGCCGTTAATCATGAGCGGCGGCACGCCGAACACTTCTGCTGCGGTGCGCGTATGAATGTCCTCGCCGTTTCGAAATGCTGCGACGAGCACCGGGTCAGCCGAGAAATGCGCCAGCAACCGGAGTTCGATCTGCGAGTAATCGGCCACGATCAGCTTCCAGCCCTCCCGCGGCACAAAGGCGGCGCGAATCTCGCGGCCCATCTCGGTCCGAATCGGGATGTTCTGAAGATTCGGGTTCGATGACGACAACCGGCCGGTGGCCGCGCCGACCTGGTTGAACGACGTGTGGATGCGGTGCGTGTCACGGTCCATCAGCGCCGGGAGCGCGTCTACATACGTACCCTTCAGCTTGGTAACCTGCCTGTAATCGAGCACCTTGCGGCAGATCTCGTGTTCGGCGGCGAGGTCTTCGAGCACGTCAGCCGCGGTGGAGATCGTCTTCCCCTTGCCGTACTTGACCGGCATCGGAAGCGTCATCTCCTCGAAGAGAACTTTGCCGAGTTGCTGTGGTGAGTTGATGTTGAAGGCCCGGCCGGCGAGCGCGTACACCTCCCCCGCTAGGCGCTGCGCCTCGCCGTCGAGCACGCCCGAGATCCGGCGCAGTTCCTCGGGGTTGATGCGGATGCCAGTCCGCTCCATTCGCGCCAGCACGGGGACAAGTGGGAGATCGATGCGTCGATAGACGTCGCGCAGCCCGCGTTCGTCCACTTCACGTCCGAGCCGTGCGGCGAGCTCCAGAACGGAATCAGCCTGATGCTCCACGGCCTGCTCGAGCTTTCGATCGAGGTAACGCCGGGCCAGCACTTCAAGCGAGCAGTTGCCCGGGTCGGCGCTGAGGAGGAAGCCGTATAGCATCACATCCTCCGCACACCCTTTCGGCTCGATGCCGCGGGCCCAGACCGCGAGCAGAACGGCCTTGATGTCGTGGGAGATCTTGGGGCGATCGGGGTCTTCAAGCAGAGGACGCAGCGGCTCCGCCAATTCGAGCGGAACCGCGCGCCCGTGCGCGGGCTGCCACGCGATGCCGAGGTAGTCCTGGGCCGCGGCGGCGAAGATGCCCGTTCCACCTGCATCCTGCCCGGAGCAACCGGACCCGTAAGTGACCGCGACAGGAACGCCCGGCGGGATCTCCGCCAGGAACTCAGCGACCGCTTCGGCCGTCTCGAGCGCGGCGTAATCGCGCGTTCGAGTATCGGCTTCGGGCCCCATCTCCCTCAGAAGACTGTAGAACTCGAGGTCCTTATAGATCTGCTTGAGCGCGGCTGTGTCCGGCGGCTCCACGCGAACGGCGTCCAGGCAGAACTCGATGGGAATGTCCGTCTGAATGGTCGCGAGGCGCTTGCTCATCTCGATGCGCTCACGGTTTTGCTGGAGACTCTCGCGGTACATCTTGCGCTCGACTTCCGCAGCGCGGTCGAGCGCCTGCTCCACCGAGCCGAAACGTAGGATCAGGTCGCGGGCGCCCTTGTCGCCGATGCCGGGCGCGCCGGGGATGTTGTCGATAGCATCGCCCTTCAGGGCCAGCAGATCCGCCACCTGCTGCGGCTTCACCCCCATCTTCTCCTCAACCTTGGGGGGATCGTACCAAAGGTCCTCATAAATGGGGTTGAACATGGACACGCGCTCGTTGACGAGCTGGAGCATGTCCTTGTCGCTTGAAACGATCACGACCTCGGCGCCCGCTTCCTCGGCGCGCCGCGTGATGGCGCCGATCACGTCATCCGCCTCATACCCCTCGTACTCCAGAATCGGGACACGCATTGCTTCGAGCAGGCGCCGCACCCAGGGGATCTGCTGCGCGAGGTCGTCCGGCATCTCGGAGCGGTTCGCCTTGTACTCGGCGAATTCCTGCGAACGGAAGGTCGGTGCGGAACTCTCGAATACCGCCGCCATATGCTGCGGCTTATAGGCTGCAGCCAGCTTCCGCAGCATGTTGTTAAAGATGAAAACGGCCTCGGTTGGAATGCCGGAGCTGGTCCGCATCGGCGTCATCGCCTGGCGCGCGCGGGCGTGAAACGCACGGAAGATGAAGCCAAAGGAATCGATCAGAAAAAGCCTTGGACGCGCCATGATGGCCCATTGTAGCCCGCGTGACCTGGCCTGCCGCCTCCGCGCGGCACGGCGGCGAGGTGCGGCAGCGACACGGATTCAAGCGAAAGTGTCGCGATTTAGCCACACCAGCCAAGACCGATGTGGCTGCAGAGCAAGGACTTGTAGTTCGGCCACGAGAGTGCCTCATGGAGACCTAGTGCGATTTGAAACCACCATTGAACGGCCGGTGGAGGCCGCAGGCGTAGGTCTGCACAGCGGCGTGCCGGTGAAGATCCGGATAATGCCCGCCCCGCCAGGTGTCGGCATCGTTTTCCTCAGAACCGATCTGGACCGCTTCCCCATTCCGGCGATCTGGAAAAACGTCGCGCGCGTCAGTTACGCCACCAGCCTGATGCGGCAGGGCGTCCTGATCTCCACCACTGAGCATCTGCTGAGCGCTTTCTACAGCATGGGCATCGACAACGCCTACATCGAGATCGACAATCTCGAGGTGCCCATTCTCGACGGAAGCGGCGAGCCATTCGTAAACCTTCTCGCGCAGGCAGGCCGCAAGCAGTACCGCAGACTCAGGCGCTATCTCCGGATCCGCCGCCCGGTCACCCTCGAGGACCGCGGCCGCCGGATTTCGATCCTGCCTTCGGACAGTTTCCGCCTGACGTGCGACGTCGATTTCCCGCATCCCATGGTGGGCCGGCAAGTCCTGGAACTGGAGGTGACGCCGGAGCGCTACGCGGCCGAGATCGCGCCGGCACGCACCTTCGGGTTCTCGCAGGAACTGGAACGCATGCGCGACATGGGCCTGATTCGCGGTGCTTCACTCGAAAGCGCGGTGTGTTTCGATGACAATGGCGTCCGAAACCCGGGCGGGCTCCGCTTTCCGGACGAGCCGTGCCGCCACAAGGCCCTGGACCTGATCGGCGATCTCACACTTTTGGGACGCCCGCTGCTCGCCCACGTTATCGCCGAGCGTGCCGGCCATGCCATGCACGTTGCGGTGGTGAATCGGATTATGAGTGACCGGACGCTTTACGAGGTCATCAGCTTCGATCAACTCACGAAACGTGTGGTCGAGACGCTCGTATCCTGAGCGGTGTACGCGTTATGCTGGGGGGTCGGTGCGCTGGACGAACCTCCCCAACCTGCTAACGCTGTCGCGGCTCGTGCTGGTGCCGTTCGCCGTGACGGCGATCGCCGCCGGCGACTATCGCCGTGCGCTTGCGATTTTTGTGGTCGCGGCGGCGACAGACGGCCTGGACGGCTTCCTCGCCCGGCGTTTCGGATGGTTGACTCGCATCGGAGCTTACCTCGACCCGGTTGCTGACAAAGCGCTTCTGAATGGCGCGTGGCTCGCGCTCGGGATTGCTGGAGCGGCGCCGATCTGGCTTGTAGCGCTGGTGTTCGGCCGCGACCTCCTGATCCTGGCAATGGTCGCTGCGGCGATCCTCTTTACGAAGTACCGGAGCTTCCCGCCAAGCATGTGGGGGAAGATCAGTACCTTCCTCCAGATCGCAGGGGCGCTCGTGGCACTTGTCCATCTCGCGTTTCCACGCCCGGAGTTGGAGGGTCTGGCACGGCCGCTGCTCTGGCTGGTTGCCGCAGGCACGGCGTGGAGCGGCGTAGACTACATTCGGCGCGCCGTCGTCACTCTCTTAAACAAACGCGAGACACCTGTACATTGACGGTCCTTCATTCACGGGGTAGGCTAAGGGGAGGGGGATGTGGGCCGGTGACGCGCTACGTAACATCCAGGTATTACCTTCAGACCGGGCTCGCCGTATGCGCGCTCGGTGTTCTGTCGGTCTGGGCAGGCCTCTCCTGGCCGCCGGCATTCGTTGCTGCGGCGCTGTTCCTGGGAAGTTCGGCTGTGCTGTTGTTCCTCGGGCTGCGGCCCTCCATCGAGATCCACGACACGCACCTCACCATCGGCAGGCGCGTCATACCCTGGCTCGACATTCGCCGCGTGGATCGCAGCTTTGAATCGCCGCTGATCGTTCACATCACCCTGTTCGATAACAGCCGCGTTGCGCTCGTGTATCCCGGTGACATCGATTCGGTTCGCGGTCTTCTCCGTCAGTTGCGGCGTGGTGCGCGCGAGGCCCTCATCGATGGGCAGCCGTACCGCAAGTTCTGGGGTGAAGATACCCAGACCGCTGCAAGCCGTTCCCTGGCGTCACCTCGGTACCGGCTGTTGCGGCCGGAGGATGAAGCTGAGGTGGAGCGGTTGTACCAACGGCTGAAAACGGTTCGGCACCTTGACCCCGACGGACCCACGGACGAAGAATAGTTCGTGGTTCGCCGCTGGTATTGGTTTCTCCCTCTCATTCTAGTCATCGGCCTGATCGCGACGCGGGCGGCGTGGCTGCGCGCGGCCGGCTCATTCCTGGTGAACGAGGACCCTCCGGCGAAAGCGGAGATGATCGTGGTGCTGGCCGGTGATCAGTTTGGGAATCGTATCCTGAAAGCCTGTGAGCTCATCCGTGAAGGGTACGCGCCCAAGGCGCTCGTGAGTGGTCCGTGCTGCACGTATGGCCGGCCCGAATCCGAGCCCGCGATCGAATTCGCGGTCCGGAACGGGTGCCCATCCGAGTGGCTGGTTTCGTTTCCTCTCGACGCAGCAAACACAATTGAGGAGGCTGCGAAAACTGTACGTGAACTGCGCCGCCGCGGTGTGCGCAAGTTTCTGGCGGTGACAAACAATTACCACACCCGGCGCACCCGGAAAGCCTACGCCCGCTTCGCGCCGGCAAACGACTTCCGCGTGATCGCAGCTCCGGATAAGTACTTCAAACCGGACGACTGGTGGAGGACTCGTCAGGCGCAGAAGGTCCTTTTCCTGGAGTGGAGCAAGACGTTTGCAACCTGGGCGGGTATGGGATTTTAAGAAACTGGCATGGGTTTCGGAAGGGTGGCTTCGTGAAAGATGGCGGCATGAAGGACGCGTACCGCAGGCTGAGCCCGTACATGTGGCGCTATCGCCGCGCGTACGCGCTCGGGTTCGGCGCGCTGATCCTCAAAGACGTGACGAGCGCCGCAATGCCGCTGCTCATCAAAGGCGGCATCGACGCGCTTACGCAGGCCGTTGCTCTCCGGACCGTGTTCCTTTTCTGCGCAGGCTGGGTCGGCCTTTCAGCGATCAAAGGCCTTTTTCAGTATTGGATGCGCGTCATCCTGATCGGCATTTCACGCGACATCGAATACGACTTGCGGAACGACATCTTCCGCCACCTCGTCTCGCTCTCGCCTGACTTCTATTCGAAGATGCGAACCGGCGATCTGATGTCGCGCTCCACAAACGACCTCAACGCCGTCCGAATGATGCTCGGGCCAGGCACGATGTACTGGACCGAGACGTCGCTCACGTTCATCCTCACCATCGCGGTGATGCTCTGGACGGACTGGCCCCTGACCCTGATCGCGATTCTGCCCGCACCCCTCGTCAGCCTCGCCGTCGTGTACTTCGGCCGCATCATTCATGACCGCTTCGAACGCATCCAGGCGAAGTTGGCGGACATCTCGAGCCGCGTCCAGGAGACGCTCGCAGGCGTGCGGGTCGTGCGCGCCTATGCGCAGGAGGACGCCGAGCAGGTCCAGTTCGAAAAGCTGAACCGCGAATACATCGTCCAAAACCTCGGGCTGGTGAAGGTTTCGGCGATGTTCATGCCGCTGCTGCAAGGGTTGATCGGCGTGACGTTTTTGGTAGTGCTCTGGGTCGGCGGTTATCGCGTGTTGAACGGGCACATTACGCTCGGCGGTTTCGTGATGTTCAACACGTATATGGGCATGCTCATCTGGCCCATGATCGCGATGGGCTGGGTGGTGAACCTGATGCAGCGCGGCAGCGCGTCGCTCGCGCGCATCGGCGCGGTGCTTGATGAGACGCCCACCATTGCGGCGCCGGCCGCCGCTACGCCGCTCGGCGATGTCCGCGGCGCGATCGAGTTCCGTGGTGTCTCCGTGGCCTACTCCACCGGTCGTGCGCTCGATGCTGTCGATCTCGAGATTCGCGCCGGCGAAACCGTCGCCATCGTCGGCCACACCGGGAGCGGCAAGAGCACTCTGATACGCCTGATCCCGCGCCTGCTGGATCCGACCGAAGGCGCTGTGCTGCTCGACGGCATCGACCTGCGTGCTGTCTCGCCCGACGAACTGCGCCGCAATATCGGGCTGGTGCCGCAGGAGACCTTCCTGTTTTCCAGTACGCTCGCGGAGAACATCGCCTTCGGCGTGGAACAGGCCACCGAGGAGCGTATCCGGTGGGCGGCCGACGTCGCGGGCCTCGCGGCTGACGTCGAGAGCTTCCCGAACGGTTATCAGACCATGGTAGGCGAGCGCGGCCTTACGCTCTCCGGCGGGCAGAAGCAGCGCACGGCCATCGCGCGCGCGATTCTGCGCGATCCGAAAATCCTGATTCTCGACGACGCACTCTCGAGTGTGGACACGCTTACCGAGGAGCGCATTCTCACGCGGCTTGCGGAGATCATGCGTGGCCGGACCACAATTCTGATTTCGCACCGCGTCTCCACCGTGCGCCAAGCCGATCGCATCGTGGTGATCGAGAACGGCAGAATCGCCGAACAGGGCTCCCACGGAGAACTGATCGGGCTCGGCGGGTACTACGCGGACCTCTACCAGAAACAACTCCTTGAAGAGGAGTTGGAGAGCATCTAGAAAGCGAGCAGCAGTGAGCAGAAGCTAGGAAACGACGTCCGATTCCTCCTTGCTCCCAGTTCCTGCTTCCTTCGTATCATGGCTCTGATGGAACCTGTCGCCGTCAACCAGCAGCAGGCGCTCGTCAAGCGGCTCGTCAATGCCTGCGGCGGATCCTACCCGCCGGACGTGCGCCGAAACTTCTACATCTCCGGCCCCCAGTGGGCGGCCGCTTACCAGGGGCAAGCACTCTTCCACGCACCAACGCGCACGCCCGTCACCTATGAGCAGGTCATCGACAAGTGGGCCGAGATCGGCATCGCCCACTGGACTACGCACGATACCGACGTGATCCCGGCCGACGCCATCGGCACGGACCGTCAGTGGGAGATCGTCGCCGGCATCAACGCCGCACTGAACCGCACCGGCGTGAAGTGCTCGATGGTCACCACCGAGACCTTTCATCACGAAGTATTCGCGGCCAGCCCGGCAGCGGAAGCGCCTGAGGTCCGCGAGTACGCGAAATACCGCCTCTGCAATACCGTGAGGATCGGCCATGAGCTTGGAGCGTCGTTCGCGGTGTACTGGCCGGGGTCGCTCGGCTACCAGGTGCAGGGCGCGATCGACGAGGTCCAGACGCTGAAGTGGTACGCCGAGGGTCTCAACGCCGCCTGCGAGATCGATATCGAGATCGCGAGCAAGCGCAACCGCCCGACCCTGAAGCACTGTATGGAGGCCAAGCCGTTCGAGCCGGCCGCGGAAATTCTGTTGCCCACCTCGGACGCCATGCTCGGCTTTATCCACTCCGGCCTGCTTACGCACCCGGAGATGGTCGGCCTGAATCCCGAGTATCTGCACGAGTTGATGTGGGGCGCCGCGCCTCGAGCCTGCATCGCACGCGCGCTGCTGCACGGCAAGCTGTGGCACTTCGACATCAACGACGGGTACCGCCTAAAGCACGATGTGGACATCGCCATCGGCCTGGTGAACCCGCTCGATTGGTTGAATGTCCTCGTGCTCCTGCGCGCTTACGACTACAACGGGCCTTTCAACCTGGACTACAAGCCGCCCCGCACCACCAGCAACTGGGGCGTTTTCGAGGTGAGCTTCCCCACGGCGGTGGACCGCTTCATCACCCTCTGGGAGATGGCGGGTGAGGTTTCGACGGACCCGATCATCAACGAAGCGACTGACGCGCTCAAGCGCGGCGGCGGCGCGACGAATACGCAGGATCCCCATGAAATCGCGGCAGCCAACCGCGAGTTGCTCAACGTTCATGAGCTGATCGCGCACCGGCTGTTCCAGATCCTGGTGGGCCAGCACAGGGGCCGCGTGTACTCGTTGTAACAAGGGAGAACACGCACATGTCCGCCGGCCGTACCCTGATTCTCATCGGCGCCGTTATTCTGGTGTTCGGCATAGTGCTGACGCTGGGAGAACGCTTGCCTATCCGTTTCGGGCGTTTGCCGGGCGACATCAACGTTCGAGGGAAGAACTGGTCGTTTCATTTCCCGCTCATGACGTCAATCCTGCTGAGCCTCGTTCTGACTCTCCTCCTATGGTTTTTTAACCGGCGTTGACACCCGGAAAATTGCTGAATATATGAATCCTTTTGAATGATAGGACTCGGAGAGTTATGGTACTCTCAGATCGGATCGGTCACATCCTTTCCAATTCCAGCCACCCGGACGCTATTGCTATGCCGTGCCGGCCTGAAGGCAGTAGTCCAGGCGCGCGTAAAGGGTTTCGGTACACCGAATGAACGTTCGTTCACTGTTCAGCTTGTTTTCCTCCGATCTGGCCATCGACCTGGGAACAGCAAACACGCTGGTCTACGCCAAAGGCAAGGGCATAGTTGTCAATGAGCCGTCGATCGTCGCCATCAACAAGAACACTGGCGAGGTCGAGGCAGTGGGTAAAGAGGCGAAGGAGATGCTCGGCAGAACGCCGGGCAACATTGTCGCCATCCGGCCGATGAAGGACGGCGTAATCGCCGACTTCAAAGTGACCGAGCGGATGCTGAATTACTTCATCCAGAAGGCTCACGGCCGGAAGATGCTGGTTCATCCGCGCATCGTCATTGGCGTTCCCTGCGAGATCACCCAGGTGGAGAAGCGCGCCGTCGTGGATTCCGCCTATCGCGCCAAGGCCAGTGAAGTGCATCTGGTGGAGCAGGCGATGGTGGCCGCCATTGGCGCGGGCCTACCGATCACAGAGCCGTGTGGCAACATGATCGTGGACATCGGCGGCGGCACCACGGACGTGGCCGTCATCTCCCTTTCGGGCATCGTCTACTCGCGCTCCGTGCGCGTCGCAGGCAACGAGATGGACGACGCCGTGATGCAGTACCTCAAACGTAAGTACAACCTGCTGATCGGCGAGCGCACGGCCGAGCAGATTAAAATGCAGATCGGCTCGGCGTACCCTCTGGACAAGCCGCTGACAATGGAGATCAAAGGCCGCAACCTGATCGAGGGCGTGCCGAAGACGATCACCATCGACGACAGCGAAATTCGCGAATCTCTCTCCGAGTGCGCCGCGACGATCATGAACGCCATCCGCGTCGCCCTGGAGCGCACCCCTCCCGAACTCAGCGCCGATATCAGCGATCGCGGCATCGTCCTGACGGGCGGCGGCGCGCTGATCAAGAACCTGGATCGCCGGATCCGCGAGGAAACCGGACTGCCGGTTTCGATCGCCGAGGACCCCCTCGCCTCGGTGGTGCTTGGCACCGGCAAGATGCTGACCGATTTCAAGCTTCTCAGGAAGATCTCGATCGAGTAAAATTCGATCCGCGGGCAGATACGGGTGAGCGCGGTTAAACTTTGAATTCAGAGGCCACGCTCACCGGCCTCCGCCGGCACGGACCCCGAACATGGAGTTGCTGACCCGGTACCGGAACGTAACCGTTCTGCTGCTGGTCATCTTCGCGCAGTTGGTGCTCCTTGCCTATCAGGTGAAGGGCAATGGAGACGTGCGCCTGATCCGTGTCTGGGCGGTCACTGCCGTAACCCCCGCCGCCAAGGTGGTGGACACGGTTCGCGGCGGCGTCATGGGAGTGGTCGAGAACTACTTTCTCTTCAAGGATCTGCGGAAGGAAAACGCGCACATCAAGGAAGAATTGGCACGCACCAAGCTGGAAACGCAACGGCTCCGGACGGAGCTCGAAACAGCGGACCGGGTGCATGCGCTGACCGTTTTCCAGTCGAAGAGCCCGTCCAAGACACTCACCGCACGCGTGATCGCAACCGGCACCGGCGCCAACTCCCGGGTGGTCTTCCTGGACACCGGCTCGGGCGCGGGCGTGATGCGCGGCATGGCAGTAATCACTCCGGACGGGATCGTCGGCAAAGTGATCGCGTCCTATCCGACCGCATCCCAGGTGCTCCTCATCACGGACCCGACCTTCGCCGCCGGCGTTATCTCCCAAAAGCACCGTGTTCGCGGCACCGTTCGCGGGGTTGGCCACGGCAATTGCCAGGTGGATTACATCCAGAATGAGGAGCAGGTGGATCCCGGCGAGATGTTCTTTACGTCCGGTGATGACGGAGTGTTTCCCAGGGGGCTGCCTGTAGGCGCAGTGACGGTGGTGCGTCTGGGGAATCCGAATAAGCAGGTGTTCCTTTCCCCGTCCGGCTTGGAGGAGGGGCTCGAAGAGGTACTGGTGGTGGCCGAAGGTGTTCACCAGCCCGTTCCCGAACCTGCGCTTGCGAATAAGGAAGTCCACATCCAGCCTCCACCGGCGGACCAGACCCAACCTCCGGCCCCAGCAGGCCAGCAGCCAGCAGCCGCACAGGTCGCGGGAACTCCGGCTGGCGCGCAGCGCGCGGGAGTTCCGCCGGGCGCGCAGGGCACGGCGAACACTGCCACAGAAGCGGATCGCTTGCGCGAGAAATATAAACAGTTGGGTGATTCGCAGGGCCATGTGTTCGGAACCGGGCTGCCGGGCTCCAAACCGCCCGATTTCAATTTGACTCCGGAAGAACTCGCGGCCCGCGCCGCTCGGGCGAAGGCCGCGGCTGCGGCGAAGGCCCAGGCCGGCACTGCTGTCGCGCCCGGCGCCGCAGCCCCCGCGGAGACGAGCCCGCAAGCCGCCCCGCCGAAGCCCGTTCAACCCAGGCCCGTAGCGCCTACGCAGTCTCAGGCCGCCTCGCCCAGACCTGCAGTTCCGCCGAAGCCGGAGGCTCGCCCGTGAGCGATCTCACCGAGAGCCGGCTGCTTCTCACAAACGCACGCGAGAGCCGCGTCACAACCTTTCGCAAGTGGGGCCTGATCGCGGTTCCGCTGGCGGCTATCCTGTTTCAGGTTTATGTCCCGCTGTTCCTTCACGTGCTCTCGTACCTGGAACTGCCCCTTTTGGTTACGGTATATTTCGCGCTGATGCGGCGGGAGCAGCTCTCGGGCGTCTTCACCGGAGCCGCTATCGGGCTGGTGCAGGATTCGCTTTCGCATCAGCCTATGGGCATGTTCGGGATCGTTAAGACGTTGGTGGGCTACTTCGCGGCCTCGATCGGTATGCGCTTCGATGTGGAGCATGTCGTGGTGCGCTTCCTCCTGGGCCTGTTCTTCTTTTTCTTTCATCAGTTTCTGTACTGGGTGCTGTCGCGCGCGCTGCTCGGACAACTGGTCGATTTCGATCTTCAGCAGACGTTCATTGTCGGGATGCTCAACGCCGCGGTGGGAATCTCGCTGTTCCACTTTTTGGATAAACTGAAGGAACGGGCATAGCCTAAAACCCCTAACGCTGTGAGTTTTTCTTCCGAACCAGGCGAAGACCGCACGCCAAAGCAGGTCGTACGCGACGATACGAAGTTCGCTTCCGGCCGCATCGCTTTCTTTCAGTACGCTGCCGTGGGGGTATTCCTGTTCCTGATTTCCGGGTTCTGGGATCTCCAGGTACGCAATCCTGATGTGTACAGCGAGCAGGCTGAGCGGAACCGCGTCAAGTCTCTGCCGGTGCTCGCCCCGCGCGGCAAGATCCTCGACCGTGACGGCCGCGTCATCGTTGATAATCGCGCTTCCTACAGCCTCATCCTCTCCCGCGAGGCGCTCAAGCATGAGCACCTCAAGCCCATCGCAACGGGCCTCAACCTGGATTACGAAACCCTCACAGAGCGAATCGACAAGTTCAAGCGCCGCCCCCGATATGAGCCCATCATCATCAAGGATGAGCTGACCCCGAGCGAACTGGCCTTTGTCGAGGCGCATCGGGATCCTGAGACATTCCCGGAGATGGAGCTGATTCCCGCTCAACGGCGGCTTTATCCCCAGGACGGATTCGGCGCCCATGTGCTGGGCTATGTGGGCGAGATTAACGAGGCCGAACTGAACTCACCCGAGTACATCGAGTACGAGTCGGGCGACATCATCGGCAAGTTCGGGATCGAGAAGGAATATAACGCAAGCCTGATGGGTGTGGACGGCCAGCGGCAGGTGGTGGTGGACAATCGCGGCCGGGAACACGAAAGCCTCGAGATGAAGCCCGCCATCTCAGGCAAGAACCTTCAGTTGACCATCGACCTCGACGTCCAGGTGGTTGCCGAGTTGTCCATGGAAGGCAGGAATGGAGCCGTCGTCGCGCTCGATCCGCGGAATGGCGAGGTGCTCGCCATGGTGAGCCGGCCCACCTTCGATCCAAACAAGTTTGCGGGGCGCATCCGCGCGGCCGACTGGCGTGAAATCGTATCGAACCCGGCCAATCCGATGCTGAACCGTGCGATTCAGGCGCAACTCGCTCCGGGCTCCACGTTCAAGCCGATCGAGGCTTTGGCCGGCCTGGAGAGCGGAGCGATTGACGAGGACTTCAGCGTCAACTGCCCTGGCGGCGCGACATTCTATGGCCGGTACTTCCGGTGCCATCTGAAGGGCGGGCACGGCCGCGTCAGCCTGAATAAAGGCCTTGCGCAATCTTGTGATGTGTATTTTTACAACGTAGGCAACAGACTCGGTATCGATGCCATTGCCAAGTACGCAGAAGCTTTCGGGCTCGGAAAGCGCACCGGCATCGACCTGCCCAATGAAGTGGCGGGCACCGTCCCGTCATCGGCTTGGAAGATGCGGAACTTCCGCCAGAAGTGGTACGCAGGTGAGACGATTTCGGTCTCGATCGGACAGGGCGCCCTGACGCTTTCACCGCTCCAGTTGGCATATGCAATCGGCGGCATCGGGATGGGCGGTGTGTGGTACCGGCCGCACGTCGTCAGGGATCCGACTCACATTGAGAAACCGCATCTCGTGAAAATAGATACGGCTAATGCCCAGAAAGTGGTGGCGGGTATGTTCGCCGTCGTGAACGAGGGCGGCACGGGCGTGCGGGCACGGTTACCGGGAATTAGCGTCTGCGGCAAGACCGGCACCGCGCAGGTGGCGTCGAACGAGCTTGCGAAGAGCTCCGGGGCGCACCATTTGAAGGACAATGCGTGGTTTGTCGGGTTTGCCCCGTGCGAAGCGCCGGAAATCGTCGTCGCGGCGCTGTTCGAACAGGGTGAGCACGGCCAACTCGCTGCGCCGATTGTGCGTGACGTGATCAAAGCTTATTTCGACAAGAAAGCCCGGCCGGCGAAGGGTCAAATGGTGGCGGCCACCCGCCCCACGGAATCCTCCGCCACGGCGGTGCAGCAGCCCTGAGGCGGTATGGCGCAATATCGTAGTATTCGTGATCTCGACTGGGCGATGACGGCGGTTACGCTCATCATCTGCGCCCTCGGTATTCTTCAGATTTATAGCGCCACACGCAGTACGGTCTGGGAGGATGCCTGGTGGAAGCAGAGCATCTGGGTGGGGGCCGGCTTCATCGCCATGTGGTTCGTGGCGCGGATCGACTATCACACGCTCCTCTCCCGCACCTTTTTGTTCTACGGGCTCTCGATCGCGGGGCTGATCCTGGTCTTCCTGATGGGGCGGACAATCATGGGCGCGAGGCGCTGGATTGCCTTGCCGGGCTTCAATTTACAGGTCTCGGAGTTCGTTAAGATAGTGGTGGTATTGCTGGTAGCCCGATATCTGACCGAGTTAAAAACGGACAGGATCGAGATTCGGGACCTGCTGAAATTAGGAGCGTTGGTGGGTGTTCCCTTCATCATGGTGATGAAGCAGCCGGACTTGGGAACCGCTCTGACGTACACCCCGATGTTGATCGTCGGGATATTCATCGCCGGACTTCGCTGGCAGTATGTTGCAGTGGGGCTTTTGCTCTTCGCCCTGGTTCTGCCTGTTGCTTGGATGTTCGTCCTGAAGGATTATCAAAAAGCCCGTCTGGTCACGTTCGTCGATCCCAACCAGGATCCGCGTGGCTCGGGTTACCAGTTGATCCAGTCCAAAATCGCAGTCGGGGCTGGTAGTATGTGGGGCCAGGGCGTCACCCGGGGCACCCAGACGAAGTATCGTTTTCTGCCAGTACCGCATACAGATTTCATCTTTTCGTCGTTTGCCGAGGAGCATGGGTTCGTCGGCGTGGTAGTGATGTTAGGGTTGTTCTTTCTGCTGTTGATGCAGATCGTTCAGAACGCGCAGATGGCCCCGGACCGAGCGGGAATGTACCTGTGCATGGGGGTCGGCGCGTTGTTGTTATTTCACGTTCTCGTGAACATCGGAATGGTGGTTGGGCGCATGCCGGTAGTGGGGATTCCGCTTCCGTTGATGAGCTATGGCGGCTCCAATACCCTGTCGATGTTCGCGATGCTGGGCCTGGTCAATAGTGTCAGGCTCTGGAGATTTGTTAGCTGAAGCGGAGACTGCGGTTTCCGAAGCGGGATTAGAGTTTAGCGAACGGGTTTGAGCGTTACTGACCGGGGGCATGAGGTGCGAGCCGGAAGGCTTGCCGGCCCATCCGGCAGCCGCGCGGTGTCGAGTCGCTCCGCCGTGCGTGCTTGACGAGTTTTTTGATGCAGTATCTGGCCGCCATGCGTTCCGTCACGGAGCGTGGGACGGGCCCTCAAACCGGACGCCAGCACTTTATCTCGCCACGAGCCCGCCTTTCCGCTTCCGAAGCGGAGCTTTCATGGGAAAAGAATTAGTGATATCCGCGAGCCGTCACGAAACCAAAGTGGCGGTGCTCGAGGATGATCAGTTAGTCGAAATCTATTTCCAGCGATCGAGGGAATACTCGCTGGCAGGCAGCATCCACAAAGGGCGCGTGACGAGAGTCCTGCCCGGGATGCAATCAGCGTTCGTGGACATCGGGCTCGACCGCGACGCGTTCCTCTACGTCTCTGATTTCTTTGAGGACAATGAGGAGTATGACAAACTGGCGGCCGCCGCTGAGGACAAAGTCCTCAAGGCCGACCGGGAGCCGCGTCAACCGGTTTTCTCGCCTCCTCCCCAACCGCCCGAGGTGGCCGCGCGTGTTCCCGTCGTAGAGGCCGTTGTAGAGCCGCCCGCTCCCGTTCAGCCCGTTACCGAGCCGCCGCGTGAGCGGGAGCGGGACCGCGACCGCGGCCAGGACGACCGTAGCGGGCGCCGTTCCCGTCGCCGCCGCTCCCGGGGACGGGGTTTTCCCGACGCCAAATACGCTGACCTCAATGATCGGGAGGAGCGCCCCGAGCCTCCACAGCGTGAATTTGCGCCGGCTCCGGATGCGGCCGATTTTACCGTGCTGCCGGGCGAGTCGCTCGCGAAGTACGGCGCCTCCCGTTCGGACGATGAACCCGAGCATGAGCTGCCGGAGTCGGAGGCTGGCGGCTACGAAACGCCTGAGTTGCATGAGCCACTGCCGGAAGAGGTTTCGGCCGCCGAAGTTGTTGTGGACGAGCCCCCGGCGGGCGAGTCGGAGCAGCAGGCCACCACGGGTTCAGAAGAACTGACCGCCGAGGAAGCCCAGGAGCCCGTCTCTCCAGTCACCGTCGCAGATGAGCCGGCCATTGAAGAGCCGATCGGCGAACCTGAAGCCTCAGAACTGGAAGACGACATCGAAGAAGACGAGCTCGAGGTTGAAGCCCTTTCCGAAGGCGAAGAGGAGCCGTTGCCCGGCGCCGAACCGGTTGGCCCCGGCGGGCTCGTCGCTGTTCTTCCGGACTCGCTGATCCCGGAAAGCGCCGAGACGGCGGATGAGCAAGGCGACGCCGTTTCCACGCCCGGCGCGGAAGGATCCGAGCCCACAGAGGAGACCGTGCCCGAGGATGAGGGCGTGGAGCCCGCGCGGATGCCTGTCAGTCTCACGGCGACGCTGCGCGAGCAAGGCTACCGTTACGGCCACCGTGTTTCGCGACGCATGCGCCGCAAGATGCGCGGCCAGGGTTACGGCGACCAGCCGAGCGAGACGGCCGAGCAGACCGAGACCCGAGATGTGCGCGACCCGCGTGAGCCCAGGGAACCCAGGGAACCGCGTGAGTCCCGCGAGCCCCGTGATGCACGGCCCACTCGCGAGGCACGTGACACGCATGAAACGCGCGATCCTGCCGACACACACGACTCCAGGGAGTCCCGTGAGTCCCGCGACTCCCGCGAGCGCGATGCGCGCCCCGGCTTCCGCGGCCGCGTTGAAAAGGACCGCCCGCCGCAGCCTTCGATTTCTGAGCTCCTGAAGGAGGGCCAGGAGATCCTGGTCCAGATCGCAAAAGAGCCGCTCGGCCAAAAGGGCGCGCGGATCACTTCCCATATCGCCCTTCCGGGCCGGTACGTCGTTTACATGCCCACGGTCGAGCACTTGGGCGTATCGCGCAAAATCGCGACCGACGAGGAGCGCCTGCGGTTGAAGCGCATCCTTCAGGCCCACCGCACCGGCATCCCCGGCGGTTTCATCGTCCGCACCGCCGGCGAAGGTAAGACCGAACAGGAAATCGCCGATGACATGCGGTTCCTGTTCAATCTTTGGCTGGACAGCCGGGCCAAGGCCGAATCACGGCCCGCGCCTGCACTGATTCACCACGACCTCGACCTGGTTAGCCGCCTTCTGCGCGACCAGATGGCGGATTCGTTCAAATCCGTCTGGGTGGACAACGAAGAGATCTACGAGCAGGTGGTCCGGTTCGTCGAGCGATTCCAGCCGGCGGCCGTTAACCGGGTCAAGCTCTACACGCGGGAAACTCCGATTTTCGACGCCTTCAACATCACGAACGAACTCGAGAAGGCGCTTCGTCCCAAGGTCTGGCTGAAGTCGGGCGGCTACATCGTCATCAACCAGACGGAGGCGCTGGTCGCCATCGACGTGAACACGGGCAAGTTCGTGGGCAAGTCGAACCGCCTGGAGGACACGATCGTCAAGACGAACACGGAGGCGGTGAAGGAGATCGTGCGGCAGGTCCGGCTGCGCGACTTGGGCGGAATCATCGTCGTGGACTTCATCGATATGGACGAGCGCAAGAATCGCCAAAAGGTGATGCAGGCGCTCGAGGAAGCGATCAGGGCTGACCGGGCGCCGAACAAGGTTCTGCAGTTCAATGATTTCGGGCTGGTCGCGATCACCCGAAAGCGCGTCAAGCAGAGCCTGGAGCGGACGCTGTGCTCGCCCTGCCCGTATTGCGAGGGCGCAGGGTACGTCAAGAGCGTCCAAACCATCCTGAGCGAGATCCTCCAGGAAGCGCAAAAGATCGCCAAGGTGGTGGATGGCAAGGATTGTACGCTTCGGGTGAACCCCGAAGTGGCGAAGGTGCTGAAATCCAGCAAGAACCAACACCTCGAAGAACTCGAGGAGGTTCTCCGCCGTCCGGTGATCGTGGTAAGCGATCCACTACTGAACCAGGAAAAGTTCGATCTGATTTAGCTCGGGAGGCGAGCGGCCAGACGAAACGATCCTGCTGATCCGTGTGGCCCGCGGCTAAACGTCGCGGGCCACTTTCATTCTTGCCTGAGGCCACGGGCCGCAGGCGGCATGTTCCATGCGCGCCCCGCGCCCCGCCCTACAGCGGCAGTATCTCCTCCCGGATCGGATCGAAATCGATCCTTCTCCTCTGGGTGTAAGCGATGTTCCCCAAGTGACTGGCCTGCGCAGACCTGTGGCCGATGAGCACATCGCCCGCCGGCTGCTTGCGTGTTCGCGTGCACTCCAGGAAGTTCTTCACATGGTCCAGCGTGAAGTCGTAGTCCGGCCCCTTCACGACTACCGGCGTCTTCGACCGCACGGGCCAGAACTCGTACCGTCCGCGGTCGATATACAGCCGGCCTTCCGTGCCGCAGAACTCGATTCCCTCGCCTCGGATGCCGGGCACCAGCGTCGCCTCGAAAGTAGCGGTCAGGTCGCCCGGGTACTCGAGCAAAACGTTGATCGTATCCGGAGCGGTCCGGCCGTCTTTGTACGCATATACGCCACCCGAAGCGACGGCGGCGACGGGGATGTCCCTGCCCATGAACATATGAACCACGTCGATCCAGTGCGTGAACAAATCGGTGATTTGCCCACCGCCGAATTCAAGATACGCGCGCCAGTTGAAGTACTGCTGTGGATCGTAGTCCCGCCATTTGACTGGACCGAGGAACCGGCCCCAATCGAGGTTGGAAGGTTTTGACTGCAACGAAGCCGGCGCCTTCCGCAGGTGATATGTGTTGCCATGCCACCACGTGCGCGCCAGCGTGATCTTGCCGAGCTTTCCGGCCTCGATGTAAGTTTGCTTGGCCTCGATGTAGTGCGCACCGGAGCGCTGCTGCATGCCCACCTGGCATACCCGCTCGTTGATGCGCGCGGCCTTAACGATTTCGGGGCCCTCCTCGGGCTTGAGCGTGAGCGGCTTTTCGACATAGACGTCCTTCATGGCGTTGAGAGCGTCTATGGCGATGACGGCGTGCCAGTGGTCGGGCGTGGCGATCAGGACCGCGTCCAGGTCTTTTGTGTCGAGCAGCTTACGATGGTCGCTGAAGCCCTTTGCGCCCGTCGCGCCTCGCTGCCGTGCACGTTCGATGTGCGCGTCGTAGATATCGCAAAGCGCAGTCACCTGCACCTGATCGGTTTTGATGAAGTTGTTCATGACCCCGGTGCCGCGGTCGCCGCACCCGATGAGGCCAAGTTGAATGCGGTCGTTCGCGCCCAAAACGCGCGAATAGGAGGCGGCGGTCATGCCGGCCGTAGCGGTACCGGCGCCGCGTAAGAAGTCCCTACGAGCCAATTCGGACATATTGAGCGCAATTATCAAGGCTCTGAAGGGAGAATGCAACCGCCCTAGACGGCAGGCCCTCCGCCGGACGCGCGCTCTATGCGTTAGCTCGCCTTCCGGCGTCCGCCCAGGAAGCTCCAGAACCGCTTGTGGTGCTCGTCCGCCGCCAGTTCATCAGTTAACTTGCCGGCGAGCCGCGAGCAATCGCGGCCATACGCGGAATTTGGCTGCATCAGCCGGCCTTCGAGACACCCCTCCTCGATCCCGTCCCGGTACGGGATTTCGGCGAAGACGCGAAGGGCGAGCGAGCGTTCCATCTCGCCGCGATTCATGGACTGGGTCGGATGGGTTTGATTTACGATCAACCGAATGCGTTCGCGCGCCACGCCGCGTTCCACCGCGCGAGCCAGTATCTGGCCGGCCTGATAGACTGCGCTGGCGGTTGGCGTGGTGACCAGGCAGATCTCGTCGAAACCGCCGAGGAGTTCGGCGGAGTACGGGTTCAGGCCGCGCCCGAGGTCGGCGATCACCCAGTCGTACAAGCCGTTCGCCGTTAACATCGCCTCGCGCAGCGTGTCCGGCCGGAAGTCCTCGCGGAACACAGTCGAGATCGGAGAAGGCAGCACGTCAAGCCGCGGTTTGCAGGCGGTGACGTAACCCTTCCAGAGGCTCGCATCCATCCTGTGCGCGTTCACCGCTGCATCGACGACGGTGTACTGTGTCTTCGCCCTAAGCAGGAAGCCGCTCAGTCCGGCATTGAAGTCCAGGTCGAGCAGAAGCACATTCAGCGGGGCTGTCGAGTTCAGGCAGGAGGCGACATGACAGGCCAGCGTGGTCGCTCCGCATCCGCCCTTCGCAGAAACAAATGCCACTTGTTTGGCCACAGTCGCCGTCACGCGCTTGCCGAGCGTCGCTGATAGCCGATCCATCACCGCGGCGAGCCGGTTATCAACGGGCGGCAGAATAATCTCGCCGGCGCCCGCCCTGAGTGCGGCCAGCACAGCGTCAGGCCTCGCTTCATCTCCGATGGCAACAATCAGAGCCGAAGGCTTCGCAGCGCTAATCCGGGCGACCACCTCGGCGATCCGCTCACCCACGGGCTCGGCATCGATGAAGATGACATCGAAATCGAGGCGCTTCAGATGCACGAAGTCGAGTTGCCGGTCCTCCAGCACGATCCGGACCGGGTAGTGCGCCAGCGCGGAGCGGAGGGTCGTCCGCAGTTGCGGGTCGCCGATGATCAGAGCGGTGGAATAGGGACGCACAGCGTGGATTCCTTTCGAGAGCATCCGAGGTGGATGCGCCCCGGTCCTTGATATATGAAGCAGGGTTGGCGAGCGCCAGTGTCTTCCCGCGGTGCCCAACTCGGCGCGCGAGTCATCATCCACGCGGCGATACGGCGAGTATGCACACGATCCCCAGCGGCCGGCGAAGGGCCGGATTGCGTACGTGTTCTGGAAAAGAAGCGGCCGGCTAACCGGCCGTGGCGGGAGCAGTGCCGCGCCGTCCAAGGAAGAAGGGCCAGCCCTTCGTGGGCTGCCCAGGCTCATCGACTCCGGCGAGTTTGGCGGCGATCCGCTCAAAGTCCCGACCGAGATGGCTGTCGGGATCCATCAGGCGGCCGTCGGCATAGGCCTCGTCAAGACCGCTGCGAAGCGGCACTTCAGCGAAGATCGGGGAGCGAAGGACCTTTTCGATCTCTCCACGATCGAGCGGCTGGCGCTGTTCCACCTGGTTCAGAATCAGGCGAAACCGTTCGCGGGGGATGCCGCGCTCGGTCGCCCGCTCAAGGACCTGCTTCGCCTGATACAGCGATGTGATCGACGGGTTTGTGACCAGGCAGATTTCATCGAGGTCTGAAATAACCTCCGCAGAGAACGGATTCAGTCCGCGCCCCAGATCCGCGATGATCCAGCCGTAGAATCCGGTTGCCGCGCGCATAGCCTGGCGGACCCTTTCCGGATGAAAGCCCTCGGGATAGCTGATCGCCATCGGCGACGGCATCACGTCGAACCGCGGCTTGTAAGAGGACGTGTAGCCCTTCCAGAGGCTCGCGTCCAGCCGTTCCGCGTTCATCGCCGCATCCACGATTGTGTACTGGCTCCGCGTCTTCAGCAGAAAGCCGCTTAACCCCGCGTTGAAATCGAGATCCGCCAGCAGGATGTCGTGATTGGTTGTCCGGTTCAAGCTCGCGGCAATGTGGCACGCGAATGTCGTCGCGCCGCAGCCGCCCTTGGCCGACACAAAACCCACCGTTTTCGCCGATCGGACCGGGTCGCGGCGGGTGATCATCGTTGCGATCCGGCCCACTGCGGTTTGCACCGTGTCCGCGATCGGTGGCAGGATAATCTCGTTCGCGCCTGCCCGAAGCGCGGCGAGCACCGCGTTCGGATCGGCAGTTCCGCTCACTCCGGCAACCATGCAGGTCGGGCATACGCCCCGCAACTTCACAAGGGCGACTTCGATCGACTCGCTCGGCGGTTGCGCATCCATGAATACGACATCCAGGTTGAAGCGCTTGAGCTGTACAGGCTCGAAATAGCTGCTTTCGAAAACAACCCGCACCGGTTGATCTACCAGTGCCGCCGCCAACTCAGCCCTGAGCCGGTCGTCCGAAATGATGAGTGCCGTTGTCAGAGGATGCATGTTTCTACCCAGACGATCTGGACGCTGCGATGCGCGCTGCCCATCTGATGCGCTGCTAAACAATATCGTCGCAGAGAACTTGGGATTTTGGAGTACCAGACTCCCATGTTTAGTACTACGTACTGGTACCAGTACCCCCAGTGAGGGCGTATACCGGCGGTGCAGCGGGAGTAGTAATCCGAAGTAACTAGGAGATAACTGGAGAGGACCGGACCGTACGAGCGCACTACATTGTGAGGAGGACGACTCTATGCTTGCGCTTGTGCTGGCACTGGCGTTTGCCGCGCTGCCGATCCAGCCTGACCGCGACGTGGAAGCGGCGATCCGGCTGCGGTTCTCAAAATCGAAGATCGCGGCCGACAACTTCAAAGTCCGCGTGCAAGGCGGCGTGGCGTACATTGAGGGCCACACCGAGATCATTCAAAGAAAAGGGGTCGCTACCCGCCTTGCGAGGCTCGGGGGCGCGAAGCAGGTGGTCAACAAAATTCAAATCAGCGAAGCAGCCCGGCAGCGAGCCGCGGCGAACCTGAAGAAAGGCCGCCGCCGGGCACAGGTCAAGCGCGGCGATGCCCGCTCGGAGCCGCGATCAGGCCTTCCTTAAGCTTCAAACACTGACCGTCGAGGCGGGCTTCGCCGCGGCGCGCCGGGAACTCCAGCGCACTGATGCCATTGCGAGCAGGTACATTGCGCCACCGGCCAGCAGTGTCTCCCGTAGCCCGATGTAGATCGCAAGCACGATGGCCAGCACGCTGCCGAGCACACTTGCAGCGGCGTTCAGTGACCAGGCCCACCGTACCGATGGCCGGTGCTCGACTTCCAGCCGATCCAACCCCGTCGGGAACGGGATGCCCATGAAAAACCCGACTGGAGCGATCAGGACGACCGCCATCGGGAACTTCACCCAAAGCGGCAGCCCTACGCCGGTTCCAAGCAGCGCCGAGATGCCGAACGCCAGCACCGCCACCAGCAGCCCCACACCCGCGAGCACCGCCTGGAGACGCACGTCCATTCCCCGGATGATGCGCCGGCTGTAATAGCTCCCGAGTCCGCTCGAGACCAGCATCGAGAAGATGATGCCCGTAAGCGCGTAAGTGGGGTGCGCCAGGAATAGCACGAATTTCTGCACCAGCGCGACCTGGATCATGATGTAGCCCGCACCGATGAATATGAAGTACCAGAGGAAACGCAAGGTCTTCGGGTCCTTCGGGAGGCGGCTGCCGAGTACCATTCTGGGAAGTAACAGCATCACGGCGGTAGCGAGCACGCTGATCAGGAGCAGGCCGAATACCAGCGGTACCGCGCGGTTGATGTTGTAGTCAGCGCTCAGGCGTGAAGCGCTGTGCAGGAACTGCCAGAAGTCGCGCGGTTGCACGGTATAGAAGAAGAACGGCCGGTTATCGGCGACGGGTGAGATGTCGTAGCGGTATTCTTGCGCGAAGCGGTGCGGGTCCGGACTGTGTAGATAGTCGGTGAACGCGTTCGGGATACGCGCATCGGGCACGTAGATCTCCCG
This sequence comes from Bryobacteraceae bacterium, assembly GCA_035561355.1. Classification (GTDB taxonomy): domain Bacteria; phylum Acidobacteriota; class Terriglobia; order Bryobacterales; family Bryobacteraceae; genus DATMXS01. The sequence continues at coordinate 50,536 of DATMXS010000095.1, read as the reverse complement.
GAGCCCACCCTTGCTCACCGCCTCGCGGACGCGCGTCATGTCCGTCATCGTGAGCGGCTTCCGGGCGATTACCACGGTATCGACGTTGCCCCACCCGGCAAGCTGCTTCTCGCTGCCCTCGCGCACGACTACTACGTGCTTCCAGAGATCCCGCTCCCCAAGCCGCGCCAGTGCCTCACGGGCCAGCGACAACAGCCGCAAGGATTCACGCGCCGGCTCCAGGCCCCAGCGGGTGAACACAAGGATACCGTCCGGCGTGAGATGAGAAAGGTATTCCTGAAACGCCTCTACGGTATACAGGTTGTTTTCGGAAAGCGCGAAAGCCCCGGCGGCGGTCGCCGCCCACGTATCAACCAGCGTCGCCTGTATCACCTGGTAGCGCTCCGGGCTGGAACGAACGAACCCGCGGCCGTCCTCGATCTTGATGCGCACTTCGGGCCGCAGATAGAGCCCGCGGCTGAGATGCGGAAAGCGCTCCATCATGATCGTCTTCGCGATGATGGGGTTGATCTCGACTCCGGTCACGTCCCGGCTGCCCGAGGCCAGCGCGCGCGCCACGTCCCACCCGCCGCCCGCGCCGATGACGAGCGTCTTCGCGCCCGGACGCAGCACGTAGGGCAGTCCCGGCCCCATGTAGAGCAGCCCTTGACGTTCCTCAGGGGTGAGGTTCGCGAAATCGAAATTCGGTATGCCTGTAGCTGCATCCGCGTCGATCACGATGTTCGGCTGCCCGTTCGGGTCGGTGCCGAGCGCCACGCGGGAGAAGCTGTTCCAGCGGACGAACTTCTCGCTCGCAAGCTGCTTACCCTTCGCATACCGGACGTCAAGCACGCGCCCACCGGCGTTCATTGCAATCAGCAGCACGCTCGCGGCGGTGAGCACGATGGAAGTGCGAAACAGCGCACGCGCGCCCGAAAGTGCGAACCAGACAATTGCCGACGCTGCGAATAGCGCCGAGGCCGCAAGGACCGCGTTCGGCCCACCGAGCCGGTTCAACAGTGGCACCAGCAGGATGCATCCTGCCGCCGCGCCGAGCAGATCGGCGAAGTACACCCGGTTGACGCGTTCGATTGTCTCCGAGATCGTGAGCGACAGAATGGTGCCCGAACCGATGAACGGCAGCGCAGTGGCGAAATAGACCAGCGCGAGCGCTCCGTATCCCGGCTCGCCGCGAAGCGAGAGCAGGAACGTCAGGGCTCCCACGACAAGGGCGGCATTCAGCATCGCCAGACAGCCCAGCTTAGTGAACAGCGGGACGCGCCAGCGTGAGAGAGGGTAAGAGAGGACTCCACCAGCGCCGAGGCCGAACAAAGCAATGGAGATGGCCAGAAACGCGAAGTGGTAGTAAAAGATAACAGAAAAGATGCGAGTGAGCGAAAGCTCGATGAGGAGTGTGGCCAGCGTGGTCAACCCGACGCCTATATAGACGCCTTTCCACTGGCCCGCGCCGACGTTCGATTGTTCCGTCAAGTTCCTATGTTAAGCTACGTGCGGCGATGTCAGACCCGAGCGCCGATTTCCTAAGACGCGAACGCATCACGGATGCCCTGCTCGAGTTCGAGCGCCGCATCCGCGACCGAGTCCTGCCGCTGGGCTCGTCCGAGTGCTGGGACGTTTTGCTCAACCGCCTGCCCTCCCACGGCTACGATCCGCCCGGAACCGCCGTTGGGCACCCGTCGCTTGTGTATGAGACGCGCATGGAAGTCGCCCTGTTGCGTGTGCTGAACGGAAATGCGGAAAATCGAGCCTGCCTGGGCTGCGACCTTTTCGGCCGGAGCCACTGCGGCGGTGGTCTTGTATATCTCTTTTACGCTCTGCGGGATGCAGGCGTCTGCGACCCGCTGTCGCTGCTCGCCGTGGAGATCGAGCCACAAACCTACTTGGCCGACTGGGAGTTGATGGATGAGAACCGCCACCAGATTATCCGCGCTCTCCGGGACTACCTTGAAGCCAACCTTCATTCCGTCAGCCCGGATCCGGACCACGGAGAGCTGCAGTAACTGCCCTACGGCACGAACGTACGCAGGAAACTGAGTGTCCCCGCGGGTTCGACGCGGAACCCCGGCGCGGACGCAGGGACGATCCAGGTCTGGCCGGCCTCCAACTCTTTTCCGTCCAGCGTTCCTGTGCCCTGGATGACCATCAGGATGTGCATTCGCGCGGCTTCAGGCGCGTATTCCACAGGCGCGCGCACTTCCACTAACTCGGTCGCGAAGTAGTCGCACAACGCCAGGAGTTGCCGACCGGGCGCGGCCGAGAGCGGCGGTGTTACTCCAGGATGCGGGCCGAGATCAGCGACTGCCATCGATTCGTCCAGGTGCAGTTCGCGGGGCCGTCCGTAATCGTAGAGCCGATACGTGATGTCAGAATTTTGCTGGATCTCACACACCGCAAGGCCTGCGCCGATGGCATGTACCGTTCCGGCTGGGCAGAAGATCGTGTCGCCTGCGGCGACGGGGACCCATCGGACGAGTTCCTCAATCGCGCCATCGAGCGCCGCTGCCCGAACCACCGCTGGTGCGAACTGTTCCTTGAACCCGACCGCGATTGACGCCCCGGGCTCCGCCCGCAAGACGAACCACATCTCCGTCTTGCCCGGAGAGTTGTGATGCGCACGTGCGTACTCGTCCTCCGGGTGAACCTGGATGGAAAGCCGCTCCGCAGTAAACAGGAATTTCGTCAAAATCGGGAACGGCCCGCCGCCGCGCCCCGCGCCCATCAGGTCCTCTCCATGCGTCCGCATCAACTCGGCTAAGCTTGGGCCCAGGTCGGTGAGGTTCTCATCGAACGTGAACCACACTTCTCCGACCGGCGCATCAGTGTCAGGGAACCAGGGGCCAAGCCGCGTAGTGCCCCACACCTTTTCCCTCAAGGAGGGCAGCAGCCGGAAAGATCTCATCGGCTCAAGTGGACCACAAAGTTATGGAGCCGCTCCAGGCCACGTTCAAGTTCGGCCATGGAGGTCGCGTAAGAGATGCGTACGTGGCGATCCGTCCCGAAGGCCTCGCCGGGCACTACCGCGACGTGCTCCTTGCCCAACAGCCTCTCCGCAAACTGCAGCGTGTCCTGAACCCCGTCCGGCCGCAGCACGGACCCGATGTTCGGGTACGCATAGAAGGCTCCGCGCGGCTCGGCGCACGTGAGGCCCGGAATCCCCCGCAGCCGTTCCAAAACGAACGCGCGGCGGCGGCGGTACTCGGCGAGCATAACGTCTACCGAGTCCTGCGGGCCTGCCAGCGCTTCGAATGCGGCCTTCTGGGCGATGGAGGTCGGGTTCGAAGTCGAGTGGCTCTGCAGCTTCACGATCGCAGAAGCGATCGGCTCCGGCGCGAGCGTGAACCCGATACGCCAGCCGGTCATGGCGTAGGTCTTCGAAAGCGAGCCGGCAACCAGAACCGTGTTCTTTACGCCCGGCAGCGCAGCGGCCGAGTAGGGCTTGCTGTCGTACAGGAAGTGGCAGTAACACTCGTCGGTCATGACCCAGATGCCGCGCTTCGCCGCGAGGTGCACGATCCGCGCAAACTCCTCGGGATCGAGCACGGACCCCGCCGGGTTGTTCGGCGAGTTCAGGATGATCAGCTTCGTCTTGGGCGTCACCGCCCGCTCCACCATCGCGGCCGTGAGCGCGAACCCTTCCTGTTCGTCCGTTTCGACGAACGCACACCGTGCTCCGGCGTAGTGGACAACGTCCTTGTACGTTACCCAGTAGGGGACCGGGATGATCGCCTCGTCGCCGTCCTCGAGCAGAATTTGCGTGAGATTGAAAATCGCGTGCTTGCCGCCTACCGAAATGGCGCATTCCGCGGGTGTGTATGCCGTGCCGAAATCGGCCGCATGCCGCCGGCACACCGCTTCGCGCAATTCGGGCGTTCCCGCCGATGAGGTGTACTTCGTGAAGTTGTTCTCGATCGCGCGGACGGCTGCTTGCTTTACGTTGTCCGGGGTAGGAAAGTCCGGCTCGCCGGCGCCGAAATCGACCACGTCGATTCCCTGCCTCCGCATGCGATCCGCTTCCGAGGCGACCCGCATGGTCGCTGAAACGCTGATTCTCGATAGTCTTTCGGCGAGTGTTCCCGTATCCTGCATCACGTTGTCTTTTAAACGCCCCTCAAAACGCGTGCTTCGAGCCGCGCTACAACCGGCTCCGGCACGAGTCCGGAAATATTGCCCCCCAGGCGGATCACTTCCTTCACAAGCCTGGAACTGATGAACGAGTACGCTTCGCCGGCCATCAGGAACACGGTCTCGATATCGGGCGAAAGCCGCCGATTCATGAGCGCCATCTGTAGCTCGTACTCGTAATCCGAAATCGCCCGAATGCCGCGCACAACCACGCGCGCTCCCTTAGCCTGCGCGTATCCCACTAGAAGGCCGTCGAACGAATCCACCTCGACATTCGGATATCCCTGCACCACTTCGCGCAGCATGTCCATCCGTTCCTCGACATTGAACAGCGGCTGCTTCTGCTCGTTGCGGAGAACCGTGATGATCAGCCGGTCGCACAACTTCGCCGCGCGATCGATCAGGTCCAGATGGCCGTTCGTGATCGGGTCGAACGACCCCGGGTAAACGGCTGTAAGAGCTCGCGGCGCCAAGGCTGGTTCCACCTAAAAGGGGCGATGAAGTGCCACGCATACAACACACTGCCCTGAATGACACTTATCCTGATTGTAGCGGCATTGCCGCTCCGGCGCTGATAGTCTGAACGTTATGCCCGTACCGCTCGATTCGATCCTGGATTCGCGCGACGCCTCGCTCTTCGATGTCCGCGCGAAAGGGGCCGGCCCCTCCGGCTCTCTGCCGCTCACTGGTGAAATGCTCGTCCAGCGCCCCTCGGGCGACATCTTCGGCTGGACCCAGAATGCCGGCATGGGCTGGAGCCCGGACGCGATGGGCAGCCGCGAGATCCTGATCCTGTCCACACACGGCGGCCTCCGCGCACCCGACGGCACGCCCATCGCGCTTGGGTACCACACGGGCCACTGGGAGGTCGGACTGCTCGTGGAGGCGGCGGCCTGCGAGTTGAAATCGCTCGGCGCAGTGCCGTTCGCCGGCGCATGCACCGATCCCTGCGACGGCCGCACCCAAGGCACGCCCGGCATGTTCGACAGCCTGCCATATCGCAATGATGCCGCGAACGTGTTCCGCCGGCTGATTCGCTCGCTGCCCACCCGGCGGGGCGTTGTCGGGATCGCCACCTGCGATAAGGGCCTGCCCGCCATGATGATGGCCCTGGCGTCCATGCGCGACCTGCCCTGCGTGCTCGTGCCCGGCGGCGTGACGCTGATGCCCGAGCAAGGTGAGGATCTGGGCGCGGTGCAATCCATCGGCGCACGGTACGCACACGGCGCCATCACTCTGGACTACGCCTCGGATGTCGGCTGCCACGCGTGCGGCTCGCCCGGCGGCGGCTGCCAGTTCCTCGGAACGGCAGCCACGTCGCAAGTTGTCGGCGAAGCTCTCGGGCTTTCCCTGACGCACTCCGCTCTCTCGCCTTCCGGGCATGCGATCTGGAAGGACATGGCGCGTCGCTCCGCGCGTGCCGTTCTCGCTCTCGAAGAGCGCGGACTCACCATGAATGGCGTCCTCAGCGAAGCGTCCATTCACAATGCAATGGTGACGCACGCTGCGTTTGGCGGCTCCACCAACCTCATTCTTCACACGCCGGCCATCGCCTACTCGGCCGGACTCCGCCGCCCCACCGTGGACGACTGGGCTACCGTGAACCGCCAGGTGCCGCGCCTGGTCGATTCGCTCCCGAATGGTCCGTTCCCCACCGTTGTTGTGTTCATGGCGGGCGGCGTTCCCGAAGTCATGCTGCACCTGCGGAGGGCCGGGCTGCTGAGGTTGGAAGCGCTCACCGCGTCCGGCGCAACTTTGGGAGAAATGCTGGACTGGTGGGAGGCATCCGAGCGCCGCGCCACACTTCGCAAGCTCGTGAGCGAGCGTGAAGGCATCGACCCCGACGTGGTAATCATGTCTCCCGATGCGGCCCGCAAGCGTGGCCTGACGTCCACAGTTACGTTCCCCAAGGGCAACCTCGCACCCGAGGGCTCCGTGATCAAGAGCACCGCGATTGATCCGAGCGTCGTGGATGCTGACGGCGTCTACCGCAAGGTCGGCCCCGCACGTGTGTACACCACCGAGAAAGCCGCCATCACTGCCATCAAGGACGGCACCCTTCAGGCGGGCGACGTGCTCGTCCTCGCGGGCCGAGGGCCAATGGGCTCGGGCATGGAGGAGATTTACCAGATCACAAGCGCGCTCAAGCACCTGGCGTTCGGCAAGCAGATCGCGGTTATCACGGACGCGCGCTTCAGCGGTGTATCGACGGGAGCCTGCATCGGCCACGTTTCGCCTGAGGCGCTCGCCGGCGGACCGATCGGTAAGCTCCGCGACGGCGATCTTGTCGAGATCGTCGTGGACCGCAACCGCTTGGAAGGCACGGTGAACTTCGTGGGCAAGAACGGTGTGCGACTGCCGCGCGAGGAAGCCGCGCGCGTGCTCGCCGGGCGCTCGCAGCACCCGGCGCTCGCGCCTGATCCCGCACTCGCTCCCGAGACTCGCCTGTGGGCGGCTCTTCAGGACGTGGGTGGCGGGTCCTGGGCCGGATGCGTATTCGACGTCGAGGCGATCGTCCGGACCCTGGACGCCGGGAAGAAGGCGCTACAGGGATAGCTTCCCAGCCGGCGCGAGAGCATTACAATGGCGCACGCGTGACCACGTTTACGCGATACTCGCTCTTCCAAATCCCGGGCTGGATCGCCGCCGGCGCGGCGTTATACCTGCTTCGCCGCTGGCTTGGACTCGATGATTGGATCGCCTGGCTGCTTTTCGGTCTGTACGTCGCCAAAGACTTCCTGCTGTATCCGGTCCTCAAGAGAAGCTACGAGGCTCGCTGGAAACCGGGTCCGGCGCACCTGATTGGCGAGCGCGGCACCGCGGTGGAAGACATCGCGCCAGAGGGCTACGTGCGAGTGCGGGGCGAGATGTGGATGGCCGAAGCGGCGGCCGGAGCATCGATCCCCGCAGAAGCACGTGTTCGCGTTCAGGCCGTGCGGGGAAAGATGCTTGTGGTGGCGCTCGAAGGTCCTGTCGACTGAACCGTTCCAGATTAGGCTGACTTCGCGCAGGCCCCCTTCACGCGGGCCTGCGCTGTACGCATCGGATTCCTTCCTACCACCCCACCGGCTTCCTCTTGTTTTGCTCGTCCAGCCATTTTTGAAGCGGCGCAAAGTAATCCCGGATCGCGGTCGCGTCCATCTCGCGCTGGCCCGTCAGTGCCTGAAGCGCGTCCTGCCACGGGCGGCTGGCGCCCATCTCGAGCATGTCGATCAGCCGCTTGCCGGCTTCCTTGTTGTCGTAGATGGAACAGCGGTTCAGCGGATCCTTGCACCCCGCCGCCTGAGCGAGCGAGCGGTGGAACTGTAACTGGAGAATGTGCGCCAGGAAGTAACGCGTGTACGGCACGTTTGCCGGCACGTGATACTTCGCGCCCGGGTCGAAGTACTCCTCTCCCCTCTGGCCCGCCGGAGCGACGCCCTGGTACTTCAGCCGGAGGTCCCACCACGCCTTGTTGTACTGCTCCGGCGTGATCTCTCCGGTGAACACTTTCCAACGCCACTGGTCGATCAGCAGGCCGAATGGAAGAAATGCGACTTTGTCCAGTGCGCGGCGCAGCAGCAGGCCTATGTCCTTCGATGGGTCCGGAGCCTTCTCGATGAGCCCGAGCTTCACCAGGTACTGCGGGTTGATCGAGAGTGCCACCGCGTCGCCGATCGCCTCATGGAAGCCGTCATTGGCGCTGTCGCGGAACAGGAACGGCAGTTGGTTGTAGGCGCGCTGGTAGACGTTGTGCCCGAGCTCGTGGTGAACGGTGGAGAAGTCCTCCGCCGTGATGTCGATGCACATTTTCAGGCGCAGGTCATCGACGTTGTCCACATCCCAGGCGCTCGCGTGACACACCACCTCGCGGTCGCGAGGCTTCACAAACATCGAGCGCTCCCAAAAGGTTTTCGGAAGCGGTGCGAAGCCGAGCGAGGTGAAAAAGCCCTCGCCGTACCGCACCATCTGGAGCGCATCCGTGTTGCGCTTTTTGAGCGCTTCAGTCAGGTCGAAGCCGGCGTCGGCGTCCTTGGGCGCGACGACGTCGTAGATGTTGGACCATTCCTGCGCCCACATGTTCCCCAGCAGGTGCGCCGGGATCGGACCGCGCTCCGGCACCACGTCGGCCCCATACTTTTCCCTCAGGTTCCAGCGCACGTAGCTGTGTAGCGAGACGTACAGCGGCTTCACCTGCTCCCACAGGCGGTCCACCTCTTTGGCGAAGGCGTCCGGCGGCATGTCGTACTTCGAACGCCACATCGCGCCCGTGTTCGGGAAACCCAGTTCACGCGTGCCCTTGTTCGAAAGCTCGATGAACCGCGTGTAGTCCTTCCGGATCGGTTTCGCGATTTCGTGCCAGCCGCGCCAGACCTCCAGAAGCTGTTTAGGATCGCGATTTGTTGCCAGGATGCGCGTGATCTCCTGAAGGTCCAGGCACTTGGACTGGTCGTCACCGGGGCAGTACTTGCCGCGCCCGTACACGCCTTCCATACCGGCCGCGAGCCTGGTCAGTTCGGCGGCCTCCTTCGGGTCGGCCGGGGTCGGCATCGTCATGGAGAGCTTCAGCAGGTTGAACTTGCGGCGCAACTCAGGCGGGAGATTCAGCTTATCGAAACGTACCGCTGCCTTCGCGAAGTCCACGCCGGCCCGGATCGAGCGCTCGCTAGCCAGCGCTGCCAGAATCTCCGTATCCTCGGTGATGTACGTAGATTGGACCCACTGCGCGCGGCTGGTCTCCGTGGAGAGATCGAGCAGGGTGCGTTCGGCATTCTCGATAAACGCCTTGGCCTCCGCGATCGTGGGGACGGCCGATGGCCGGGTCTGGGCGGGAAGCGTTGCCGCAAAGGCAAGCGCCAGGACTGCAAATCTCATATTGCGAGAATAGCGCGGAGCAGCCGGATTCGGCTTGTTATCATTCGGTTCCGCATGCGCGAAGAACTTCGGAAGCTTTTCCGAAAGGCAAACGAAGCTCCTTCATCACATTTCCATCGCAGAATTGAACCGATATGAGATCGAATCGTATTGCTCTGGTGCTGGCTGGCCTTTGGGCGGCCATGTGGATCTTCTTCGAAGGAGCGGAGTCGCTCGGCTCCGGACACTTCGGGCAGGCCCTCCTTTTCCTGCTCCTGATGGGAGGCGGCGTGGCGCTTGCCTGGAAGTGGCCAGTCATCGGCGGCGGGCTTCTTCTGCTCGAAGGGCTCGCAGCCCTGGCGATGTTTACGCCGATGTGGATCCGGAGGTTTGATGCGCTCCAGGCCATCCTGCTGTTCTCGCTGATGTGCGCGCCCCCGCTCGTGGCCGGAGCGATGCTGCTGATCGGAGGGGTGCGGGATGCGCGGGCTCGCTGAACTCTATAACTAGTCCGTGTCGGGCGTGCCGACCCGCAGCACGGCGAGGAAAGCTTCCTGCGGGATATCGACCCTGCCGACCCGCTTCATGCGCTTCTTGCCTGCCTTCTGCTTCTCGAGCAGCTTGCGCTTGCGCGAGATGTCGCCGCCGTAGCACTTCGCGATCACGTTCTTGCGCATCGCCGCGATCGTCTCGCGCGCGATAATCTTGTTGCCGATCGCAGCCTGTAGCGCGACCTCGAACATCTGCCGGGGGATCAGCTTGCGCAACCGCGAGATCAGATCCTTGCCGCGATCGAAGGCAAAGTCCTTGTGGACGATGATGGAGAGTGCATCCACCGGCTCGCCCGCCACCAGCACGTCCATTTTCACCATAGGCGAGTTGCGGTACCCGGAGAGGTGGTAATCGAGCGAAGCGTACCCGCGCGACACCGTTTTCAGCCGGTCATAAAAATCGAGCACGATTTCGTTGAGCGGCACCTCGTACGTCAATAGCACGCGCCCCGTGCCGATGTACTCGAATTTCTTCTGCTGCCCGCGCTTCTCCTCGAGCAGCTTCAAAATGTCGCCGATGAAATCCTCGCGCGTGATCACCGTGGCATCGATGATCGGCTCCTCGATTTCCTCGATATCGGAGGGGTCCGGCCACTTGGTCGGGTTGTCCACCTCGATCCACTCGCCCGTCCGCTTCTGCACCCGGTACTTCACGCCGGGCGCCGTGGTCACAAGGTCTATGTTGAACTCGCGCTCCAGGCGCTCCTGCACGATGTCCATGTGCAGCAGGCCCAGGAACCCGCACCGGAACCCGAAGCCCAGCGCCACCGAATGCTCAGGCTCAAAGTTGAGTGAGGAATCGTTCAGCCGGAGCTTCTCGAGCGCGTCGCGCAGCAGGCCGTGCGCGTGGGATTCCACGGGATAAAGGCCCGCGAACACCATCGGCTTCATGTGCTCGAAACCAGGCAATGGCTCCGCGGCGGGACGCAGGTCGTCCGTGATGGTATCGCCCGACTGCGCGTCCGCCACGGTCTTGATGTTCGCGGAAAGGAACCCGACCTCACCGGCCGAAAGCTCCTGCGCGGCAATCGGCTTTGGACTCTGGTACCCGAGCCCTTCCACCTCGTACACCTTGCCGTTCGACCACAATCGGATCTTCTGCCCGATCCGCAGCTTGCCTTCGATGACGCGGAGCAGAATGATGACTCCCCGATACGAGTCAAACCAGGAATCGAAGATCAGCGCCCGGAGCGGCGCATCAGCCAGACCCTTGGGAGCCGGCACGCGTTGCACGATCGCCTCGAGGATCTCATGAACTCCGATCCCGGTCTTCGCGCTCACCAGCAGCGCGTCGCTCGCGTCCAGACCGATCACTTGCTCGATCTGTTCGCGGATCCGCTCGGGTTCGGCCGAAGGCAGGTCGATCTTGTTGATCACCGGGATCAGGTCGAGGTTGTGATGAAGCGCCAGGTAAGTATTCGCAAGCGTCTGGGCCTCGACACCCTGAGATGCGTCGACTACGAGCAGCGCGCCCTCGCAGGCCTGAAGGCTGCGCGAGACTTCGTAGGTGAAGTCCACGTGGCCCGGCGTGTCGATCAGGTTGAGCTGATAGAGGTTCCCGTCGTCCGCCTTGTAGTTCAGCCGCACTGCGTGCGCCTTGATGGTGATGCCGCGCTCGCGCTCCAGGTCCATGCTGTCGAGCACCTGCTCCATCATTTCTCGCTGGGAGAGAGCCCCGGTGACCTCGAGCAGGCGGTCGGCCAGCGTCGATTTCCCGTGGTCGATATGCGCGATGATCGAAAAGTTCCGGATGTACTGGGGATCCATGCGGTGCGAAGGGCCTGTAAATTGCTATTATCGCACGGCTTGTGCCGGCGCCCGGCGATTCCGCGGTCAGGATCACGCATCCGCAATGCGGACCTCGGCGGTTCAGCACTATCCGACGAGTAGCAACCGGACGTCCATCACGTTCGTGTTCGTCGGCCCGGTCTTGATCAGATCGCCCAGGCGCTCGAAGTAGTGATACGAATCGTTGCGGTCGAGGAAGCTGTGCGCGTCGGGGCCGCGCTCGAACGTCGCGCCGTCGGCGATCGCGCCCGCCGCATCGGTCGGTCCGTCCGTACCGTCCGTGCCACCGCTCAGGACCACAATACCCTGCGTCCCCGCCAGGTCGATTGCTGCCGCCAGGACGAACTCCTGGTTGCGCCCGCCAAGCCCGTCTCCGCGAATCGTGACCGTGGTCTCGCCACCGGAAATGATACAGGCGGGCGGCTTCACTGGAGTCTTCGACGCAGCGGCCTCCAGCGCGATGGCCGCGTGCATCCGGGCGATGTCGCGCGTCTCACCCTGGATCAGGGTCGAGAGCACCAGCGGGCGGTAACCCAACTCGCGCGCCTTACGCGCTGCCGCATCCACTGCCAGTCTGTTGCTCCCCACGACGACGTTCTCCACACGATCGAAGACGGGGTCGCCGGCTTTGGGCGTTTCCTCGCGGCCCGCTTCCAATCGATCACGAACGGCTTTCGGCACGCGCTCGACAATGCCGTACTTCTCCAGGTTGCCGATCGCCTTCGCGAATGTGGAGGAATCCGGCGCGGTCGGCCCGGAGCCGATCACGTCCAGATCGTCGCCGATTACGTCGGAGAGCAGCAGGGAAACCACAGTCGCCGGGGCGCACAGGCGCGCCAGTTGGCCACCTTTCAATACCGAGATGTGCTTCCGGACAGCGTTGATCTCGTGAATGTTGGCGCCCGAGGCCAGCAAAAGCTTCGTCGTGGCCTGTTTCTCTGCAAGCGTGACTGGCGCGGCCGGGGCCGGCATCAGCGCGGAAGCACCGCCCGAGATAACGCAGACCACCAGATCCCGCTCGCCGGCCGCGCTCGCGATATCTGCGATGCGCTGCGCTCCGCGCACGCCGGCTTCGTCCGGCACCGGGTGGCCGCACTCGTTCAACTCCACCCGCTTCACTTTCGCGAGGTGCCCGTACTTCACGTTCACCACGCCGCCGCGAACCCGCTTTCCGAACAGGCGCTCGACGGCGGCCGCCATCGCCGCGCTGGCCTTCCCGGCGCCCAGCACCCACACATTCTCAAAGCGGTCCAGGTCATAGCGCCGCTTCCCTGCCGTCAGCCGGTTTCCGTCCACGTGGACGTGCCGTTTGATAGCCTCGACGGGATCGGCGGCGACGAGAGCTGCACGGAAGACCGCGAGCGCATCACGGCGGAGCTTACTTAAAGATCGGGAGTTTACAGATGGCATCGACAACCGGCTCCGGGTTCTCAGCGGCGGCATCGATCCGGTAATCCGCGCAGGCGTACTGGGCGCGGCGGATCTCGTATAGCTCCGCCAACCTCTCGGGATCGCGCGCGAGAGGCCGCACAGTACACCCGGCCAGTCGCTGCCGGGCCACTTCCAACGGGCAATCGAGCCACACGGTAACCCCATTGTCCCCGAGCACTTCACAGTTCTCAGGGCGCGTAAACGCGCCGCCCCCTAGCGCCATCACCACGGGATGCCCGCCCCGCACACGCCTGGCCCGTTTCCGGATCGCTTCTGTTTCGACCTTGCGGAAATGTTCCTCGCCGAATCGATCAAACATCTCAGCGATCGTCATGCCTTGTTCGGCTTCGATCTCACGGTCAAGGTCGACGAAGCTCCAGCCGAGCCGGTCCGCGAGCGCGCGGCCGATCGTACTCTTGCCGCTTCCCATGAAGCCGACCAGGTAGATTCCCGGTGTTCGGACGAGCTTCAGAATCATCGTGGTGCTTTCAATCGATGCGCGCGCATTCGGACCAGCGAGTCTCAGTTCGGAACGCCATAATAGTAGCATGCAGCCGCATCGATTGCCGCCGTTCGATTCAACACCTTACACGCCCCAGACCGCCCTTCCGGAGCTACTCGGATAGCGTGACCCGCCAGACTCTGATCTTCGACGCCGACGACACGCTCTGGGAGAATAACGTTTACTTCGAGCGTGCCTTCGAGGAGTTCTGCGAGTACCTCGCCCACTCGCGGCTCTCCCCGCCGGAGGTGCGGGCCGTGCTCGATGAAATCGAGATCGTCAACCGCGAGCTCCACGGCTACGGCGCGCTGAACTTCGGACGCAACCTGAGCCAGTGTTATGAACGCCTGTGTGAACGCCGTATCGGGCCGGACGACCGCGCGCGTGTGATGGCCTTCGCCGAGCGAATTCTGGAGCAGCCGGTCGAGTTGATCGACGGCGTTGCCGAAACGCTTGCGGAACTTGCCTCGCGCCACGACCTGATGCTCTTCACGAAGGGCACTCAGGATGAGCAGCAGATGAAGGTAGATGCCTCGGGCCTGGCAACGCACTTCTCGCAAATCGTTATCGTGCGCGAAAAAAACGCCGCTTCATACTCCGAGTTAGTGGCGTGCCGCGGACTCGAGCGGAAGCTCACCTGGATGGTCGGCAATTCGCCCCGTTCGGATATCAATCCGGCGCTCGAGGCAGGGCTAGGCGCGGTTTACGTACCGCATCCGCGCACATGGTCCCTCGAGCATGAGGAAGTTCGCGCAAACGGAAGGCTCATCACGGTGGAGCGCCTCACCGATCTCCGCCGGCACTTCTGAGGATACACATGCTCTACTTCACCGAAGATGACGTCCGCCGCCTGCTGCCGATGAACACGGCCATAGGCCTGATGCGCGAGGTATTTGCCGACCTCAAGGCCGGCCGAGCGCAGAACCAGCCGCGCCGCCGGCTCGTGACGCCCTCCGGCGTCGTTCTGCATCAGCTCGCCGGAGCCACTCCGAAGTACCTCGGAACCAAGACGTACTCCACATCCAGGAGCGGCGCATGGTTCCTGGTTACACTCTATTCCGCCGAGGATGGCAAGCCCCTCGCGATGTTGGAGGCGAACTGGCTGGGCCGGATCCGCACCGGCGCCGTGACCGGATACGCTACCGATGTAATGGCCCGCCCGGATGCCCGCACTGCCGGTGTGATTGGAGCCGGCTTCCAGGCCCGCAGCCAGATCGAAGCTCTTCTCGCGGTCCGCCGCCTCGAACAGGTACATGTGTGGAGCCGTTCCGAGGAACGCAGGCGCGCACTCGCCGCGGAATTCGGCGAACCGGTCGAAGCTGTCGCGACTGCCGAAGAAGCGGTACGGAACGCCGACATCGTCGTCACCGCGACGAACGCCCGCGAGCCCGTTCTGGATAGCGCCTGGGTAAAGCCCGGTGCGCACGTGAATGCCATTGGATCAAATCAGGCGAAGCGCCGTGAGATTCCGGCCGATCTGGTTCACCGTGCGTCCCTGATTGCCACCGATTCTTTGGAACAGGCGCGGATGGAGTCGGGCGATCTTTTGCTGTCCCTGGATGAACAAGGCTGGGAGCGGGTGCTGGAGCTCCAGAACGTGGAAGTCCGCCCGCACAATCCCGGCGCCATCACAATATTCAAATCGAACGGTTTAGGTGTCGAGGACGTGGCTGCAGCAGGCTATCTGTTCGAGCAGGGAATTGAACGGCGGCTGCCGCTCTTTTACTCCTGAGCGGGCATCTGTTCGGATTCGTGCCAGGCGCTGATCTTCAGTCGCCGGCAAACCCAGCACAACTGCTCCGCCGATGTAGGAGCGCACTCGGCGCCGCAGACGACACACTTCGAGGGCTTCACCGGAAGCTTGTCCGGGTGGACGGAGTTTTTCGCCTTTGCGAGGAGCTCGCTCGGGATCACGGGTTCCGTCGCGGGCGTCCTTTTCTTCTTCATTTGTTGATTCCTCGAGCCGCTAAGGGCGACTCTAACCTACTACGGCTCAAAAAGCCAGTTCACTTCAGTGTACTCGCTGTGTAAGGCCGAACCGGGATCGGCGGCGCGGATCCCGGCCGGCCGACATGCCCGCCGGCTACGCGGCAATGGGCTCTGTGCGGATCACGACGCCCGCTTCAAGCGAAGAAGTACACCGCGGGCACTTCGACCCGGGTTTGACGTACGACTTCCGTCCCCCGGAAACGACAGTGGCTTCGACGGTGTGTGTGCAGATAGGGCAGTACGCCCAGCCCTTCACTTCCTTCCTGACCGGGATGCTCGTCACATTCGTCATGGTGATGCCCTCTCTCCCCCCTGTTCACCTGAATGGACGCAGTTCGGCATGCGAAGGTTGTCAGAATTTTGAAGAAAATGTCCGATGCGGAATGCGGCTTGTGACCGTCCGAGGCCCCGGACGCCACAAGCCGCGGTGAAACAGATCTAATCGCCCGTGGTCGCCGGCACCGCGACGCGTGCCATTTTACGCCGCGCCAACCGTTCCCTGGCATCCTCCACCAGCGAGTACGCCACCGGCACCACCAGGAGCGTGAGCAGCAAACAGAGCGTTTGCCCGCCGATGATGGTCACCGCGATCGCCGAGCGCTGTGAAGCGCCCACGCCGATTCCCAGCGCGGTCGGGATCAGACCGGCGACGATCGCAAACGTTGTCATCAGAATCGGTCGGAGCCGCACCCGGTTCGCTTCCAGGATGGCGTCATGCAAGGGGCGGCCCTCACGGAGCAGGCGGTTCATGTAATCGATCTGGAGGATGCCGTTCTTCTTCACGATGCCGAGCAGCAGCAGCACGCCAAGCGCGCTGAACAGGTTTAGAGAACGGCCTGTTCCGATCAGCGAAAGGAGCGCAAACGGGATTGAAAGCGGAAGCGTGAGCAGAATGATGAACGGGTGTACCAGACTTTCGAACTGCGCCGCCAGCACCATGAACATGAAGATGGAGGCAAGTCCGAACGCGAGCACCATGTTCTGCGTGGTCTCCTCGAGCACCTTCACCTGCCCGGAGAAGGACATGCCATAGCCCGAGGGCAAACCGATCCGGTCGATCGCGGCCTGTGTATCGGCCGCCGCTTCACCCAGCGAGTGCCCCGGAGCCACGTTTGCGTACACACCCACTGAGAACTGCCTGTTCAAACGGTCAATGCGACTCGGACCGAGGCCGCGCTCCAGCCGGGCAACACTGTCCAGGCGGATCAGCCCTAGTTTGGCCGACGGCACCAGCATCCGGGTAAAAACCGCCGGGTCGTCACGCTGCCCCGGCATCAGCCTCATGGTGACCGGATACTGTTCGGAACCTTCCTTGAAGGTCGAGATCTCGTCATCGCCGGACATCAGCAGGCGCACCGCGCCGGCGATATCGGATACGCGCACGCCGAGGTCCGAGGCGCGGGTCCGGTCGATGTTCACCTGAAGCTCGGGGTTGTTCAGGTTAAGGTTGACGCGCACGTCGCTGATGGAGGGCACGCTGAGCAGGTCGGTGTTGGCCTTTTTGGCAAGAGCCACCAGTGGCCCCAATTCCGGACCGAGTAGCGCGACGCGGATAGGCGAGAACGTATCGCGGCCGCCGAGAGCGTTCGGGAACGATAAGCGCGGCCGCGTGTAAGGGTAATCCCGCAGCACAGCACGCACTTTCTGGCCCATCTCCTGAATGTCGCCACGCTCGCTGGGGGGCGCCAGCAGCACCGTCGTGGACGATTGCGTCACGCGCTCCAGGAAGCTCGTGCTGGCCGGGACGACCGCGATGACCCCCGGGATCTTGGCGATCCTGTTCGCTGCCTCGATCGTCACACGCTCGGTTTCGGTGATCGAGGTGCCTTCCGGCAGCTCCATGTTGACGGAAAGCTCGCTCTGGTCCTCCTCCGGCATCCAGTCGCGGCCAATGAAGCGGTACACCACGAACGTCGAAAGGAAAGTCACAACCGCAATGCTGATAATCACTCCGCGGTGCCGCAGGGACCAATCGAGCAGGCCGACGTACTTGCGGTCCATGAACCCGCCCTTGTGCGCTCCGTGCGAGTGACCGCTGCCGCCGGTTCGCCGCTTCAGTACGCGGGCGCTGAGCGTAGGTGTCAGCGTGAACGCTACCAGCATCGAGACCAGGATCGAGAACGCCATGGTCCAGCCGAACTGGTTGAGGTAGCGGCGCGCGTACCCTGTCATGAAGGCGATCGGCACGAAAATGATCACGAGCGAGATCGTCGTCGCCATGACCGCGAGGGCGATCTCCTGGGTCGCCTTGACCGCCGCCTCCATGGGCGGCAGATTCTTCTCCTCGATGTGCCTGTAAATGTTCTCCAGGACGATGATGGCGTCGTCGATCACTATACCTACGGCCAACGTTAAGCCTAGTAGCGTCATGGAGTTCAGGGTGAAATCCATGACACGCATCAAGGTAAACGTGGTGACGATCGAGGTGGGAATCGCAATCGCGCTGATCAGCACGGTGCGCCAGTCGCGAATGAACAGCCAGACGATGATCGAAGCCAGCAGGCTGCCCAGGATCAGGTGCTCCTCGAGCGCGGCGACGGAAGCTTTGATGTACGTCGCCTGATCCTTGATGACGTCGAGTTTGACGCCGGACGGCAGGTCATTCTGGATGGCGTCCAGCTTCTGCTTGATACCTGCCACAACCTGCACGGTGTTGGTGCCGTTCTGCCGCCGGACTTCCAAAACCAAACCGGGCTTCGTGTTGTAGTAGGCGAAGCTGCGCTTCTCCGCCATGCCGTCTTCGACCCGGCCGATGTCGCGGATGCGCACCGGCGCTCCGCCCACGCTCTTGATAATGATGTCGTTGAAATGTGGGATCTGGTCCACACGGCCGAGGGTTCGGACGCCGACCTCGGTAGATCCGCGCACCACTCGCCCGCCAGGAGCTTCGACGTTCTCGGACCGCAGCGCCCGTTCCACGTCCTGCGGTGTCAGGTTGTATGCCGATAGCTTGTCCAGGTCCATGAATACGTTGACCTGGCGGTAGCGGCCGCCCATGATGCTTACGGATGCGACGCCGTCCACTGTCTCGAGCGCGCGCCGCACCTGCTTGTCGGCGATTTCGGTGATCTCGCGGACCGGCCGCTCGCCGCTGAGTGCGAGAGTGATGATTGCGTCGCTGTCGGGATCGGCCTTCTGCACCACCGGCGGCAGCACGTTCGGCGGCAACTGGCGCACCGCGCCCGCCACTTTCTCGCGCACGTCTTCAGCGGCCTCGCCGATGTCGCGCTCCAGGACAAACGTGACGATGATGTTGGCGTTGCCTTCAGCCACGATGGCGCGAAGTTCGTCGATACCGCTCACCGAGGCGATCGCCTCTTCCAGCGGCATGACCACCTGCGTGCTCATCTCCTCCGGACTCGCGCCGGGCAACTGGACGCGCACGAACACGGTCGCGGGATCACTGCGGGGGAAAAGGTCCACCCCGAGATCCATGAAGCTGAACACGCCCATCACCGTCAGGAACGAGATGAGCATGAACGCGAAAATAGGCCGTTGAACGCAGATTTCCGAGAGGCGCACAGAATCCTCGTTTACACTTGCTTCCCGTGGGCTTTTCCTGCGGCGAGACGCCGCACGCTCCGAGCCCCGGCTTTACAAGCCCATTTTGTCACGGCGTACACCCGGTCCAACAGGTTACCCCGTCGTACAATGAATGGCTTACCATGACAACCGCCTTCCTGTTTCCCGGCCAAGGCTCGCAGTTCGCGGGCATGGGCAAGAGCCTGGCCGATTCGTACCCGGCCGCCCGCGCCGTTTTCGAGGAAGCCGATGAAGCGCTCGGCTTCGCACTCTCAAAGTTGTGCTTCGAGGGGCCGGACGAGGCCCTCAAGCTCACTGAAAACACTCAGCCGGCGCTGCTCGCCGTCTCCACCGCCGCGTTTCGCGTCCTCTCGGAACAGGGGTTCCGGCCGGACTACGTCGCTGGCCACAGCCTGGGCGAGTATTCCGCCCTGGTGGCCGCTGGCAGCCTGAAATTTGCGGACGCGCTCCGCCTGGTCCGCAAGCGCGGCCAGTACATGCAGCAGGCCGTTCCCGCGGGGGTCGGCGCCATGGCCGCCCTTCTGAGGCTGCCCGAAGGCAAACTCGAAGGCATCCTTGCCGAAGCGGCACAGGGCGAGGTCGTCACCGCCGCCAACATTAATTCTCCGGATCAAGTGGTCATAGCCGGCCACGCGGGCGCGGTACAGCGTGCGGCCGACATGGCCAAAGCCGCCGGCGCCAAGCGCGCGGTGATGCTTCCCGTCAGCGCCCCGTTCCATTGCCCGCTGATGAAGCCTGCCCAGGATCGGCTCGCCGTTGACCTCCAGGCGACCGCGTTCGCCGAGCTCGAGGTCCCGCTCATCCAGAACGTTACAGCTGTCGAGACGCGCAGCGGCGCCGAGGCGCGCCAAGGCTTAATCGAACAGGTTTCGGGTACTGTCCGCTGGGCTGATTCCGTCCGGCGCCTCGCCGCACTGGGCGTTGAGCGCTGTATCGAAGCCGGCGCGGGCCAGGTGCTCACCGGGATGCTCCGCTCCATTGATCCGGCGCTCAAGGGCATGAAGCTCGGCGAAGCGGCAGACGTTGAAAAACTCAACGCCCCGGTGGCGTAGCCTGGCCGGTTACAATTCAGGGCGGGCCTCGAAGGAGGGGTCCGCCATGATGTTGCGTACTCTTTCGATGTTCCTCGCTGCAGGCGCCTTGCTGGCCCAAGCGCCACAGGATCCCGGCTGGCGCGATATCCTGCCGGACGCTTCGTTCAAAGGTTGGACCCGGATCGCCATTCCTCCTGACAAGCCCTTGGATGCCAAGACCCAATGGAGCGTCCAGGACGGCGTTCTCATCTGCGACGGCGCCGGCGGCCACGAATGGCTGCGCTGGGATCGCGAACTCGGCGATTTCGTCCTCCGTGCTGAGTGGCGCTTCACCAAACTCGAGGGGGAACCCCGCTATAACAGCGGCATCTTCGTGCGGAACGGCGCCGACGGCAAGCTATGGCACCAAGCCCAGACCGGGCTCGCGGGCGGCTGGCTGTTCGGCAACACGCTCGTGAACGGCGCGCCCGGACGCCTGAACCTCAGGCCGCAGATGAAGGAAAACCGTGTTAAGCCCGCGGGCGAATGGAACCTCTATGAGATTCGGTCCGAGGGGCGGCGCATCAGCTTGGCGGTGAACGGCGAAGTGGTCAGCGAGTTTACCGAGTGCGAACTGCCGCGAGGCTACATCGGCTTTGAGGCCGAGGGCTACCGTATCGAATTCCGCAATGTGCGCGTCAAGGAGCTTACGCCGCGCTAGAATGGTTTGCCACGCTAAAATGGTCTCTTTCCCTATGAGTCGTTCTCTCGTCTGCCTGCTGGGCTTTGCCCTCATATTCACGGCCTGCAAGAAGTCCCCTCCGGCCAACGTTGCCGCCACCGTTAATGGAAGTGTGATCTCGCACGAACAGGTGGATCGCATCTATCGTTCGCAGTACGACCCCGCACAGCGCGGCGGCAGCGACGACATGGTCACGATCCAGAGGCTCGAGATCGCACGCGGCCTCATCGAGCGTGAAATCCTGCTGCAACGCGCCGAGCGCCTCGGCCTGCTTGCAACCGACGCCGAGGTAGACGCCCGCTTCAACGAATTCCGGGCGCCGTACACCGAGGATGAGTTGCAGCGCAAACTTGCCGAACGGAAGATGACGGTCAACGACATCAAAACCGAGATCCGCAACGAGTTGAGCGTCCAGAAGCTGGTCAACAAGGAGATTACGTCCAAGATCAGCATCACTGACCGCGAGATCACGGACTTCTACAACGCCAACAAGGCAAGCTTCAACCGCCCTGAGCCGACCCTGCACCTGGGCCAGATCCTGGTGACGGCGGCGCCCGACCCGAACGTTCGCAACCTGAAGAATGACAAGGCCCAGAACGACGAGCAGGCACGCAAGAAGGTCCAGTTGATCGAGCAGCGCATTCGCAACGGCGAGGATTTCGGCATGCTCGCCGAGAACTACTCGGAAGACCCGCAGAGCGCGCCCAACAGCGGTGACCTCGGCTTCCTGCCGATGTCGGCCTTTGAGCAGTCGAGCCCTGAGATCAAAAAGCTTCTGAGCGCGCTGCAGCCCGGCCAGGTCTCGCCGATTATTCCCGGACAGGGTAGCTACCGCATCATCAAGCTGCTCTCGCGCGAGCCCGCCGGCCAGCGCGATCTGAACGATCCCCGCGTACAGCAGGAAATCCGCCAGACGCTACTCGGCAGCAAAGAGCAGTTGATGCGCAACGCTTACTACGAAGTGGCCCGCACCGAAGCGAAGGTCGTCAATTTCCTGGCCCAGCGCGTTCTGGGAGACAAGAAGTAAGCCGAACCGTGCCGCGACCGTGAGGGAGCGAGCGGTGGCGAGAGCGTGGCAAATCGCCAAGCCACGGACCACCAGCCACGGTAGAATCACTACCAATGAGCCACACGTGGAGTCGGCGTGGTTTCGTTTTCGCTGGAGGTGCCCTTGCGCTCTCCAGCGCGCAGTCCCGGCCGATCCGGCTGGGAGGCCCCGTCTTCCTCAAGACCCAGGACCCGCGCGAACTTGCGCGTGAACACAGGCGCCTGGGGTACAGCGCCGCATACTGTCCTGACGCGAAGCCGGACGACACAGCCCGCACGCGCGAAATCGAACAGGCGTTCGCTGCGGAAAACGTCGTAATCGCCGAAGTCGGCGCCTGGTACAACATGCTTGATCCCGACGCCGCAAAGCGCCGGGAGAACCTCGCGAAAGTCGTCAGCCGGCTAGCGCTGGCCGAGGCGGTGGGCGCGCGCTGCTGCGTCGATATCGCGGGCTCATACAATCCAGACTCGTGGTTCGGCCCGCACAAGAACAATTTCTCGAAGGAGTTCTTCGACGCCACCGTCGAGAACTGCCGGCGCGTCATCGACGAGATTCGCCCCAAGCGCGCGCGTTTCGCGATCGAGATGATGGGGTGGGCGATTCCGGACGGGCCGGAGTCGTACCGGAAGCTGGTGAAGGCTGTCGATCGCAAGGCGTTCGGCGTACACATCGACGTCTGCAACGGCGTGAACAGTCCAGCACGGTATTACCACAACGCCGCGTTCATCACGGAGTGCTTTCGCACGCTGGGCCCCTGGGTGGTTTCATGTCATGCGAAGGACCTGGAGTGGAAGGTGGAGATGAACGTCCACTTCGTCGAGGTCGTTCCAGGGCGCGGCGGAATTCATTACCGGACCTACCTGCGCGAGATCGCGAACCTGCCGGTCGAAGCCCCGCTGATGCTCGAGCATCTGTCCAAGCCCGAAGAGTACGAAGAGGGTAAGCGGTACATCCAGGGCGTGGCCCGTGAACTGGGCCTCCCCTTTGCCTGAAGGAGAATAGAACAATGAATCGCCGCATATTCCTGGCCACAGCGGCCGCGCTCCCCGTAAGCGCCGCTGCCGCCGGAACGCGCCTTCCCATCCAGAAGGCTGTCTACGCGGGCATGCTGCCCCGCAACCTGAGTTGGGCCGATAAATTCAAACTGGCCCGCGACACAGGCTTCGAGCAGATGGAGTGCGCCACCGAGGAGAACCCGTCGGTTGCCGAGGAGATCAAGAAGGCCGCCGAGGCCACCGGCATCCGGATCCACTCCGTGATGAACCAGGCGCATTGGAAGTACCCCCTTTCCTCGACAGACCCCGCCGCCATCGCCCAGAGCATGAAGGGCATGGAGACCAGCCTGAAGAATGCGAATTTCTGGGGCGCCGACACCGTTCTGCTCGTTCCCGCGGTCGTGAATCCGGAGACCAGGTACCAGGATGCCTGGACGCGTTCACAGGCCAACGTCCGCAAGCTCATCCCCCTCGCACAGAAGCTGAAGGTTGTCATCGGCATCGAGAACGTCTGGAACAAGTTCCTGCTGAGCCCGCTCGAAATGGCTCGCTACGTTGACGAATTCAAGAGCCCCTGGGTCCGCGCGTATTTCGACGTCGGCAACGTAGTCCTGTTCGGATATCCGCAGGATTGGATCCGCACCCTTGGCAAGCGAATCGTCAAACTGCACTTCAAGGACTTCAAGTTCGAGAAGAGCACTGCCCATTTCACCGCACTTCGCGAAGGTGCAATCGATTGGCCGGAGGTTTACAAGGCCATCGCGGAGATCGGCTACAAGGGCAGCGCCACGGTGGAGTTGCCCGGTGGCGACGAAGCGTATCTCAAAGAAGTGAGCCGGCGCGTTGACCTGATCCTCACAAACGCGTGAGCGGTGAGCCATGAAGAAATTTCTGCTCGGTATCCTGGTCGGCTTTGTCTTCCTCGGGCTTGCCTCGGTAGTCGTGCTGTTCGCGTTTGTTCGCCTGGCCACACGGCCGCCTGGAATTCCCGATGATTCGGTGCTCGTCCTCAAAATAGAGGGAGATATCCCAGAGCGTCCCCCGGTCAGCATTCCGGTGCCGTTTCTTGACGGCCCGCCGCGCGCTACGGTGAGGGACTACTGGGAGATGCTCCGGAAGGCAGCGGCCGATCCCAGGATCCGGGCAGTTATCGTGGCGCCCGACGGCGTTGCGGCAGGATGGGGCAAGTGCGAGGAGCTGAGAAGCAATCTTGAGGCGTTCAAGCGCTCCGGCAAGCCTCTGTACGCCTGGCTCTCATACCCCCGGACGCGGGATTACTACGTCGCCTCAGCGGCGGATAAGATCTTCATGGCCCCGGAAGACGCCCTCGACATGAAGGGGCTCCGGTTCGAACTGATGTACCTGAAGGCCGGGCTCGACAAGATCGGTGTGCAAGTCGAGATGGAGCATGCGGGGAAGTACAAGGATGCTCCGGAGATGTTCACGCGCACCGAGCCGAGCCCGGAATCCCGCGAGTCGCTGAACGCCGTGCTGGACGAGGTCTATAGCCAACTCGTGTCGGTCATCGGCAAAGCGCGAAAGAAGAGCCCGGAGGAGGTCAGGGCGCTGCTCGACCAGGGACCGTTCCTGTCCGGGCAGGCGAAGGCTGCCGGACTGGTGGACAGCCTCGAGTATCAGGACGGGATGTTCAATCAGCTCAAGAGCCGGCTGAAAGAGAAGGAACTGCACAAGCTGGCCCACACGGATTATCTGAACGTGTCGTCCGAGTCCGCAGGACTGAGGCCCAAGTCGCGCATCGCGCTCGTGGCGGCTGAAGGCTCCATCGTGCGCAGCGGTGGCGACAGCCCGTTCGGCGACAGCGGCATGTTGACGGCGGCCGAGATGCGCACGCTGCTGCGGCGCGCCGCTGATGACCGGGCGATCCGCGGCATCATTGTACGGGTCGATTCGCCCGGCGGCGACAGCTTCGCGTCCGACGAGATCTGGCGGGAGATGTCGCTCGCCAGCAAGAAGAAACCACTGGTGGTCTCGATGTCGGACACGGCCGCCTCCGGCGGTTACTACCTGGCAATGACCGGCGATCCCGTGCTCGCGTATCCCGGCACGGTGACGGGCTCCATCGGCGTGTTCTACGGGAAGGTGAACTTGAGGGGCCTTTACAACAAGCTGGGCGTTTCAAAGGAAATCCTGGCGCGCGGCCAGTTCGCCGCGCTCGATTCCGACTACGCCCCGCTCACGGACGCCGGGCGCCAGAAGCTTCAGACCATGGTGCAGGCCACCTACAGTACGTTCCTTTCCCGCGTCGCGCACGGCCGCAAGCGCCCCGTCAATGAGGTGGAAGGCCTTGCGCAAGGGCGCGTGTGGATCGGGTCGGCTGCCCGCCGCAACGGGCTGATAGATGAACTCGGCGGGATCGATCGTGCGGTCGAGATCGTGAAGCAAAAGAGCGGCATCCCGAAGGACGAACTGGTACGGTTGGTCAGCTATCCGCCCCGGCAGACGATCTTCGAGCGCATGATGGCGAAGCGGGATCCACTCGCCAACGTAAATGAATCACTCTCCGGAATCATAGGCCCGCTGCGGCGGCTCTCGACCACGGGCTGGGCGCGCGGAGCCGTGTTCACCGCCATGCCGTTTACGATCGAAATGCGCTAGTGCGGTTAGCATGCGTTTACGAATAGCGAAACAGCAGGCACGGGCAAGGATCAATCCCGTCTTTCTGCTTTCTGTTTGCGTCTCTGCGCCTCTGCGTTGATTCGCTCGTCGACTGGGGCAGTTCGCATGCGCTGCCCTCCTGGTGTACGATCCTTCGAGGGACCATATGAAAAGCCTTCTCGCCATTCTCGTCGCTGCATCGCTGTACGGTCAGGCGCCTGCCGAAGACCGCCGGAACACGTACACGCCGAACACCGATTCGCACTTCGCCATGCCCGAGTACAAGACGCTCGAGCAATGGGAAGCCCGCAAGAAGCAGTTGCGGCTTCAAGTCCTCGCCGCAGCCGGGTTGCTGCCGATGCCGGACAAGACACCGCTCAACCCGCAGGTCTTCGGCAAGATCACGCAGTCCGATTACACAATCGAGAAGGTCCTGATCGAAACGCTGCCCGGTTATTGGCTCGGCGGCAACCTCTACCGCCCGGTCACGAACCGCCGCGGATTGCCCGCGGTGGCGACGCCCCACGGCCATTGGGTTTACGGCCGTCTCGAGCACACGCACGAGGGTTCCATCCCCGCGCGCTGCATCAACCTCGCGCGGCAGGGCTACGTCGTCTTCGCCTGGGACATGGTCGGGTGGAACGACACCGTGCAGACGCCGCACCCGTTCGGCGCAACGCCGGAAGAGCAGCTTTGGAGCTTCGGCCCGCTTCAGTTGCAGCTTTGGAATTCTATCCGCGCCATTGACTTCCTCCAGTCCCTGCCCGAAGTGGATCCCAAACGCATCGCGATGACCGGCGCTTCCGGTGGCGGAACGCAGACGTTTCTCGCCTACGCCGTGGATGACCGCATCCAGTGGGCCGCTCCCGTCAACATGATCTCAGGGATCATGCAGGGCGGATCGCCATGCGAGAACGCTCCGAGCCTGCGCGTGGATGCGAACAACATCGAGATCGGCGCAATGATGGCGCCACGCCCGCTGCTGATGGTTTCGGCCACCGGCGACTGGACCCGCAATACGCCTAAGGAGGAGTTCCCCGCCCTCCGCCACATCTACGAGCTTTACGGCAAACCGGAAAACGTTGAGACCATTCAGATCGACGCAGAGCACAACTACAACCAGCAGAGCCGGGAGGCCGTTTACCGCTTCTTCGGAAAGCACGTGCTCGGCAACACCGATGCCGCTGCGTTCAGCGAGCGCGCTATCCGCCTCGAAAGGCTCCAGGACATGCTCGCGCTGCACGGCCGGACGCTGCCTCCCGGCGCGCTCGATTTCGACGGCGTGTTCAAGCTGTGGAAGTCGATCGCGCAACGCAAGTTCGAGCAGACCACGGATCTGAATGTCCTTCGCGAACGCCTGCGCGTCGTCCTCGCGGTCGAATGGCCGCAGGAAGTAGCCCATCAGTCTGAAGGCGATCGCCGCATCCTTACACGCCCGGGGAAAGGCGATCGTGTCGCGGCAGTGCGCATAGCGGGCAGTGGGCGGCCGGTACTACTGGTTCACCCCGATGGCGCTGCCGCCGCCTTGAAATCCCCGGATGCCGCAAGCGTCACGGGGCGGCCTGGATTTGCAATCGATGCCTTCCAAACCGGCGCCGCCGTTGCCCCGCGCGACCGTTCGCACAAGTTCTTCCTGACGTTCAACCGCAGCGACGATGCGAACCGGGTTCAGGACATCCTGACCGCTCTCAAATTCATGAACTCTCCCGACACCGAGCTCGTCTGTAGCGGGAAGGCGGCCGTCTGGTGCGCAGCGGCGGCGGCTGTCGCGCCCATGCCGCTGAAGCTCAAGACTCCTCCGGCGAGCTTCGCAGGCTCGGATGCCGATTTCACGCGTGACCTCTTTGTGCCCGGCATCCAGCGCATTGGCGGGGGCGCCGCCTTGCGCCGCTTGTTAGCTGGCTCGCGGTAACCGGCCATGATGTGCTGAAATAGACGTTCCCCTCCCGATTCGCCCCCGGCGGTTCTCCGGCGGGGGCGGGCCCAGGGCATCGCACTATGGACTTCAGTACAGGCCTGCTCCTAACGGCCGCCATCATCTTCGTAGCACTCGCTTTCGACTTCACGAACGGCGTTCATGACGCCGCGAACTCGATTGCGACGATCGTGTCTACGCGTGTACTCACCCCGCGCCAGGCCGTCGCTTGGGCGGCCTTCTTCAACTTCATCGCGTTCCTGATCTTCGGAACCTCGGTGGCGAAGACCATCGGCGTTGGCATGGTGGACGTGAACGTCGTCACGCAAGGCGTCGTTCTCGCGGGCCTTCTCGGCGCGATCTCATGGAACCTGTTTACGTGGTATCTCGGCCTTCCGACGAGTTCCTCGCACGCGTTGATTGGTGGCTACGCGGGGGCTGCTATCGCGAAGGCCGGCTTCGGAGTCATCATCCCGAGCGGTTGGATTAAGACGATCATATTTATCGTTCTGGCGCCGGTGATCGGCCTCGTGCTCGGCCTCATCTTCATCTCACTAGCGTCGTACCTCATCCACTGGATGAAGTTCTCCCCGACAGCGGTGAACACTTGGTCCCGTCGCGGGCAGGTCATTTCGGCGGCAATGTACAGCCTCGGTCACGGTGGAAATGATGCGCAGAAGACGATGGGCATCATCGCCAGCCTGTTGTTTGCGGGCGGCTACATTACGACTTTCCACATCCCGCTTTGGGTGGTGCTCGCCGCCCACACCGCAATCGGCCTGGGGACATTGATGGGAGGGTGGCGAATTGTCAGGACGATGGGCCAGCGCATTGTGAAGCTGCGGCCGATCGACGGCGTCTGTGCGGAATCTGCTAGCGCCATCAGCATCTTCGCGGCTACGCATTTCGGCGTTCCAGTCTCGACCACTCACGTCATCACGGGCGCCATATCCGGCGTGGGCGCCGCGAAGCGCTTTGCCGCGGTGAAGTGGAACGTCACGCTCCAGATCGTCTGGGCGTGGGGCCTGACGCTCCCTGCCGCAGCCGGCATGGGAGCGATCTACTACTGGATCTTCGCGGGCCCGTTGATCGGGTAACGCTTAGACTGCACTGAGGCCCGGACCGCTGAGTTCACCCGTGCGCATCGTGCCGTCCTTGACGATGAAGATGCCGGGCTTCTTCTTCTCCCAGCCCTTATTCGCCGCAGGCACATATTGCCGCGAGTTCGCTTCAATGGCCGCTACCCCCGGAACGTGGGCCGCGAGTCCGGCCGAATGAATCAGCGATGCGCCCGGGCAGGTGAGGTCCTGCACGCAGAGAAACATCTTGTATTTTTGCGCCGCCGCGGCCATCAGGAGCGCCTGTGTCTGACCTTTGCAGGCTTTCAGCGCCACACCCGTGTATCCCATCTCGCGCGCCAGCAGCAGGCTTTCCAGATCCGTTAGCGATTCGTCGATGACCACGGGCCGCAGCTTCGCCGCCTCGTGCATCACGTTCCCACGGTGGGCTTTGAGATCGCGCGCCGTGGGCTGCTCGATGTACTGGAGACGCGCGAAGCCCTGGGGAACTTGTTCCTTCACCTGCCGCATCCAGGCGATCAGGTAGTCCACGTTCGGGCACTTCTCGTTGAAGTCCGCCGAATAGACCCACTTCGCGACGCCGCGCTTCTTCTGGGCCTCGGCTGCGGTCCTGTCCACTGCTACGACGCGCTCCACATCCCACTTGAGGTCATCGCCGTTGAGCTTGATCTTCAGGTGCGTGAGACCGTTGTACTCGATCCACTCTGGCAGCGTCTGCGGCAAGCCGTCGTTCAATTTTTGCTGAACGTCCGCGGACGTGATCGGGTCGAGCGCGCCCACCAGGTGGTAGAGCGGCATGCGCGGTTTGGGATCCGGAAGAACGTACTTCGCCAGGTACTCGCCCTTGAACTCCGGCAGCAGGTAATGCGCCAGGTCGTGCCGCATGAAGTCCGGGCCGTACATACGATACGAGCTGCGCCCGTGGAGCTTGCCGTAGGCATCGTGGATAGCGGCGTCGAACGGGCTTGCCGTCACCAGCGTGCACAACGCCGGGATTGGCTCTGGGAGCGCCAGTTCCTTGGAAACCTCGGCCGCGGCCTTCAGGTATGCGGGCTCGAGCGCCACGTTGATGTCGCAGGGATGGCCGTTCTCCTTGTATGCATTCGTGATCTTCGAAACGCGTTCTGCGAGCGCCTTCATCGCCGCAAGGGTTCCCTGGTACGTCAGTTTCTTCGAAGGGAACGACCACACGTTGCCCAGTGGCATCGAGCCGAAGCCCTTTACCGTACGGCCGCCCCCGGATACGGTGCAGTGGACGTTAAGGAGCGTTACGCGGTCCACCACGTTACCGCCGAACTTGATTGGTGTGCGGTAAAGGAAATCCTCGTACCCGAAGGTGACTTCTTCAATCCGGATCGCGCTGCCGGGGACGGCGGCGGCCAGCACTGCTGGAGCGGCAAGAAACTCTCTTCGCGACATCATGGGTAGTCAAATTGTAGCTCTGTGAGGGATCAAACGTTCGCCACTTCCCGGTAATAGCCTTCATATTGCGGAATGATGATCGAGGTGCAGAAGCGGCTCTCCGCTGTGTGGCGGGCAGCGGCGGCCATGCGCACATAAAGATCCTGGTCAGTGAGCAGTTCGCAGACGCGCGCCGCGTGCGCCGGCACGTCTCCAGGCGCTTCCAGAAATCCGTCCACTCCGTGACTCACCAGTTCCGGCAAGCCGCCCACGTTGGTTGCCACCGGCGGCACGCCGCACGCCATGGCTTCGAGTGCCGCCAGGCCGAACGACTCCAGTTCACTCGGCAACAGCAGTACGTGCGCCAAGGGAATCAGCCGTTCCACATGGCTCTGTTTGCCCATGAAAGTGACGTTGTCCTGGATGCCGAGGTCCCAGGCAAGCTGCTCCGCCGGGCCACGGTCCGGGCCGTCCCCCACCATCAGCAGGTGCGCGGGCGTTTGCTTCAGTACCTCCGCGAGGATGCGGATGCAATCGTTCACACGCTTCACAGGACGGAAGTTCGAAAGGTGCATTAGCCGCTTCACGCCCGGCGGGCCGAGATCGGCCTCCAATCGCCGCACCGGGTCTGGCTGGTACATCTCGCAGTTGACGAAGTTCTTGATCACGCGGATGTGGTTCGGGATCCCGAACACGTCCGCAGTGCGGGCGCGCAGGTAGTCACTGATGGCGGTAACGCCGTCCGATTGTTCGATGGAGAACTTCGTGATGGGCAGATACGAGCGGTCGCTTCCGACCAGTGTGATGTCCGTGCCGTGAAGCGTCGTGATGAACGGCACCCGCCGCTTGGCCGCCAGCATCTGTTGTGCGAGCATCGCCGAGATGGAGTGCGGGATGGCGTAATGAACGTGGAGGAGATCCAGCCGCTGGTGCTCCGCTACTTCGGCCATGCGCGAGGCAAGCGCCAGGCAATAAGGCGGGTATAGGAACAGCGGATAATTTGTGACTTCCACCTCGTGATAGTGGATGCGCGGAATGCCCGGGTCCAGGCGGATCGGGTTCGCATACGAGATGAAGTGCACCTCGTGGCCGCGCGTGGCCAGTTCCAGGCCGAGTTCTGTCGCGACGATGCCGCTGCCGCCGTACGTGGGATAACAGGTAATCCCGACTTTCACACGCCCACTTTAGCAAGGCACGCGGATGTTCAGCCCGGCGCCGTGGCCCGGGCGTGATTCGATCTGGAGTTCTCCCCCGATGCTGCGGACGCGCCGTTTGATGCTTTGCGGGCCGAGCCGCAACAGGTCAAGTTCATCCAGGTTGAATGAGCCGCTGAAAGCAAACCCCGCGCCATCATCGTCCACGGTGAGTTCCAGCACGCGCCCGTTCTGCTCCAGCGAAATCACAACCCGCTCGGCGCGAGAGTGCTTTTGCACATTCGTGAGCGCTTCGCGGAGAATCTGAATGAGTTCCTGCCCGAGTTCCGTTGTCACGTTCAGGGTCGGCTCGGTGCTCATGAACCGCGAGTTGATGCCGGTATCCTTCTGGAAATATTCGACGAGACGGCGCGTGGAGGCCACCAAATCGTTCGCATCCATCTCGACCGGTTTCATGCTCCTGAGGAAAGATCGTATTTCGGTCACCTGCTGCCGTGAGATCTGCTGCAGTTCCTTGAGGTCCTCTTCGGCCGCGGAACGGTCGCGCTTGAGCAGGGTCCCGAGGATGTCGAGCCGCACCTGGAGAGCGATGAAATGCTGCAGCGGCCCGTCGTGGAAATCCCCCGCGATTCGCTGTCTCTCCAGCTCCCGCACCGTGTCGAGTTCGGCGCGAAGCTGCTTCTCCCTGCGGCCTGATGCGGCGACGCGTGTCTGGATATGCCGCTTGTGATAGCCGACGGAGGCGGCGAGAATGCCGGCAACCGATACCACGCGGAGCATGTCGGGATCCACCGGCGGCTGGATCACCAGGAAGAACGCGAGCGATGCGCCGGCAACGACGATCACGTCCCACCAGTCGTGGCCGATCGCGGCGGCAATCATCAGGTAAAGGAACAGTGAGGAGCCCACCCAGCCATTCCAATCCGCGCCGAACGCCGCGAAGGCGACAAAGAACGCCGTTTCGAGAACCAGGCTGGCAATGGAGTTTTGAAGCTCGTCGAGTTTCTTCCATACCGCGGACAGCAGGGCGTAAATCAGGAATAGCGCGGCGACGATGGTGGTAGGCGAGATGATCGAGGGCGGTGACGCGATCTGCGCGTACAGAGCTGCTACGGCAAGCGCCGCCCGCAGAATGCTACGGATGCGGCGCCATCCGGCAGGCACGGTGTTGGTGGCAGCAGCAGGCATCTCGCGCAAGCATTATAGAACGCTTGCACATGCAACTCCCCGGTTATTTGATCCGGTACAGATAGAGAGTATGACTGCGGCCTTCACCATCGTCCTCAATGGTCTCGGTCTTCTCGGGTGTCCACCCGGAGAACTCGAAATCGTGAGCGACAATGCGGGTACCCTTCTTGAGCTGCTTTTCGAGAATCGGCCGCACCTTGTCGTTCGACGACGGCAGCAGGTAGACGGTGAGCAGGTTCGCCGAGCTGTAGTCCTGCTTCATGATGTCCCCGTTGACGATGCGGGCGCGAGCCGAAAGGCCCAGGCTCTTGATGCGGTCCATGCTCTGGCGGTACAGGTCCTTATCGAATTCGACGCCGGTCGCATCGGCCTTGAACTTCTGCGCGGCCATGATGACGATTCGGCCGTCGCCGCTTCCGAGGTCGAACATCTTCTCCCCCGGCTTCAATTCGCCGAATTCGAGCATCTTCTTGACGATGGTCTCGGGAGTCGGGTAATAGGGCGCTAGTTTGTCTGTTTCCTGCGCGAATGCCGCTGCCGAGAGCAATGCGGCCAGCGCGAGACGTCTGCTAATCATTACGGGCCTCGAAACTCCAATCCTACCGCAAGGTTAGACGTGTCTGGATGCCATTGTGGTACGAAGCAAGTCCCAGGCTCCCTATCGGTTATGGCTCGATTGTGATGCGGACCCGGTTGCTCGCCTGGCCTTCGGCCTCCAGGTACAACTCCGCGGCGCCGGTGTTCACGATTGCGGGCAATTGGATCTCAATGAGATACAAGCCGACGTACCCTGGGGCGAGCACCGCGCGCGTCACCTCGATCGGCGAGCGGTCGAGGTAAGCTCGCACCGGAACCACAACCTGAGGCGGATTCTCGAGTGGCCCGGGACGGCCCACCGGCCACTCGGGCCGCACAGCGCCCAAGCCGGTCGCCAGCACTTGAATGCGCGCGTTCGAACGCGCCGGGTTCATGCCGTCCAGCAAAACACCGTCGTCCGCGTTCAAGACCAGCGGCGTCCCGTCGCGATCGATGAAAATGGCCGGCGAAACCGGGCCGACCGGAATCGATAGGCTCAACCGCCCCCTGGCCGTCTCAAGAGCCAGCGAAAGCGCGGGCCCGGTGGCGTTGAACGGCACCTGAATCTGCGACTCGGCGTCGCTCGCTGCCAGCACTGGAAACACCAGGTCCCCTGCGCGCGCTCCCGTCACCCGGCTGCCGAGGACGCTCAGGAGCGATCCAGGAGCGGCCGGCCGAGTGCTGAAATCAGCCGCGTTCACGATTCCCGGACTCAGGAAACGGTGCGGCGCCATGGCCGCGTAAACGCCCTCGCCTTCCAAGGCCACGAATAACTGGTTGCCGTCCGGATCGAGCCTGACATCCAGGACCCGGCCCTCCGGCAGTCCCTCCACGGCGGACCATGTGCCTCCCGGCGCCGGCGCGTTGAGGTCGGCGTGCGTCAGGTACAAGCCGCTGTCCGTCGCGGCATACACTGTGCCGCTGCGGGGGTCGGCCGTGATGCCGTGCACCGCGCCTGCGGGCAAATCGGTCGTCAGGTCGTCCCAATACTGGCCGCCATTCACTGTCCGGAGGACTCGCTGACCGCGCGCGGAGGCGAAGGTTGCGAGCGCGACACGAGGTTCCCGGCGATCCGCAAAAAGGGCGGATACGGTCCCTCGCTCGGTGGGCGCCGTCATGGTCCAGGTACGGCCATGGTCCGGCGATGCCCAGAGACGGCCGTCATCGGAACCGGCGTAAACGAAATCGCTCTCCGCCGTGGCAGCGGTTACGGCGGCGCCCAGAGTACCCGAGAGCGCCCGCCGGAGTTCGGCATCTTCGGAAACAGGCCCCACCGGCCTCCACGCGCGCTTCTCGCCCGGCATCCACTCGGCAACACCATAACCAGCCGTCTCGATGCGTACGCCCCGCGTGGTCTGCGGCAGGCCCGCAAACCGCTGCACGGGGAGGTTTGGCAGCGATTCGTTTAGTCCCGTCCAGCACAGGCCGCCATCCGCGGATCGCCACAAACCGTTCTCGTTCGCGACGACCACTTCCTCGGGATTGCGCGGCGATATCGCGACATCCTGCATGCCACCGCCAATGATCGATTCGCGGTGGTACGCCGTCAGGTTCGTCCAGTTGACCCCGCCATCATCGGAACGCAGGAGTTGGGCGCCAAAGGCGTAGAGCCGGTTCGGTTCCGAGGGGTGGCGTTTGATAGCCGTGGCGCCTTCCGGCAGCCGGTCGGGTGCCTCCGCCACGGTGGGGGACGCAGGCGCCGTCGCAGTGCTCGGCTTCCATGATTGGAAATCCGTGGTCTCCCAAACCCGGCCGCCGGCGGTGCGAGCAAACAGGCGGGCCCCGTCCTGCGCGTACCAGACGCGATCGACCGCGCCTGAGCCCGGAGATGCGAGTGGCGCATCCACTGCGCCGTTTCCTATGCGCCGCCACTCCGGGCGGGCGCGTGGAGTCTGGGCGTGAGACGAGCCGAGGGATACAACGAGAGCTGCCAGCACTGCCAGCCCCCTGGCCCAGTCAGACCGCGCCGCACTCAGTGCGTTCGTGGCGCTTTGACACATCAGATGGGTCCATTGTAGCGTCTCAGAGCCGTTTCGCACAGGTACGTTTTGTATACAAGCCGTTGTTTTGAATGGATTTTCATGAATATTACCCAACGGACACCTTTTTGCTCTGCAATTCTGGTGTTAGACTGAGTTGGCAATCCGAAGCGGGTAGATCTGGTCCGAAAACCCGAAGCGGGGTCGTGTAATGTTGCGGTGGTTCGGTTCTATGGCCGGTGTGGCGCTGCTTCTGGCGGCGATGCCCCAAGTGTGTCCGGCTCAAAATGCGGATGACACCGCCGCCGTTCTGATCTCCGTCAGCGGCCGCGTCTCGATCCTGCGGGATTCCAACCCATGGGCGCTGAATGTGGGTGACCGCATTAAGCCCCGCCAGATCATTTTGACTGGTCCGGATGGTTTAGCCGTATTCAAGGTTTCGGACGGCAGCACGTTTGAGGTTTACCCTGATTCGCGCGTGACTTTCCGGGACAACCCGGGCGACTGGCGCGATCTGCTGGAACTCCTGCTCGGACGCGTCAAGGTCCACATCCAAAAAAGCTTGGGCGGCCAGCCCAACCGCAATAAGGTTCACAGCCCCACGGCCATCATCTCGGTGCGCGGCACCATTTTCGACGTCACCGTCGAGGAAGGCGAAACCACGCTCGTTGTGGTTGAGGAAGGGCAGGTCGCGGTGGAGCATCGCGTGCTCCGGTTCAGCCCTCCCAAGCTGCTGGGCGAGGGCGAGTGGATCAGGGTCTATAAAGATGAGCCGCTCGCGCAGAAGTCGATCGACCGCGGCGGTGTTGTTCGGGCGGCGCTTCGAGCCGTTGCCGAAGCGCTCTACAGCACGATGACCCGGTCGCCCCGGACCGGCGCCGGCGGAGGGACCGCACCGCCCACCACTGGCACAGGCGGCGGTGGTCTCCCTGGCGACCAGGATCCCGGTACGCCTCCAGTTCCACCCGCCGACGGCGGTTCCGGCGGCAGTACCGGCACCACGCCCCCTGCGGGTCCGCCTCCCCCGCCTCCGATGTAGCGGCTTCCGCCTGCAGGCGGACATGCGACACTGGATTTTTACGTCATGCATCATTTTCTGCTTGCGTTGGTCGTGTCGCTACCCGTGTTGGCGCAGAGCGGCGGTGGGCTCCCGCCCGAGTGGGAAGTTCGTAAACAGCTTGAATCACTTGCCGAAAATATCCAGCGTTTCCAGCCCTTCCTCGAAAAGATAGACCCGCAAACCTGGCAAGATGCTCCTGCCGGATACACGGAACAGGTGAAGCGAATTCGCGCCGAGATCGGCTATCTTGTCACCACTACGCAAGCGCTCCAGAAGCGGCCCGACCGTCTCACCACCGCGCTCGAGAGCTACTTTCGCATGATGTCGGTGGACCAGATGCTTCGGTCGCTCGAGGCCGGCGTCCGCAGGTATCAGAATCCCGCGATCGCCGACATTCTGATGGGGCTGATCACCCAGGAGACCGCGGATCGCGAGCGACTCCGGCACTATCTCGTGGAACTCGCCGCCGATCGCGAGCAGCAGTTTCGTGTCATCGATGAGGAGGCGCAGCGCTGCCGCGGCATTTTGGCCCGCCAACCGCGCGGCAAGACGCCCGACAAAAAGGAGGCAAAGAGGTGACCACTGAAGGCCGTACGTACGCGTGCAGCATCTGCCAGGATCCATCCACCGGTATTTGCGTCTTCTGCACCAAGGACGCCTGCCCAAACCACTTGTGCCGCCGTTGCGGACGTTGTAGCGATTGCTGCGCTTGTGACGTTCCCCTCGAAGAGCCCCAACCCCAGGTGAAGCAACCCGAGCCCGCCGAACCGCCCGTCACCTCCTGACGGCCGGCTTTGCCGGACTGCTGCCGCCTGTCCCGCGCGGGTTGATACATCCCGGGACCGGCAGGCACATCGACTAGAATAGTAGCTACATGCCCGTATCCAGCGGGGGCCGCGTGCTGCCGGGCCGTACCAACGGCGCGCTGGCGGTTTCGGTGGACCGCTATTTCGATTTATCCCTCCTGGGCCTCGTATCGAGCGGCTACTTTGCCGTGTTGGGTTCCGGCTATCTTGATTGGCCTGCCGCGCTCATCGCGGCCGCGGGACTCCTCCTGCGCGCTCTGATGGCATTCGGGATCGTTCGGTGGACTTTCCCGAAAGGCGCAAGTTTCGTCTTACCCGCCGCCTGCGTTGCCTTTTATGCGATCGATTACACCTTGCTCTCGCGCGAGTTCCTGCCCTCGGCAATCCACCTCGTCGTTTTTCTGGCTGTGCTCCAACTCCTCACAGCGCAAACTACGCGCGACTACGTCTTCGTCGGCATCATTGCGTTCCTGGAGCTCATCGCCGCAACTTTACTTTCGCCGGACCTCGGTTTCTTTGTCTTCCTGGCTCTGTTCCTCATCTTCGGCGTCGCCACGTTCGCCAGCGCCGAAATTCGCCGTTCGGTGCGGAAGCCTCGTAATCTCGGCCGCGGCGGTCTACGCCGGTTCCACTGGCGTCTGGCCGGTCTCACCGTCTTAGTCTCCCTAGGTATCCTCGTCCTCACGGGCGGGATGTTCTTCCTCTTGCCTCGCACCGCCCGGGCAGCTTTTCAGCACCTGATTCCGGACCGGTACCACATCCCCGGCTTCTCGAATGAAATGCGCCTGGGCGAGATCGGAGAGATTCAGCAGCGGCGCATCGCGGTGATGCACGTCCGGCCGGTAGGCAGCGAAAGCACCGCGAATCTGAAGTGGCGCGGCAATGCGCTATCGCAGTTCGATGGCCGCCGCTGGTACAACCCACCCGAAGCCGGCAATGTGTTGCGCGTTCGAAGCGGTTCCGTGCTGCTGGCCGATAATCCGCAGCGGTGGCGCAAAGGGAAGCGGCTCGCGTATGAAGTCCGGCTGCACTCGATCGGCAACGATGCGCTGTTCTTCGCCGGTACGCCGGAGTTCCTCACCATCAACGTGCCGTCGGTCGTCCGCAACTCCCATGGCGGCGTTCGGGCCGGCTACGGCAATACCGATAACCTTCAATACGTCGCGCATGCTTTCGTGGAGGAAACCGCTGAGCCCAGCGCACTCTGGGTCCCACAGGTGACTGAAGCCGAACGGGTGAACAATCTCCTTCTGCCCCCGCTCGATCCGCGCATTATCGAACTCGCCCGGAAGCTGACCGAAAGCGATACGTCTCCTGAAGGCAAAGCCCGCTCCCTCGAAAAGTACTTCCACACGCAGTTCGGCTACACCACGGATCTGCTTTCCGAGCCCGTCCGGGATCCTCTGGCGCATTTTCTGTTCGAGCGCCGCAAGGGACACTGCGAGTACTTCTCCTCCGCGATGGCTGTGATGCTGCGAGCCGTGAATGTTCCGGCCCGCATCGCAAACGGCTTCCAGAGCGGAGAGTACAATCCGTTGACCGGGTGGACGGTTGTCCGGGCGTCCGATGCCCACAGTTGGGTGGAAGCCTGGATGCCCGGCCGCGGTTGGACCACGTTCGATCCCACGCCGCCTTCGGCGCGAACGCCCGGCCTGAGTATCGTCGGGCGTTTCGGCCTGTACCTGGATGCCGCGGAGACCTTCTGGCACGAGTGGGTGCTGAATTACGACCGCGACCGGCAACTCGTCCTGGCTTCCCGTGTGGAGAGCGGCGGACGGGACTTCGGATCCCGCTGGGCCGCCGGCTTCGGCGAACGGTTCGAGGCGCTCAAGACAGCGACTGTAGCTCTCGCGAAGCGCTGGGGCATCACTGCGATGCTTGCGATTCTTGTGCTCGCCACCGGCCGCCGATTCGGTCCGCGCGTGCTCCGGTGGTGGCGCACGCTTCGCCGGGTCCGCGAAGTTCGACGGGGCGCCGCGCTCGCGTCCGATGCCACGCTGCTCTATCAACGCATGCTCGGTGTGCTGAGGCGTCGCGGCTACCAGAAATCGGCCTGGACTACACCCAGTGAGTTCGCGGATCACCTTCCGCCCTCGGATGCCTCCGTCCTGGTAGCCGAGTTCACCGCCGCATATCACGACCTCCGGTTCGGCGGGAACCCCGCCGCGGCGCCGCGAATGATCGAACTGCTTGCCGAACTCGAACGCCGATAGAGAGTTTTCCCGCTCCTACCGCACTATCCCTCTTACGGGATACGTGTCTCCATGGAGCTTGCCGCTTACGCCGCGCTGAGTGTACTGGCCCTGTGGATTGTTGTAAGCGGCCTCGACGACCTTGTTATTCTCCTCGCGTGGCTGTACGGCATCTTGCGCAGCCGGCCCTCGATCATCCCGCCGGGCGATCCGCGGCTGGACGGTCCGGAGCGGCCCATTGCCGTCTTCCTCCCGCTCTGGCGTGAGCACGCAGTGATCCGCCGGATGCTGGAGCGCAATTTGGAGGGCATCCGGTACGGCAATTACGAGGTCTTCGCCGGCGCGTACCCGAATGACGGACCGACGCTCGACGTGCTCCGCCGCTGCGAATCGCGGTTCCCGAAGGTACACCTGGCCGTGTGCCCGCGCGACGGCCCGACCTCGAAAGCCGATTGCCTCAATGCTGTTTGGAGAGCCATGCACGTCTGGGAGGAGAAGCACGGCAGGCGATTCGAAGTCATCGTTATTCATGACGCGGAGGACCTGATCCACCCCGAGGAAATGCGTTGGTTCAACCACTACGCCGGTGCGTATGGAATGGTGCAGGTGCCCGTACTGCCGCTTCCGACGCCCCTCCACAGGGTGACGCACGGTGTCTATTGCGACGAGTTCGCCGAATACCAGACAAAGGACGTGCCCGCCCGGCAGATGCTAGGGGGCTTCATCCCCTCGAACGGCGTCGGCACAGGCTACGCCCGCGGCGCGCTCGAGTCCCTTGCCGCTTCGGGCGTGCTTTTTGAAACCTGCTGCCTGACGGAAGACTACGACACAGGTTACCGTCTGCACCGGCTCGGCTGGCGCGAGTTGTTTATTCCGCTGCACTGGCGGCACGGCCACCCGGTGGCGACACGCGAGTACTTCCCGATGGATGGGGCGCTGGCGCGCCGGCAGAGAACCCGGTGGGTAATCGGCATTACGCTGCAATCGTGGGAGCGGCACGGTTGGGGACGCAACTGGCGCGAAGCCTACTGGTTCTGGCGCGATCGCAAGGGCCTGGTGGGCAACCTGGTCAGTGTAGTCGCGAATATCGTGGGGACAGCAGCGGCGGTAGGCTGGGCGCTAGGCCTCCAACCACCGCCCGCCACGCAGCTATTTGCGGTGACGCTCGTGCTCCAGTCGGCAGGGCTCGCGGCGCGTACCTGCTGCGTGGCCCGCATCTACGGCTTCGGCTTCGCGCTCGGCGTTCCCATCCGCATGTTCTGGGCCAACTGGCTGAACGCCGGCGCCACAGTCGCGGCGCTCTGGGAATATGCGGAGGCCCGCATGAAAGGCGCGGAACTGCCCTGGAACAAAACAGACCATGTCTACCCGGAACCGGACCCGGATGAAGTCCCCGCCCTGCCCGCAGTCAGCCTCCGCCCGCTTGCTGTCAGGAAGATCGGGTTCGAACTGCAAAAGGATCAGCGGTAAAGCAGATCAAGCCGTAACCGTGTCCGGGCACCTTACTGCTGCGAGCTGAAGAATGCGACGGGTTCCAGGCGGGTGACGTGCCACTTGTCCCCGCGCCGTTCCAAATCGCACAGGATCGTCGCGCGGCGGCGTGAGCCCCGGATATCGAGGATCCAGTTCAGGCGCATCGACCGGCGTTCTGCGTCGCCCTTGTCCTCGACAGGATCGACTGAGGACGCGGCAGGGCCCAGGGCAACCAACGCGCGCACGTTTCGCGCAAGTTCGGCGTAGCCGGGCGCGTGCTCATCCACCCTCGCGAGGAACGCCCCGGCATCTCCGTCGCTCAGTGCGCCGGCGAGT
Source organism: Bryobacteraceae bacterium (assembly GCA_035561355.1). Classification (GTDB taxonomy): domain Bacteria; phylum Acidobacteriota; class Terriglobia; order Bryobacterales; family Bryobacteraceae; genus DATMXS01. The sequence continues at coordinate 10,204 of DATMXS010000095.1, read as the reverse complement.
GCGGCGATGGCGTCCGCAGGCTTCTCGGGAGGGCGTGCAGGCGCCACGCCCGCCGCGACCAGCAAAACGCAACAGGCGAGCAACTGCGCCCTATGTACGGTAGCTCGCATTGATGCGGATATAGCCCTCGGTCAGGTCGCAGCCCCAGAAGCGCGCGGCGCCGCCTCCGCCGTTCGGAATCGAAAACCGTATGCGGCACTCGCCGTACTCCATCTTGGCCTTCAGCTCCCGTTCGGAAAACTCCTCGGCGAGGCCGTTGCGGCAGACGCGCACGCCCTGGATGTGGATCTCCACGTTGCGAGGGTCGAACTCAACGCCCGAGTTGCCCGCGGCGGAAATAACGCGCCCCCAGTTCGGATCGGCGCCCGCGACCGCTGTCTTCACCAGCGGTGAGTTGGCGATGGCGCGCGCGATCTGGACAGCATCGTCGTCAGTCCGCGTCCCGCGCACGTGCACCGCGAGGAGCTTCCGGGCGCCCTCGCCGTCCAGCGCAATCTTCTCCGCTAAGTCTTCGAGCACCCAGCAGAGCACTTCCTGAAAAACCAGCCGCTCGGTTTCACTGAGCTTGATGCCGGAGGCGGCGTTGGCGAGCAGGAGCACGGTGTCATTCGTAGAGGTGTCGGTGTCCACCGAGATGCGGTGATAGCTGCGATCCACCGCGGCCTGGAGCATCGGCTTGAGGTGCCTGGGGGAGATTGCAGCGTCCGTCATGACGAATCCGAGCGTGGTCGCCATATTCGGCATAATCATGCCGGAGCCCTTCGTCATGCCCGCGATCCGTACCGTTCCGGCGCGCAGCGGAAGTTCGCCGAATGCCATCTTCGGCACGGTGTCCGTGGTCATGATGGCTCGGGCCGCCTCGTCGAAACCATCTTCGGAGAGCCGTGACGTGAGCTTCGGAAGCGCCTCCGTAATGAGCTTCGGATCGAGTTCCACGCCGATAACGCCCGTGGATGCGGGCAACACCTGTTCCAACGGAACTTTCAATGCCTTCGCCGCGGCGCGGCAAGTCGCCACCGCAACGCGATCGCCAGTGCGCGTGGCGCAGTTTGCGTTCCCCGCGTTCACGAGGATTGCGCTCGCGAGCCCGCGTGAAACTTTCAAATGCTCGCGCGCGAGCCGGACCGGCGCCGCCTGTACGAGATTGCGCGTGAACATTGCCGCCGCGGATGCGGGAGCGCTGGAGACAATGAGAGCAACATCGTCCTTGCGCGCCTTACGGATGCCGGCGTAGGTCGCAGCGTATTGATACCCGAGGGGGAGTTTCACCGTGTCACTTCTCCCAGCCGTTCATTCTCCTCCAGATGCTGCCCGTTCAGGAAAGACGCGGCCGGCATCCGGTTCTTACCCTCGAGCTGTACTTCCACTAACTCGAGTCCACTACCGCCGCCGCACGCGACCACTGCGCCATCCCGCGAGTTACGCAGAGAGCCCGGCTCCCCGGCGGCCTGCCCTGAAGGCCGCGCCTTCCAGATGTGGAAAAGCCGGCCGCGAAAGGTCGTGTAACACGCCGGCCATGGGAGCAGGCCGCGCACGCGGTTGTGAATCTCGATGGCCGGCTTGCGCCAGTCGATGAGGCCGTCTTCCTTCTTCAGCACCGGGGCGAAGGTAGCCTGTGCGTCGTCCTGCGGTTGAGGCTCCAGAGTCCCGGCGCGAAGCATTTCGAGCGTGCGAACCAGCAGGTCCGCTCCCATCTGCGCAAGGCGCTCCGATAGATCGAGCGCCGTCTCATCCGGGCCGATCTCCGTTTCAGCCTTGAGCAGCATGTCGCCCGTATCGAGACCGGCGTCGATGCGCATCGTGGTTACGCCCGTGCGCACCTCGCCATTCGCCACCGCCCACTGAATCGGCGCTGCGCCGCGATACTTGGGCAGCAGCGATGCGTGTACGTTGATGATGCCGAGAGAGGGCAGATCGATAATTGCCTGCGGGATGATCTTGCCGTACCCGACCACCACCATCGCCTCCGCGCCGAGTCCACTGAGAAACGCGTATGCCTCCGGCGTTCGAATCTTCTCGGGCTGTTGTACCGGAAGCCCGAGGCGTAGGGCAGCGTGCTTCACTGGTGGCGCGGAGACTTGACGGCCGCGCCCAGCGGGGCGGTCCGGTTGCGTAACGACGGCGAGCACTTCGTGCCCGGCCTCGACGGCGCGCTCCAGGGTGGGCACGGCGAACTCGGGTGTGCCCATAAACACAATGCGCATTGGGGCTATGCCCACTCGCCGGCCTTGGCGAGCTTGCGGATCTTCCGGCGGATCAGGTCGCGCTTCAACATGCTGACGTGCGTGATGTAGAGACGGCCGTGGAGGTGATCGGTCTCATGCTGGAGCGCGCGTGCGAACAGGTCCTCACCTATCGTTTCGAACGTCTGGCCCCTGGCGTCCTGGGCGCGTACGGTCACGCGTCGCGCGCGTTTGACGTGTTCGCGAAAGCCGGGAATGCTGAGGCAGCCCTCCTCCTCTGACTGAACGCCTTCCACTTTGACGATCTCCGGGTTGATCAACACCAACCGTTTGGAGGGATCCTCCCCATTGGAAGTGTCGATCACGGCGATGCGCTTGCCGATCCCGATCTGCGGCGCTGCCAGGCCGACGCCCCGCGCTGCGTACATCGATTCGAACATGTCTGTGAGCAACTTGTGCAGTTCCGGCGTGTCGAACTCCGTGACCGTCTCGGCCGGGGTTTCTAGAACCGGGTTTGGGTACTTTACGATCGGGTAGACCATCAGAACTCTCTCAACTGGTTCAAGTATCCTTCGTAATTCCGGCGAGTCTCCAAAAGCGAATCGCCGCCAAACTTCTCCATGAATGCGCCCGCGAGCACGAGCGCGACCATCGCCTCCGCCACCACGCCCGCCGCCGGGACAACGCAAACGTCACTGCGTTCGTATGCGGCCTGGCTCGGCTCGCGTGTCGCGAAATCCACCGATTCGAGCGGGCGGCGCAGCGTGGAGATCGGCTTCAAATAGCCTCGCAGGACCACGTCCTCGCCATTCGTGATGCCGCCTTCAAGGCCCCCGGCGCGATTCGAGGGGCGGGTGAACCGGCGCCCTTCACGGTCATAGCCGATCACGTCCTGCACGGCGGACCCGAAACTCATCGCAGCCTTGCGCGCCGCGCCGATCTCTACGCCCTTGACGGCCTGGATTGAAACCACAGCCTGTGCCAGCCGGCCATCCAAACGCGTATCCCAGGAAGCATGCGAGCCGAGCCCGGGAGGCAGCCCGTGCGCCACCACCTCGAACATTCCGCCAGCCGTGTCGCCGGTCCGATACGCCTGGTCCACCACCTGCTTCATGCGGTCCTCGGTTTCGGGGTCCACGCAGCCGAGCAGGACTTCGTCCTTCTTGCCGAGCGCGACGATTTCCTCCCACGTTGCGTGTCGCTCGAGCATGACCGGGCCGACCGCAACGACGTGACTCAGCACTTCGATGCCGAACTGCACAAGCAGGGCCTTCGCCATCGCGCCTGCCGCCACCCGCGCAGCGGTCTCCCGCGCGCTTGCCCGCTCCAGGACGTATCTCGCGTCAGAGAAGCCGTGCTTCAGAACGCCGGCCAGGTCCGCGTGACCGGGCCTCGGACGTAGAACAGGCTTCTTCTTCTCCTCGGAGCCGGCGTAATCCTCGACCGGAAGGGTCTCGGTCCAATTCGCCCAATCGCGGTTGCGGATGAGGATCGCGATGGGAGCGCCGATCGTCTGCGAGTGACGCACGCCCGCGACAATCTCCGCCTCGTCGGTTTCGATCTTCATCCGGCCGCCCCGGCCGTATCCCTGCTGGCGCCGCCACAAGTCGCGTGCGAGCGCCGCAAGCGGCACGGGCACCCCGGCCGGCAGTCCTGTGACCAGCGCCACGAGCGATTGCCCGTGAGACTCTCCTGCTGTTTCGAATCTAAGCATTACCGAAACTTTATGTTAGCGGATGGCGCGCGCATCGCGGGTGTCGTATGTTGGAATTTGGCATTGTTTTCTCCCCGTTCCTTACTGCTTCTCGTGCTGCTGGCTTGGCCCCTGGCAGCCGACGAATTCTGGAGCTGGCACACGTTTGATTACCCCGCTCTCCGCCAGGGCCGCTGGCAGGCGGTAGTGCACGGCCGGCTCCACGTCGGATACGGCAAGCCCACGCAGGGGCGGCTCGGCCCCGTTGCGCGGTACGCCATCACGAACCGCGTGTCTCTCATAGGCGGTTACTACTTCGGCCAGGACCATGACCGGATGGGCGATTGGGCGACCTCCCACCGTCTTTTTGGCGGCGCCGAGTTCGGGCTCGTGGACCATCGCAGGTTACGACTGACCAGCCGTGCCTACGTCGAGCGTTTCGCCCTCTACGGCAAGCCGGATTACTTCAGGCACCGCATCCGGGTACGATACACGACCGCGCACACGCTCGCTCCCGTAGTTGTGCTCGAACCTTTCTTTGACGCGCACGGATTGCTGACGATGCGGTACACGGGCGGTATGCGGCTTTCGATGCGGCAGGGACGGGCACTCGAGGTCACGTATAGCTACGACCAGCGACGGGCTGAGGCCGGGCCCCCACGCCACATCCTGGGGACTCACTACGTTTTCGGGCGCCGCGAATAGGAGCCGCGCATCCGCTGCGCCGCGCCAGTGCACCAATTTGCGCGAAACTGTGGGCATAGTTACCAAGGGGGGTAAAGATGTTTCGCAGGCTTGTGCACACGAATAATGACGGCGCAATTGCGCTCGTGCGTCTCGTCCTGGGTGTGGTGATGTTTGCCCACGGCTCCCAGAAGATGCTGGGCTGGTTCGGCGGCGGCGGGTTCAGCGGCACCATGGGCGGATTTACCCAGATGGGCATGCCCGCGGCAGTCGCGTTCCTGGTGATCTGCGCGGAGTTCTTCGGCAGCCTCGGCCTGATCGTCGGCTTCCTAGGAAGAGTGGCCGCCTTGGGAATCGCAGCCGTGATGCTTGGGCGATCTTTCTGGCGCATCTGCCGAACGGCTTCTTCATGAACTGGGGAGGCAATCAGGCGGGCGAAGGTTTCGAGTTCCACCTGCTTGCGCTTGCCATGGCGGTGCTGATTATGGTGCGCGGCTCGGGTGCGTTCTCGATCGACCGCATGCTGACGCGAGGCGGCACAGCCGAATCCGGCGAGCGCGAGTGGTCACGCGCTGCGTAAACGCGCGCCATTGCTGGTACCCCGGCCCTGTGCGCACGCAGCACGTCGCCGCGCTATTCTGGTGAGCTATGAAACCACAGGCGACGCGCCGTACGTTCCTGGGCGCTTTAGGATTGGCGGCGGCTGTGCCGCCGGTGAACGCCGCGGCTCCGGCCGCCGCTGAAGACATAAAGCTCGGGGTGGCGAGTTACTCGCTGCGCATGTTCCAGCGGGCACTGGCGATCCGGATGATCAAAGATCTGGGCGTGCAGTACGTCAACATCAAGGAATTCCACCTGCCCTACCGCAGCACACCGGAGGAACTCACCAAGGGTGCGGCGGAGTTCACCAGGGCCGGCATCAACATCGTCGGCGGCGGCACCATCTACCTGCAGAAGGACGATGACGAGGACATCCGCAAGTACTTCGAGTACGCCAAGGCCTGCGGGATGACCCTGATGGTGATCGGACCCACGGCGCAGACGCTGCCCCGCATCGAGAAGTTCGTCAAGGAGTACAACATCAAGGTCGCGGTGCACAATCACGGGCCGGAGGACAAGCATTTCCCTTCGCCAGAGGTCGCGCTCAAGGCACTCGAGGGCATGGACCCGAGGATGGGTGTCTGCGTGGACGTGGGCCACACCACGCGAACCGGAAGCAGCCCCGTGGAATCGTTCCGGCGCGCCGGCGCACGCCTCCTCGACGTTCACATCAAGGACTTGACGGACCTGATGAACGCGCGGACACAGGTGGCGGTCGGCGACGGTACGATGCCCGTGGTGGATATCTTCAAAGAGTTGAAGAAGATGAACTTCCAGGGCTACGTGAACCTGGAGTATGAGATCAACGGCGACGATCCGCTGCCGGGCATGCAGAAGTCCTTCGCGTACATGCGCGGCGTATTGGCGGGGCTGCGGGGATAGGCAGAGAGCGGACAGACAGAGAAAAGGCGCAGAGAGTGACGGAGCATCGCGCTCCGGCGTTCCCTGCGCCTCTGTTATTTAGACCTGTTCCGGCTTGGCGGTCTTCAGCTTCTCGCGCTGCTCGCGCAGCACGGCCTTGCGGCTGAGCTTCACCTTGTTGCCTTCGATCGCGATCACTTTCACGAGGATCTGATCGCCCTCGTTCAACTCATCCTTCACGTTGCGGATCCGGTTTTCAGAGATCTCGCTGATGTGGAGGAGGCCGTCGGTGCCCGGGAACAGCTCGACGAACGCGCCGAAATCTACAATCCGGACCACCTTGCCGAGATAGGTCTTGTTGATCTCGGCGACAGCCGCGATATCGGAGACCATCTGCATCGCTTTGGCGGCAGCGGCGCCGTCGGCCGAGTAGATGTGCACAGTGCCATCGTCCTCGACGTCGATCTTCACGCCTGTCGAATCCGTGATGCTGCGGATCATCTTGCCGCCCGGACCGATCAGTTCGCGAATCTTGTCTACCGGAATATTGACGGTCAGGATGCGCGGAGCGTAGGGCGATAGGGCCGCACGCGGGGTCGCCAGAACGGCTTCCATCTTGTCGAGGATGTGGAGCCGCCCGCGGCGCGCCTGCTCGAGAGCTTCCTTCATCAGCGCGGCGGTGACGTTAGTGATCTTGATGTCCATCTGCAGCGCGGTGATGCCTTCGCGCGTGCCCGTCACCTTGAAATCCATGTCGCCGTAGTGATCTTCGGCGCCCGCGATGTCGCTGAGCACCGCGCGGCGTTCGCCGTCGGATACCAGGCCCATCGCGACACCCGCAACCGGCGAGCTGACCGGAACGCCGGCGTCCATCAACGCGAGCGTGCCACCGCAAACGCTGGCCATCGAGCTGGAACCATTCGATTCGAGAATGTCGCTGACCACGCGCATGGTGTACGGGAAGATCTTGTCATCCGGCACGACGCCTGAGAGAGCTCGCTCGGCGAGTGCGCCGTGGCCGATTTCCCGGCGTCCGGGACCGCGCAGGAACCCGACTTCACCCACGCTGAACGGCGGGAAGTTGTAATGCAGCATGAAGCGCTTGGTAACGTCCGTGCCGGGCTCGAGCAGTTCGAGGCGCTGCTCGTCTTCCTTGGTGCCCAGTGTGACGGTGACGAGCGCCTGGGTCTCGCCGCGGGTGAACAGCGCGGAGCCGTGCACGCGAGGCAAGGTGCCCACTTCGATGGTGATGGGCCGAATTTCATCGAACGCGCGGCCGTCGGGCCGTCGGCGCTCGCCCAGGATCAGGTCGCGGAAAACGCGCTCTTTGAGCACGTCATACATCTTGCCGGCCAGGTCGGCCTGGTCGGGCTCGCTGGCGACGACGGCTTTCTTCAGCTCGCTGATGCGGGTGTAGCTCTCGGCCTTCGGGTACTTCTGGGTGTTCATCGCGTCAACGAGTTGCTCGCGATACTCTTTCGAGATTTTGTCGTACAGGGCCTGATCGAAGGGCGGCGGCGTTACTGTGCGCTTCGCCTTGCCGGCCTTGGCGACGAGCTCGCGGATGCCCGCGATGATCTTGCGGCAGGCGTTGTGGCCGAATTCGATGGCTTCGAGGACTTCCGCTTCACTGACCTGGCTGGCGGCGGCTTCCACCATAACGATGCCGCTATCCGTCGCGGATACGACGATGCTCAGCTTCGATTCGTGCCCCTCTTCGTAAGTGGGGTTCGCGATCAGAGTGCCGTTAACAAGACCGACGCGGACGGCGGCGAGCGTCTCCGGGAACGGAATTTCGGAGATCGCAAGGGCAGCCCCGGCGCCGACCATGGCCAGCGTGCTGGGGTCGCGGGTGGGATCGGCGGAAAGGACCATGCCGATCACCTGAGTCTCGTTCGTGAAACCCTCGGGGAACAGGGGCCGGATCGGACGATCGATCATGCGGCTGGTGAGGATCTCCTTCTCAGAAGGGCGACCTTCACGCTTGATGAATCCGCCCGGAATCTTACCGGCGGAATACGTATATTCACGGTAATCGACCGTGAGGGGGAAAAAGCTGGCGCCCGGTTTCGGTTCCGGGGCAACTCCTGCCGTGACCAGCACGACGGAATCACCGCAGCGCACGACAACAGCGCCGTGCGCCTGTTTGGCTAATTTGCCTGTCTCGATGGAAATCCTGGAGGTTCCCAGATCGATTTCAACTGTATGTACCATTCTTGATGGCTCCAATCGCGGCCCGCCCCCGGGCCATTTGACGTTGGGCCGTTCACCGGAACGGCCTGCGATGGAGATTGGAGTGGGAAGCTGAGGCGGGTTCTGAAAGTCTTCCCCGAAATCGGGGCCCCCAATGCAACCCGGCGCGCCTGACGCGCCGAGCCAGGGGCGAAGTCCTATGACTCAACCGCTTACGAGGATGGGACCGTGGACTCTCGCCCGCTCTGCCTTTATGAGTATCGTTACCGGCGAATGCCGAGTTCCTGGATGAGCTTTTGGTACCGCTCCGGGCTGCTCTTCTTCAGGTAGTTCAGCAGCCTGCGACGCTGGGCGACCAAGGTAAGCAGACCGCGTCGGGAGTGATGATCCTTCTTGTGAGTCTTGAAGTGCTCCGTAAGGTCCAAAATACGCCGGCTCAGGATAGCGACCTGAACTTCAGGCGAACCCGTATCGGTTTTGTGGACGCGGTACTTCGTGACGATCTGCTGTTTTACTTCAACGGCCAGCGGCATGCCAGAAACGATACTCCTTCTCTACACTTATCTCCGTCTAGTTCTCTAGCAGCATAGCACAACGATCGGGATTTGGTGGGGGAAGGTTTTTTGCGGGGTCAATGCCCGTCGGCCGGCCGTGGCGCCGGGGGCGGCCCCGCCTACACCTTCCGCCGGCGGGTGAACCTCGAAACGAGATGTGTGAGCCACCCCACCTGAGTTGCTGTGTACCCTAAATGTTTCGTCATCGGATTCACGGATTCGTGCTAAACTGCAATTTGAAGTGTGGGCGGGCTGTCCCGATCCCGCTCCTCCCATACCCACAGAATCCCTTTGGTCCTCTCAGGCCATGTTGTATCCACGCCTTTCGACCAGAGTGATATTGAGCTAACCGGGACGGTGCTGGGTCACCGAAAACGTTACGCCTGAGCATTATCTAACCTACAAAAAGTTGACTCCGAAGGGGTCGTAGCACATGGATAGCGATCGCAAGTACAAACAGAGCGGCTACATGGACGTGGAGCGGGACCAGCAGGCCCGAAAGCCTGAAGATCGTCCGCGAGGCCCCCGGCCCCCCATTGACATCACAGGCCCGAGACTGCCACGCCTGGTTCAGTCCGTCACGGCGTCGCGCTGCTATAGTTGCTCGACGACGCTGCCCGCCGGCACGGATTTCAAGGCGAACTGTCCCAAGTGCAACGTGGCGCTCCACTGCTGCAAGCAATGCGCCCACTTTGAGCCTTCCACCCGTTTCCAGTGCCTCAAGCCGATCCCGGCCCGCATCCCGATCAAGGACCAGTGCAACGCCTGTGAGCTCTTCAAGCCCCGCGTCACGGTTGCTCGGGACGGTACGTCGTCCAGTCAGTCCGCCGCGCCGACCGTCACAGCGCCGCGCAACTCGAGCGACGCCCGCGCCGCCTTCGATAATCTTTTTAAAAAGTAAGGGGCCGTCCGTTCGTAACAGAGCGTAACAGGCTTCATCGCGGCTGATCGATAATGGTTCGGTGCGAGTTGCCGAGCTGATTGCCGTGCACCGGTTCAACCTTACTGAGGCCCCGGCGCTTGAACCGGGTCCCGGTGAAGTCCAGGTGCGCGTCGCCGCTGTGGGTATCTGCGGCTCTGATATGCACTACTTCTCCGAGGGCGCCATCGGAGATATCGCGTGCCAGTATCCTATGGTGCTCGGCCACGAGCCCACCGGGGCTGTCGTAAAAACCGGTGCCGGCGTAACCGGCTGGTCAGCAGACGACAGGGCTGCCATCGAGCCCGCCATTTACTGCTACCACTGCGAGTTCTGCCTCAGCGGGCGGCATAACGTCTGCTCGAATATCCGCTTTCTCAGCATGCCCGAGGACCCCGGCTTCTTCCGCGAGTTCGTCAACGTCCCCGTCGAGAGCCTCCTGCCGCTCCCGCCCGACCTGTCGTTCGAGGAGGGCACGCTGTTCGAGCCCCTGGCCGTCGTGGTTCATTCCATGAAG
>DATMXS010000094.1:0-3617 GCA_035561355.1 Bryobacteraceae bacterium | reverse complement strand
GCCGACGAACCTGTGTCGGCCCTCGATGTCAGCGTAGGCGCGCAGATTGTCAACCTGCTGGCGCAACTGCAGCGCGACTTCGGCCTTACGTACCTGTTCATTTCACATTCCATGCCCGTCGTTCGGTATCTCGCAACGCGCATAGCCGTCATGCAGAGTGGCAAACTGCTGGAGGTTGGGTCAACGGAGCAGATCACAACCGCGCCGCGGCATCCATACACGCGTTCGCTGCTGGCGGCCACGCCGGAAATCCGCGCCTGACGTGGAATCCGCACAACCTTCCCAATACGTGCGCCGCGCATCGCGGTGGTACAATCCGCAACGCCAAAATTCTATCGAGCTGATCAGGAGTCTAAAAGATGAGTTCGTCTGCTGCTCCGCAACTTGCGCCGGGAGTGATGAGACTCTCAGAACCGCAACGCGTCATCAATACCTTTGTCGCGCCATCAAAAACATTCATCGACATCCACAACAATGCAAGCTGGTGGGTGCCCTGGCTTCTCTTGTCCGCCATGTCAATGCTGTTCGTTTTCACGATGGGGCAGAAGGTTGGCTGGGAACGCATCATGCAGAACGAGATAGCGAAGAACCCGCGAGCCGTCGAACAGTTCGACAAGATGACGACCGAACAACGCGACCGCGCCATGGGCATGCAGGTCACGATCGGCAAGGTTTCGGGTTACATGTCTCCCCTGATCCTGCTGATCTCTGCATTGTTAGTTGCCGCTGTACTGATGGCGACTTTCAACTTTGGGATAGGCGCAACGATCGGGTACAAGACTGCGCTGGCGATTGTCTTCTATGGCTGGCTGCCATCGCTCGTGACCTCACTGCTTGGCATGGTGACCTTGTACGCCGGCGTGGACCCCGACGGATTCAATATTCGCAACCCGGTTGCCACTAACCCCGCCTACTTCATGGACGCAACGCAGCATAAGTTTCTCACTGGAATGGCCTCGGCGCTGGACATCATCGTGATTTGGAGCATTGTGCTGATGGCCATTGGATTCTCGTCCAACAGCAAGGTGAAGCGTGGCACTGCGTTCGCAGTCATCTTCGGCTGGTACATCGTCGTGAAGTTGATTGGAGCAGGATTCGCAGCTGCCTTCTGATGAGGACGGAACACCGCACAGACGGGTCAGCTTGAAAAGCAGGGGAGCGCGCAAGCGCTCCCCGTTCCACATGGTTGACAAGCGCACGTTGACAAGCGCATGCGAAATGAGGCGTGTCATCCTGAGCAAAGCGAAGGGTCTGCTTTTGTGCCGGGTGCCGGTCAAGGTTTTCCTGATCCGAGATGTGGGCCACCAGCCCAGTAATCTTGTTCTCCTTCCAAGAACTTACTAGGATTGGGCTTCACAAAGGACGAGGAGCAGCATAAATGTGGACTCTTCCATTGAGTGGGCCGCAGAAAGTCGGGGTTGTCGCTTACGGGTTCATAGTTGGTGCGGCAACAGCAGTAGGAGTCAACTTAGGAGCATGTCTGCTCGGTGTAGCCGTCTCGTTGTTTGGCAGTCGAACCGGTTGGATTGACTTGGGCGAAACCCGCGCATGGCTGCCGGTCATTGGGCTTTCTACGGGTTCGGCTTGGGTGTTGTTGTTGGCCTGATTGTGTGGTGGCGAGTTTGTGCCAGTCGCCTCAGCAGAGAGAAGCCCGATAGTCTCACAGGTAAATTATGAGTGATAGCGGTCGGTAAATCCCCTCATCACTATAATCCAATGCCGACGAATTTTGTGCGATTGCTGGGGTGCTTCTCGCGCTGCTGACCTGCAGTTTGGGCGTGTACTGTGAGTTGCACTTCACCAGATTCGGGCAATTCATCTGGTTTGCCAATTACCGGTCATCCGAAGAGGTATCGCGTGCCGGATAGTGAGTGGTAACGCCTATTACCAACAGTAATCTTGTAAACCGCGCCTTCCTAGTCGATTATCGTCACGTGAACGGACTGAGGGCTGCGTTGAAGCACCGTGCTGTGGTGCGCTGGGTTGTAATCCTGCCTTGTTTCTTCTTACTCGCGTCTGTGCTACTGACGATAGCGGGAGAACGTCGATACTGGGGAATCGTCGACAGGATAGTCATGCAGCGAGGGTCGCTGTTCGAGGGGCTTCCTGATGCGGCCGCAACAGAACGATACGTCGATTTCGCCATCAATGCTCCGGCTTGGGTCGCTGCATGGAGTATCCCGGACTGTTTACGAGTATCACCTGACGACCTTCCACCCGCATTGGCGGCGGGGCTGTTTGGACGAACCATGAAGCACGACCTTCATTGGTGGTACTTCGGCTTTCTCATTGCGATGTGGATTGGAGTTGGTGCGTCCATCGACCGTTTTGGCAGTAAACGAGCGGCATCTACGCGAACAGTCGTGATTTGTTGTGCTCTATGCGTCGGATACGGCCTCTTCGTTGCTGAGAGGGGGCTGCACTACTGGGGATACCAGTACGACTACCCCGTTTGGTTTGTTCGGAGTGTTTTCTGTTGGGGGGCAATACTCGTCATCCTAGGACTGTTCGTTGCCACCAGAAGAGTCGTGGGAGATTATTGGCGATAAATCGCCATCTCGCTCATAACGGAGAATTATGACCCTGAGCGTCGAATACGCAGACGATGTCGTCGAAAATCTTCGTCGATGATGAAGGCCGGTGGCCCACTCAACGCGATGTTCGTTGAGTGGGGAAGTCAGAAGAGGACTGAAATGCGTGTTGAAATCGAATCAACTCGGACGCTGAAGCGAGGCGAATCCTCGGACGGAGTTGTCCAGCGACGAAACAGCCCCACTCAAGCCCAACGGCGGGGGCTTGAATGGGCCACCCGCCATGGCAGAATCCCTCGTTTGTTGGGTGTATGACAGATTGCACAAGACCCACATCTGCGAACACCGCGCAGATGTGGGGCACCGTCACCGAAGAGTCGAGATGTGGGCCACCAGCCTCGCCAGCCAACAGTCAGTGGGTGATCGACTTGTTGTCGCCACCCGCCTCTAACCTCCCGCCCTAATCGCCAATGAACTTGAGGTAAAGGTGCGGTTCCCCAACACACTGGTTTGCGCAAGCCCGCACGTTTTCCCACGTCGCTCGGTCATCAGGGTTCACGATGTGTGGCGCGAGCGCCTCCCATTCTGCCAACAAGAACCTTAGTTGCGTTCCGTTAAACGTGGTGTCTTGATATCGATCGATGCCCCTAAGCATGATTGCGTCTGGAGGCAGTTGGTCGAGGATGCGAAAAGGCAGTTCAAGGTCTGCGTCCGAAGCAGGTCGCCCCACCTCATCTTGTATTCGTACACTCCAGGGCATCTCTACCTCCTAAGGCTTGGTGGGTGTCCCACAACTCCCTTTCGATATTTCTATCGGTTAGCAGATGTGGGGCACCCATAACGTTCTTCCTGATTCCGAGATGTTGTCCAACGACCCAACCGCGGCGAAGATATTCGCAACCTAAAACACGGTAACTTCTGATTATCCAAGATGGGAAGTACGAATGCGTAGGTTTGTGCCGCTGATGGTTGTGCTTCTCTGTTGTTCCGGCTGGCTGATTGCCCACGACAGTGAGCCGATCAATACGAACTTCGCGGCTCCGTTCACTCGTGGGGCGGGCACCGTGCAGCTCAAGTATCAATACT
>DATMXS010000093.1:0-3992 GCA_035561355.1 Bryobacteraceae bacterium | reverse complement strand
CCAGCTCTTGAATCCGAGCATCCCAACCCCACGTACCCACATTATGAGGCAAACGCGGCGCACCAGCGGGGATTCGGCCAAGGAAAACGGGAGAAACGAGAAAACGAGGTCGCGGTAGGGACGGCCATCGCTGACCGCCCCGCGCACAGATCCGTACGGGCGCTACTAACGCATACGGCTCCTACCTTGGATGCGTGGCGTCGAAGCGCACACTCGGGTAAGGATGAAGCACTCGGGGTGTAGGCAGCCAGTGGTCAGTCAATCGATACAGCTGGGCCATGCTCAACTGGCCCCGTTGGCTGCGCCGCTTCAGCACATGCCCCCAGTACCAGCCGATTCGCTTGCGGAATCGCCGCAGCGCGCGATGGTTGCCTGGCGGTGGATCCGCTGTTCCATCCGGATTCCTACGGGTATCGACCGGGGAAGTCGGCGCTGGATGCAGTGGGGCAAGCGCGGCAGCGATGCTGGCGCTGTGACTGGATTGTAGATCTGGACATCAAGGGTTTCTTCGCAAGATCTTCTGATACGGGCGGTGAAGAAACACGCCAAGGAACAGTGGATGGTTCTCTATCATTTCGACCGCGGACGGAACTTAACCGTGCGCCTCAAATGACATCAAGTGCAAGTAAGCGGCGTAGCGGCCGGTGAGTGTGCTTCAGCGCCAGGCGGCAACGAGTCCTCGCGCCGGAGCACGGCCATCAGGTGAACGGTTTGACATCAGGTAATACCCGAGGCCGGCGAGGCGGTGCAGTTCCGATTGGTGCCGGAGGGAGCCGCAGATACACCAGCCGCTCCGCGCCGCCGCCGAGCATTCTTGCATGCGTTGCGGCATTCAGTAATTTATTTCCTGTGTGCGCCTCTTCGGAACCGTCTTCATTACGGCAATGATCGCGCCAGCCACCATGAGCAAGTTAAATCCAAGGGCGACAAATGCGGCCTGGCGCACCCCAATGTTGTCCTGTCGACCGGAAAACGTGAGCACGCCCGCGAGCCACTGCAGCGGCTCGTTCATGGAACTTAGGGCAGTAAAAATCGCTGCTGAGATCGCGACTCCGAAAGATGCACCCAGGGACGACGCCATCTTGTATATGCCCGACCCCGAACCGGCCTGCTCGTCCGGCAGATTCGATAGCGCAGCGTCGGTTGAAGGCGTAGCATAGAATGCCAGTCCGAGCCCGAACAGCGTGTAGGACGCTACGGCAAGCACTTTGTATGTCCCGAGCATCAAATTCGTCGGCATCAGCAATGCAATGGATATGCCTACGATCAGACTTCCCCAAATCATTGGTTTGCGCGGACCGAACTTCTGCAGAAGCTTCTCGCCCACACGAATGAAAGCGACGATGGCGATCGCATAGCCAAGGGTCAGCATGCCCGCATCCTGTGCGGATAGTCGGCCGCCGATCTGTAGCAGCATCATCGAAACGATCAGCATTCCCGCCACTCCGTTCAGCAGAAGATTCGAAAGAGTCGCCCCGGTGAAGGTGGGGTTGCGAAACAGCTTGAAGTCGACAAATGGGTTACGGGCTCTTGACTCAATCCGAAAAAATAACAGACCTGCGACCAGTACGACCACGGACAGACCCAGTGTGATCGGGTTCGTCCATCCCATCTCGCTCCCCTGCGTCGTCACAATCTGGAGCGCAACCATTGCGACCATGAAGGTAAACATGCCTTTCGTGTCGAAGGTGTACTCGCGATCCGTGGGCGCTTTGCTCTCCGGCGTGCCTCGAACCATCAGCAGTCCGATGAACGACAGGAGAGCGGATCCGATGAAGATGAACCGCCAGCCGACGTTTTCTGCCATAATCCCGCCAAACAGCGCGGCAAAGCCCGACCCGCCCCAAGATCCCATGGACCAGAGGCTGACGGCACGCTGACGTGCCGCCCCGTCCCAGTAAGCCTTAAGCAGCGCCAGGCTCGCGGGCATAATGCAAGCGCCGGAAAGGCCCTGGCAGATACGGCCCAGCATCAGGAGCGGCGCCGCGAGTACGCCCGCGGGCGCCACAGCGATAAGGAGGGAGCCGGCGACGCTGAAAACGAAGCCCCAGAGCACCACCTTCACTCGCCCCACCCGGTCGGCCAAGCCTCCGAAGACGACAATAAAAATGCCCGAGAACAACGCCGTAATCGAGACGGCAATGTTCATGAGACTGGTCTCTACCTCCAGATCGGCGGCCATGGTTGGCCCTATATTGAGTGTGGTCTGGGCAAACAGCCAGAACGCGAGCACCCCGAAGATGATGCCGAACAGAAGTTTGTCGCCACCACGGAAACGCCCATCCGTTCGACTCGGCATGGCTGACGCCATGTTAGCGCTTCGCCGCATCCGGCGTACCCGGATGCCCCGCGAACTCAGCGCAATGCGCTTCAGTGCAAGCCAGTCGTCGTCGAGTATCTCCAGCGATCGGCTAATCTAAAGCGTATGCCCGTGAGAAAGGCTAAGCCGGAGATGAGCGAGCTTCGCGTGCGCGCCGGGGAAGCTGAGCTGTTCAGTGAGAGCATCGGCAATCGTGACGACGCGCCGCTGCTGCTGATCATGGGCGCCATGGCATCCGGCGTGTGGTGGCCCGCATCCTTCTGCACCCAGTTGGCTGCCCGCGGCCGCTTCGTCATTCGATACGACCACCGCGATACCGGCCGATCCACGAGCTATAGTCCCGGTCAGACACGCTACTCCGTCGAGACGCTCGCAGATGACGCGCTGGCGGTTTTGGACGCCTACGGCCTCCGTGGCGCGCATCTCGTCGGCATGTCGTTGGGCGGCTATATCAGCCAGTTGATCGCGCTCAAGGCGCCTTCGCGTGTTCGCACCCTGACGCTCATCGCGTCTGAGCGCCTCGCCCTCGCTGATCCGGCTATACCCGGAATGGACCCTCGGCTTCCGGCGTACCACGCGCGTGCGGCGGAACTCGATTGGACGGATCGGGCTGCCGTGCTTGACTATCAGGTCGGCGCTTGGCGGTTACTTTCCGGGTCCGCACACGAGTTCGACGCAGCGCACATACAGGCTCTGGCTGAGGAGGACTTGGAGCGCACGCCGGACCCGCTCACGCCGTTCAACCATGCCGGCCTCAGCGACGCGACCGGTTGGGTGAACCGGCTGGACGAGATTCGCGCTCCCGCTTTGATCATCCACGGAACCGAGGATCCTGTGCTGCCATACGCGCATGGCCTCGCACTTCACGCTGGGTTACGCGGCTCCCGGCTCCTCACGCTGGAGGGGTCCGGCCACGAGTTGCACCCGTCCGATTGGCCCGTCATTGCCGACGCCATCATCGAGCACACTGGTAACGCCGGCCCGGCACCCGCGTGACATCTCCCGCGTCGTGTGCTGCGGGCCGGCTCTGAACTTACCTGGACACCCCATGTGCTAGCCTGAGGCCAGAGAAGTTCGCGTGCCGGAGGGGGCACGCAGAGCAGGCGCCGTGCTCCTGGCACGCCGATGTCCACCGCTTCCCGAATCCTTACGGTCAACGGCGGTTCGTCCACCATCAAGTTCGCCGTCTTCACATCCGAAAATCCCCCGGGCGGATTTTGACGGGTCAGGTCGAAAACATCGGGCCATCCGGCGCAAGGCTGAGCGCGAAAGACCCGGCGAAGTCCCACTCCTACAATGTGACGGTCAGCGCTTCGGATCACCGCCGGAAAACACCGCCGGAAAACAGGAAAACAGGGACAGTATGGGAGCCTGTCGGAGATAGATTTTGTCCGCCGTAAAATCAATAACTTACAAAAATGTTTTGGTTCGCAAGTTATTGATTCTTCGTTCGGGAAGTTTTTTCTCCGACATGCTCTTCCATTGAATGGAGAGGAGGCTCTGTTGTCGGAGGACATAAACCGTGTCTTCAGTCCGGATTTCAAGCTGTCGGTGGCGCAGCGGATCGCCGGCGGCGAATGCGTCACTGCGCTGCATCACGAGCTCGGCATCAAGCGCAGCGTGCTGTACCGCTGGCGGGATGCCTATCTCAAGGAAGGCGCCGCGGGCCTGA
>DATMXS010000092.1:0-5948 GCA_035561355.1 Bryobacteraceae bacterium | reverse complement strand
AACCGGGGGGGTCCGAATTCAGCACCCGCCGCTTGGAGCCGGAGTCTCCGCCATGCCCGCCGCCTCAGCCTGCGCGCGGAAGAGCTCCTCGTTTATCTCCCAGTCCGGATAGGGCGTGCGCAAAATCTTGACCAAATCAACCCCCTGCTTCTTCAGATACGCGCCCCGCAGGATCAGGTAGCCGTAAAAGACGGCGACCAGCGCCAGCAGGATGTACCAGATTTCGGCCGCGGTCGTCGTGACCGTGGAGTAAATCTGCCATCCGCCGATGACGGCGGCCGCGGCGGTGATCATGTACAGCACGCTGCGGCTCGGATGGAACATCGCGTGCGCGTAGGAGTGGGGATAGCGGCCCGGCAGCACCAGCACCGGAATAAGCCGCAGCAGCGTGAGGAATATGATGAGGCAGGAGGAGATGCTCAGCAGCGTGGAGATGGGCAGGCCGAAGCAGAGGATGCCGATGGATACGCCGAAGTTTGCCAGTACGCAGAGCGGACGTTGACCGTGGCGGTTGGTCTTGTTGAAGGCCTTCGGAAGAATCTGGTCCTCCGCAAAAATACCCACCTTATAGGAGCCCTGCAGCAGCATCGCGTTGATGGTGGTGGCAAGCGCGCAAAGCGCCCCGCCTATCAGGAAGAACAGGTAGAAGGCGCCCGGCATGCTGAGCTTTGCAATCACGGCCAGAGAGTCAAACGCAGCATTTCCGGCGACGCGCACGGTGGCCACGCCCATCAGCATGTATATGACCATGACAAGGAGGGTGGAGAGGATAAAGGAAAGCAGCACGTTGCGCCGCGGATTTTCCACCTGGTCGGCCACGTCCATCGCCGCCTGTCCGCCGGAGAGACAGGTCACGAACAGCGCGGTGACCGTTCCGAAGGTGATGAGCGTCATGGGTTTCGTCTCCATGGGCTGATAGCCCGGAAGGCCCGCGGTATCATATCCGAACCCGAATAAGATGTAGGCCAGCAGGGCGGCCATCAGGAATATGACCATGACGTTCTGCGCCTTTGCGCCCGCCTGCACGCCAAACAGGTTGATGACGAAAAAGACGGCGAGGGAGGCGACCGCGCAGACGGTTTGGTTCATGGGAATGATCATACTGAAGTAAGATGCGAACACCCTGCCCAACAGGGCGAGCAAAAAAGTTCCCGTCAGCACGCCCAGGATTTCGAGCCCGGCCAAATACGGGTGCACCAGCCGGGTCGAAAACATATAGTACCCGGATGGACAGGGAATGGCAGAGCCGGGAATTACACCGGGAAGCGCCGTAATGGACACCGTGACCGCAGCGCCCAGAATGCACCAGACGACATTCGTGCCGGCGACCGACACTGCGCTTGGCATGGTGCCGAAGATGCCCGCGCCGATGATTGCGCCGACGGCAAGCGCCGTTATTGTGAAAAGGTTCATTTTCTTTTGGCCGGACTTTTCCATGATGATTCCTCCTTATTATGATACGGGTCGCGCTTTACGGGGTGTGTTTGCCCGGGTGTCCGTCGGCATTTCGGGGCTTGGACTTGACCCGCGCCGCCCCTCCGCGGCACGGAGTGATTTTGGGGAGGGCTGCGGGCGTGCCCTCTGCCCCGCCGTCCGGCGTTCTGCCTCCCCCGCGCCCCTTTTGCGGGCGCCGGAAGGCGGTCGAAGTGAAAACAAAAACCTGCCGAAAGGCCTTAACGCTCTGCTTGCGCCGCACAGCCGCCGTCGCCGTCTTTGCCGGGACTCGGCAGCAGGAATGCGGCCGCCAGCCACACGAAGACCAGCAGGCCGGTTGTAATTCCGGCGATCTGGCGCTGTGTCGCCGAGAACGCGGCGGACTCGCCGAGCGCCGCAAACCGCGCCATATACCGCGCCGTGCCGATGCTGAACATCGAGGTGCCGAAGGTCGCGGCAAAGTTGCGAATCGCGGAGGTCATGCCGGAGGCGAGCCCGAGGTCCTCATGAGGTACTGTGCTCAGGATACTGCTGACATTGGGGGAGTAGAACAGTCCGCCGGAAAAGCCAATCCACCCCATGACGCCAGCCATCAGAAGGGTTGAGGTCCCGGCGCCGTAGAGGGTGAAGGCCGCCGTTCCGAGCAGCTGCATCAGCATGCCGGCCAGCATCATGCCGCGCGTGCCGATGCGGTCCGAGAGGGCGCCGCAAAAGGGCGCCATGACGGCCATCGTCAGGGGGAACGCCATGCTGATCATGCCGGCGTCTGAGCTTGTGAGCCCCAGGACGTTCACGACGAAAAAGGGAATGGTGAGCGAGGTGAGCTGGGACGCCGCATAGGCCGCGAACATGAGAAGGCAGCCCACCGAATAGCCGCGGTTTTTAAACAGGTAAAACCGGATGACGGGGGCGGCTTTCTGCGCCGACAGGAATCCGGCCAGAATCAGCGCGCAGGCGCCGGCCACCGCCGCCCTGAACCCGGGGGTCGTGCGCTCCGGATTGGAGAATAGGTTCAAAAACAGGGTAACCCCGATTAAAAGGCAGGTGAGGAGCATCGCGCCGGGAAAATTTGTGCGCCTGGAATCTTTGGCCTCAGACCGGGGCAGCACGGCGATGCCCGCCGCGAGGCTGAAAATCCCGAAAGGAATGCCGCAGAAGAAGAGCGCCTGCCAGCCCAGGCGCTCCGCGATTCGCCCGCAGAGCACGAGACCCAGCACGACCGAGGCGGAAATACACATGGAGTTCAGCCCCAGCACTTTTCCCCGCTCCTTCGCCGGGAAGCTCATGGTCAGAATTGCGACCGTGACCGACTGCATCATGGAGGCGCCGATGCCCATCGCCGCCCGAAAAATGAGCAGTGACAGATATCCTCTGGCCGCGAAGCCGGCCAGCGCCGAAAAGACCGTGAACAGGCCGGCGCCGGTCAAAAACACTTTGTGACAGCCGATTTTGTCGCTCAGAAGTCCGAACGGGATGGTGCAGGCGCACATCGCCAGCGAGTACACGGTGGACACGGCTGTGACGGTGCTGATGTCCACGCCGAACTGTCTGGCCATCATGGGCAGCACGAGATTGATTCCGCTGCCGAGCCAGAAGACCATCAGCGTGGCCGAGCCGGTGACGATGAGAATCATGCGCTTGTTCAGGGGCGCGGTGCGCTGCATTGCCTCAGTCAAAATTACCTCCCCTTCCGCAGACGCGCTGCACCTTCGTTTCGGTTCTCACCCGTTCGCGGGTGTGTTTCAAGCCGGCTGCCCGGCGGGTGCGGACGGTGCGCGGACACGGACGGCTCCGCACCTCCCCGCCGGGCGCCGCCTCTCCCGGACACGGCGCCTATACGGCGTCGTACCCGGCGTCAAAGGCGGCCGCGTTGAGCGCCGCGAACTTTTCTTTTCCCTTGTGCTCGAAGAAACCGAGCAAGCTCTCCCTGGCGTACTCCCGGTCGAACAGCCCGACGGACTTGATCAGGGCGCCGAGCATCACGAGGCTCTGTCCCTTGGGGTTGTCGAGCTTGTCGGCGAGTTCGACGCAGTCGAGCCGGACAACCTTGACGCCCTCGGGATATGTGCGGGTCTCCGGCACGGAGTGCGCGTTGACGATGACGGTCGCGCCGGGCTTGCAGCACGCCAGATAGTCGAGGGAGGGCTCGTTCATCGCGATCAGCGCGTCGGCCTCCTCCATGATGGGGCTGCCCACGCGGCCGCCCGCCGCTTCCTCGTATTTTACGACGCAGTTGGCCTTGCCGCCGCGCATGGTCGGCCCGTATGCGGGCATCCAAACGGTGTGCAGGTCCCTGTCCGCGGCCATTTGCGCGATCACAAGACCGCCCGTGAGCACGCCCTGGCCGCCAAATCCCGCAAGAATGATCTCTTTCATGTCATCTATGTCCACCTTTCTTCCAAATTGGCCCTGACGGGTTCGGGCGCTTTTTCACAAGCGCCGGTCAGCCTCTCGTTTTGAACTCGCCTGTGGGATACTCCGCCAGCGTCTTCTCCTTAAGCCGCTTTACAGCCTCCAGCGGGGCGAGCCCCTGGTTGGTAGGACATACGCCGACGGCCTCCACGATGGAGTAGCCCTCGCGGCCCAGCTGCGCGGTCAGAGCCTCCCGCACGAAATTCTTCGCCTGCGCCACGGACTTCGCGTCGTGCACCGCGCACCGGGCGGCGTAAGCCACGCCGAACTCCCGCGCGATGAGCTCGGGCAGATGGAGCGGCGCGCCCGTGGCGGCGCAGTCGCGCCCGGCGACGCTGGTGGCGGTCTTCTGTCCGGGCAGCGTTGACCAGCTCATCTGGCCGCCGGTCATGCCGAAGTTGGAGTTGTTGACCGTAAAGACCGTGATATTCTCGTTGCGGTAGGCCGCGTTCAGCGTCTCCGCAAGGCCGATGACGCCGCAGTCGCCGTCTCCCTGGTAGGTGGCGATGAGCGTGTCGGGCCTGACCCGCTTCATGCCGGTCGCAACGGCCGCCGCGCGCCCGTGCGCGCACTGGAATTTATCGGTTTTCCCGAGGGGGTTGAGATTGCAGCTGCACCCGACCCCCAGGCAGATAATCTGGTTGCGGGCATAGCCCAGCTCCTCTATGCACTCCTGAATAATCCGGTAGAATGTGCCGTGCGCGCAGCCGGGGCAGAAGTCGTGGGGCTGATTGATGAGGTCCGGAACCTGTTTGAGCACCTTCATGTCAATATACCTCCCTGATCTCGCCCTGCTTGATTTTGTTGTACTGGTCAATGACGGTCTGGACCCGCGGAACGCCCATGCTGTGGGCGTAGCAGTAGGTGGGCACATTGCGGGTAAAAGTCTTTTTGACCGAGAGCGCCACGTCCTGAATCATCTGTCCCAGGTCGTTGGTCTCAATGCTGATAAAGCCCTTCACCTCGGGGTTGACCCTGCGGAAGGCCTCCACGGGGTAGGGATATACCAGCCTCGGGCGCAGCAGGCCGACCTTTTCGCCGGCGGCCCGCAGCTTTTTCACGGCGTCCTCGCAGACGCGGGCCGGCAGGCCGAAGGCCACGAATATGTAGTCGGCGTCCTCCGCGTCGGTCAGCTCGCAGCGCTGCATCTCCCTGTCTATCTGCGCCAGCTTGCCACGCAGATGTTGCAGATAGGCCGCGTTGTCGCGCTGAGGCTTGAGTCCGACCGCGCCGGTTCCGTCAAGCCCCCAGTCGAGCGCCTTCTCGCGGTGCTTGCGCGGCGGCAGCTCCACGGGCTCCATCATCTGCCCGAGGAAGCCCTCGGAGAGAACCAGCACGCCGATGCGGTACTTTTCCGCGACATCGAAGGCCTCGTACATGTCGTCCACCAACTCCTGAATGCTGTACGGGGAGTAGACAATCTGCCGATAATCGCCGTTGCCGCCGGCGCGTGTGTCGCGCAGGTAGTCGCTCTGCCCGGAATCGAGCCTCCCCAGGCCTGCGCCCCAGCGCTGCACGTTCATGCAGACATAGGGGATTTCGTTGCGCGCCGCATAGGAAAAGCCCTCCTGCTTGAGCGACATCCCAGGGCCGGAGGATGCGGTCAAAACCCTCGCGCCGCAGGCGGATGCGCCCATGATCATGTTGATGCCGGCCAGCTCGCTTTCAGCCTGGATAAACTGTTTCCCCTCTTCCGGCATACGGTGGGAAAGCGTCTCCAGCGTCTCGGTGGAGGGGGTGATCGGATAGCCGGCAAACAGGTCGAGCCCGGCGCGAATGGCCGCCTCGGCCGCCGCCACGTTTCCCTTCATCATCGTCTTAGCCATAGTCTTCTCTCCTCACTTCGCTTCGTCGTCTACAATGCTGAACACATAGTCCGGACACACGCTGTAGCACATTCCGCAGGCAATGCACCGGTCCGCGTCGAGCACCACATGCTTGTGACCCGCCTGATTGAGCTTTCCGCCAACGGAGAGCGCCTGCTTTGGACACTGCGCCACACAATAGCCGCAGCTTTTGCACCGCTCCGTTTGGAGTGCCAATTTCTTTGCCATGAAACCACCTCCTGCTTATTTCGGGAATTATCATCCTCTATTTATAAA
>DATMXS010000091.1:0-4680 GCA_035561355.1 Bryobacteraceae bacterium | reverse complement strand
CGCCGGGAACGATAGCGCGTAGGAACAGCTTGTCGTCAGTCCAGCCTGACTCGACCGCCGGGCTGAACGCCCATTCGGAGCGGACGGCCGCCTGGTCTTCGGCCGGAGCGCCGTAGAAGCTGTCGAACAGCGAATCGACCGAACGCCGGAAGTGGTCCAGCGTCCGCCGCATATCATTGGCGACAAAGGGAGTCAACATGGTTTTCTGAACCTCCTTGGAGTTTGGTCTGCGGCCGGGCTATTGGCCCACCGCTTAATTATTATGTACCAACAATCAGATTTAGTGTCAACTATGTGAGTGCTGAAAGAGCATATTCCGACATGGCGGTACAATTGGAGTATGAATCGCCCCATCGATCCGGAGTTGATGGCGGCTCTGCGCAAGCTCCGCAACGATGCCTTCAGCGCCGGCGAGGACACGCTTGGCGTGCTGCTGGCGGGTGTGGATCTTTATCTCGCGTTGGGCCGGGAATTCGAGCTGATCGAAGCGATGAAGAAGTTCGCGGACGAGATGAAAGGTCCGGTAGACGGCACGCCGACGGCGGAGGACCTCGAGCGCCTGTACCGCTGGGATCCTCCGAAACCCGAGTGACGGGCTAGTTCTCGATCGCCTGGTACGCCAGCGATTCGAACATGCGGTCGAGCGTAAGACCACCGGTCGGGTGCAACTGGCCCATGAAGATGCCGAACATCTCTTCTTTCGGGTCGATAAAAAAAAGCGTGTAGAAGAAGCCGCCCCATCCGTACTGGCCGGGCGTCCCGAGTTCTGTAAGCGGCGCCTTCACCCCGTCGACACCGAAGCCGAGACCGAAGCCCGTATCGGGTGATATGCGGCCGAGTTGATCGTGCGTCATCAGCTCGACGGACTTACGGCTCAGCAGACGCTTGTCTTCAAACTTTCCACCATTCAGCATCATCTGGCAGAAGCGCGCGTAATCGGGTGCGGTGGAGGAGAGGCCCGCGCCGCCCGCGTAGAGCTTCTTCGGTCCGCGATACGGATAGTCGGCCGAGTATTCGAACGGGCCTTCGACGATGGGCTTTTCGGGAAAGCGCTGCAGACCCTTGCCGTCGTAGTAAGTGTAGGCGGTGGCGAGGCGGGCGACTTTCTGCTCGGGGACGTAGAAGTGCGTGTCCTTCATCCCGAGAGGCTCAAAGATGCGCGTACGGAAGAATTCGTCGAGGCTCTTGCCGGAGACCACTTCAACGAGCCGCCCGAGCACGTCTACGGAGAGGCTGTACTCGAACTTCTCACCCGGTTTAAAGAGCAGCGGCTGGGCGGCGAGGGCTTTCACGCTATCTGCGATCGTGCCGTCGTACTGGAGAAGGCCGTGGGCAACGCCGCCATCCCGGTACTTCTGCCCCAGCACGGAATTCCAGTGGTAGGTCAATCCGGATGTATGAGTGAGAAGTTGCCGGATGGTGATCTCGGCATTTGCATGGATGGGGCCGCCGGGGCCGAGCGTCTTCGGATCCTTGAACTCGGGCAGGTACTTGGAGACCGGGTCGCTGAGGAGAAACTTGCCTTCCTCATAGAGCATCATGACAGCCGCGCTGGTGATGGGCTTCGACATGGAGCAGATGCGAAAGATCGCGTCCGGCCGCATGGGCGTCCCGGCTTCCTTGTCCATGGCGCCCTGGGCCTTCAACCACGCGATGCGGCCCTTACGGGCAACCAGCGTGACGGCTCCCGAGATACGCCCATCCCTGATAGCGGTATCGACCGCTGAACTGATGCGCTCCAGCCGCTCCGGAGAGAAGCCGACGGAGGCCGGAGGCGCAGTCGCAAGCGTTTGGGCGAGCGCCGGGAGGGTAAGGGCGGCAAGAACGAAGGGCAGTCTCATGGAACGGGTGCGCACAGAGTTCTCCTTTGTCGCGAGCGAGTCGCAGGAGGCTAGTTTAGCTCAACACAAACTGCGGCTACGCAGCTCGCCTCGGAAGTACATCGCGCTGGATATCGGCGCCCTTCTCCATTGCCACGAGAGCTAGGTCGTATGCCGTCTGGAGATTCATCCAGTATTCCGGCGAGGTCCCGAAATACAGCGCCAAGCGCGTCGCCGTATCGGCGGTGATCGATCGCTTTCCGTTCACGATAGCGCTGATGCGGTTCATGGGAACACGAAGCGCCCGTGCCAATTCGTTGAGGCTGACCCCAATGTCCCGTAGATCCTCTGCAAGGATCTCGCCGGGATGAATGGGCGCGAGCCGTCGCCGCGGCGTGCCTTCAGTGGTAATCCGTGATTTCGACATCGTGCGCTCTTCCTTCATGCCAAGTGAAGCAGATCCGCCACTGGTCATTGACTCGGATGCTGTACTGTCCCGCCCGATCTCCTCTCAGCACCTCTAGTCGATTGCCAGGGATCGCCGCCAAGTCATGCAGCGTTGTTGCCGCGTCCAGCCGGGCAAGGCGCGTCATGGCCGCCCGCTCGATCATCTTGACCTTGCGGCATCCAATGCCGAGATGGACCGCCTCAGTGTCAGCACACCGAAAGGACGCGATCACCTCAAGATCATCTTACTACGTTTAGCGTAGTACGTAAAGGATAGTAGTGGGTGAGCCAAGCTGAGCCTGCCCATCTACTTCGCAGGTGCCGCCTTTTTCGCCGCCGCTTCGCGCTGCTGCTCGGACGTGAACGCGTACCGGCCGTCGGGCAGTCGGGTGCGATAGACCTTGTGACACGAATTGCAGTTGTCCGCGATCACCTTGAACGCGGCGGCGGCTTCCCCGGCTTTGCCGGCGTACGCTGCGGTGGCGAGGCGCGCGGCAGCGGCTTTGCCTTCCTCGGACCACTTCACGGCGTCCTTGCCGCCCTGCTGGCGGAAGAAACCGATCATCTCCTCATACGCGCCGCCGATCCGCTCTGCATTCCGCGTAGCTTGAGGGCCGACCTTGCTCTCGAGCTTTCTCAATTCGAGCATGGCGGCGTCCTGTTGTTTCATCCATGCGTTGAAGTCAGGAACTTGCTGCGCGATCACAGCGAGTGAGGAGCCTGCCAGGAAAAGAAGAGTTGCCGCTCGTCTACGCATCTATGCCTTCCTCGGTACAGCCTATCAGGTCATCGGGCTCCATTGTGCCGATAGGTGGTATAGCATGGTGAGGAACATCGTACAGGAGCGTGTTTTCGTGGCTGAACAGAACATCTCACGGCGTCATTTCTTCTTCGGCTCTCTGCTGGCGGGTGCGGTTCCGGCGGCGGGTTTTGGCAGCGTTGCCTCACTGAAACGGCTCGGCTACAAGTCTCTGAATGACAAGCTGAACGTGGCGGCGATCGGTGCGGGCGGCAAGGGTTACAGCGACCTCAAGGCAGTCGCGGAGACGGAGAACCTGATCGCGCTGGTTGACCCCGACGAGAAGCGGGCAGCACGTGCATTCGGCGAGTTTCCGAAGCTGCCGAAGTACAAAGACTACCGCCAGATGTTCGACAAAGAATTGAACAACATCGATGCCGTGACGGTCTCGACGCCGGACCACATGCACGGCAGCATCGCGATGTGGGCGATGGCGCGCGGAAAGCACGTTTACTGTCAGAAGCCTCTGACCCGCACGGTCTGGGAAGCCTCCGAATTGACCAGAGGCGCGGCGAAGTATGGTGTCGCCACGCAGATGGGCAACCAGGGCTACTCGAACGAAGGCGCGCGGCAGTGCTGCGAGATGATCTGGAACGGCGATATCGGCAACGTCACCGAAGTACATGCGTGGACGAACCGGCCTCTCAAGTACTGGCCGCAGGGTCCGGACGTGGTTCCAAAGGAAGAGCCTGTTCCTCCGACGCTCGATTGGGAAGCGTGGCTCGGAGGCTCGCCGTACCGGCCGTTCAGCCCGGCCTACGCTCCGCACAACTGGCGCGGCTTCCCGGATTTCGGCTGCGGCGCGATCGGAGACATGGCGTGCCACATCCTCGGCACCCCCAATATGGCGATGCGGCTGACGGCGCCGGTGAGTGTGGAGTGCGTGAAGCAGGAAGGGAAGGGCCAGTACACGTTTCCGAAGTCCGCCCTGATTCGCTTTGATTTTCCCGCGCGAGGGTCGATGCCGCCTGTCACGATATTCTGGCACGACGGCCTCGAAGTGCAGCCTGAGATCAAGGGCGTTCCGGCAGGTGAGTTGATCGGCGACAGCGACGTGAACGGCAGCATTTTCATCGGTGACAAGGGCATGATCACGACCGGCTGCTACGGCGAGCGGACGCGCCTCGTGCCGGCGACGAAGATGCAGGATTACACCATGCCGCCGCCGGTGCTCACGCGCTCTCCGGGCCACTACCGGGACTGGATCCGCGCGTGCAAGGGCGGCGACCAGTCGTGCTCCAATTTTGGTGTTGCAGGTCCGTTCGTGCAGTGGATGCTGCTGGGCGTGATCGCCATGAAGTTCGAGGGCAAGCTGGAGTGGGACGCGGCGAAGATGCGGTTCACGAACAACAACGCTGCGAACGAGTTCCTGAAGCCGAAGTTCCGCAAGGGCTGGAAGTTCCTGTAGATCGCACGGTCACAAGCGAGGGGCGGAGGCAGCGCACTGCTTCCGGCCCCCGCCGCGCTGCCCCTCTGTCGTTAGCTTTTCAACATGTCCGGTTTTATTAACACGTGATCTGTCCGGTTTTAGGCTGCAGCCCTCCGCGCCTTGGGTTTGGTTTTGCAGGCTGCATTCGTAGTCGTCGGCGCGGTGGAAAAGTGGGAATCTCGCGC
>DATMXS010000090.1:0-25723 GCA_035561355.1 Bryobacteraceae bacterium | reverse complement strand
TAGAAGACCCAGCCACCGGGCGCCACTGTCGCGATGAACTTCCTGAGGGACGGTTCATTCAGCGCGACAAGCACGTCAGGCCGGGAGACCAGCGGTGAGGCGACCTTCTCGCTCGACAGCCGGACGTGGCAGTTCGAAGTGCCGGAGCGCATCTCCGGGCCGTACGAGGGCAGCCACGAAACTTCAAGCCCGGCGCCCAGGCCCGCTTCAGCCAGAATCTCGCCGAGCAGCAGAACGCCCTGTCCGCCGAATCCCGCGATACGGATACGCGCGTCCACCTTCTGTCCAACGCATGGTGCTGTAGCCGTTGCCTCCGCATCGTCCTCTTCTATCTCCAGAAGGCGCGGGATGTCCGCAAGAGCAGGCGCCGTCACCGGGGCCGGGTGCGGCACGGCGTCCTTCGTGCGATCGCGGAAGACGCCGAGCGGGAACACCTTCATGAGTTCCTCGCGCACATACTTCTGCGCGTCAGAGGCGTTCATCTTCCAGATGGTGGGGCAGGGCGAGAGGATCTCCACCAGCGAGAACCCGAGGCCTTCCACCTGATTCCGGATGGCTCGTTTGACGGCCCGGCCGGCGGCCATGATCTGCTTGGGATTGCCGAGACCGACACGCTCGATGAAAACGGGCGCCTCGAGCGTCGCAAGCAGTTCGCTGATCCGGAGCGGATAACCTTCTTTATAAGGATCGCGGCCGAACGGGGTCGTTGTGCTCTTCTGCCCGATGAGTGTCGTCGGGGCCATCTGGCCGCCCGTCATTCCGTAGATCGCGTTGTTGAGGAAGAACACGGTGATGCTCTCACCGCGATTCGCGGTGTGCAGGATTTCGGCGGAGCCGATCGCGGCGAGGTCGCCGTCGCCCTGGTAGCTGATAACGATGCTGCCCGGATGGCTGCGCTTGAGGCCGGTGGCGACCGCAGGAGCGCGCCCGTGGGCGGCCTGCACATTTCCCGCATCGAAATACTGATAGACGAACACGGAACAACCGACCGGACTCACCATGATGGTGCGGTCCTGGATCCCGAGGTCGTCAATCGCCGCGGCAACCAGCTTGTGCGCGATGCCGTGGCCGCAGCCGGGGCAGTAATGGGTCTGATGCTTCGCTTCGGCCTTGCGCTCGAAGCTGTCGTAGAACGCGGCCGGCTTCTGGTGAATGACCTCGTACACGCCGCTAGACATGGGTCAGTTCCTCCTCGGCGACCGCGATGCCGCTGCGCAGCGCGATGTTCTCGACCACGGTCTGAAGCTCTTCGGCGGACGGCACGTTGCCGCCCACGCGCGTGTAGAGCTCAACGGGGCGCTTGCACTCGATCGCCAGCCGCACATCGTCCACCAACTGGCCGGTGCTCAACTCGACCGTAAGGAACAGGCGCGCGCGCTCGGCGACGGCGCGAAACCGCTCCACCGGGAACGGCCAAAGCGTGATGGGCCGCAGCAAGCCAATCTTCATCCCGCGGGCACGGGAGTGTTCGACAACCCCCTTCAGCAGGCGGCCCACGATCCCATAGCCGACCAGCACCAGTTCAGCGTCGTCGGTGTGAATGCACTCACAGCGGGCTTCGGTTCGCTCGA
Source organism: Bryobacteraceae bacterium (assembly GCA_035561355.1). Taxonomy (GTDB): domain Bacteria; phylum Acidobacteriota; class Terriglobia; order Bryobacterales; family Bryobacteraceae; genus DATMXS01. Next base: position 24,152 of record DATMXS010000090.1, on the reverse strand, counting down.
CAATGCGGTACTTCGCTTCGAGCTTGCGGTTATGCGCTTCCAGTTCGTCGAGGTCGAGATACAGGGAGTTGATAAGGTTCGGGCGCGTCGCGGCGGTGCCGTCCACTGCCCAGTCCGGGCAGGAGGGGAGCACAGGATGCGCGCGGAACTCGACCGGTTCCATCATCTGGCCGATGGCGCCGTCTGCGAGCACTACGGCCGGATTGCGGTAGCGTCCGGCCAACTCGAAGGCGAGTTCGGTGAGATCGGCCATTTCCTGGCAGGAATCGGGCGCGAGCACGATGGTCTTGTAGTTGCCGTGGCCGCCGCCCTTTACCACCTGGTGGTAATCGCCCTGCTCCGGGCCGATATTTCCGAGGCCCGGCCCGCCGCGCATAATATCGGCGATGACGCAGGGCAGTTCGGCCCCTGCGAGATAGCTGATACCTTCCTGCATCAGACTGATGCCGGGACCGCTCGATGCGGTCATGGTGCGCAGGCCGGCGGATGCCGCGCCGTAGACCATATTGATCGCTGCTACTTCGCTCTCTGCCTGAAGGAAGACGCCGCCGACTTGCGGCATATAGTAAGCCGCGGCTTCGGCGATCTCGCTTGCGGGCGTTATGGGGTATCCATAAAAGGAACGGCAGCCTGCAAGGATGGCGCCTTTTACGATCGCTTCGTTGCCTTTGATGAGTTGCTTTCTCATAGCAGGTCTCCTCAGGCAGCGAGGCGCAACACCGCGATGGCGCCGGGTTCCGGACAGGTCCAGAAGCAGATGCCGCAGCTTGTGCAGCCGTGGCCCGTGTATACGGCCGAATGATAGCCGTAGCGATTCAGGTGATCCGATAAATAGAGTGACTTGGGCGGGCAGGCATGGACGCACAACCCGCATCCTTTGCACTCTTCGGCGTTGATGTTGACGAGGCCCCGGTCAGGCTTTTCCGTCATTCGATCCTCCTGGTGCGGAGCTGGTCTGGTTGGACGCCCTTCCGCAGTTCGGCCTCCCGGCAAGGTACCGGAGAAACCTGTCTGATTATAACTTGGGGGCGTGAGTATGCCCCAGGCGCCCGAGCGTGTGACCGCGCGCGACCGCTTGCGGTATTATCGTCAACGATGAAACGCCGCAGCTTCCTTCAGAGCTTGGCCGCCGCCCTGCCGGCGCTGCCCGCCCTTGCACAGAACAAGCGGTTCCGGACATCGCTCGCCGAGTGGTCCATTCACCGGGCGATCGGGTCGCGGATGATCGACAATCTGGACTTCCCGAGAATCGCCCGCGAGCAGTTCGGCATTGAAGGCCTGGAGTTCGTCAACGGCCTCTGGGCTGCCCCGACTCAAGAATATGTCGCACAGCTAAAGAAGAGGATGGCGGACACCGGAACGAAAGGCGTCCTCATCATGTGTGACGGCGAAGGCCTGATGGGCCATTCGGACCGGGCGGTGCGGATGAAGGCCGCGACGAATCACCGCAAGTGGGTGGACATCGCGGCCGAACTGGGTTGCCACTCGATCCGGACCAACATGCACTCGGACCTGAAGCCCTCCGGTAATGCCGAAATCGAGAAGGTACTCGATTACTGCGCCGAGAGCTTCAATAACATCTGCGGCTATGCGGCTCCGGCAAAGATCAACGTCATCATCGAGAACCACGGCGGCATTTCTTCCGATCCCGACGTCGTTGTGCGCCTCATGAAGAAGGTGAATTTGCCAAACTTCGGAACGCTGCCGGATTTCGGCAACTTCCCAAAGGAAGTGGACCGCTACGAAGCCGTGAAGAAGCTGATGCCCTACGCCAAAGGCGTGAGCTTCAAGTGCTACGACTTCTCTCCGGCGGGCGACGAAACGACGATCGATGTTCCAAAGATGATGAAGGTCGTCAACGACGCCGGCTACAACAGTTGGGTGGGCATCGAATATGAGGGCGACCGCCTGAGCGAGTTCGAAGGCATCGCAGCAGGAAAGCGGCTGCTCGACCGGATCAACGCGTAGGCGGCAGCACAGCGGTGGCCTGCGTCCATGAGGAAAAAGCGCACTCCGGGATTTGGCTCCGCTGTCGCGACGCTCAGAGCGTTTGAGTGACGCTTGAGATGGTCACCTTCAGGGTGGCTCGCGCCCATGGGAATTTCGCCTTTACAGGTTCGAAGTCCTGGCCTGCAGTAAGGAACTCGGCAGTTCCGGCGACCAGGAATCCGGTCCCGGGCTGGCCGCGTTTTCCGTTGACTTCGCGGGTTCCGACGGTCAGGAGCACCCTGCTGTTTTCCGAGATGTTCTTCTCGGTTTTCTGCATACCGCCCGCCGGAATCAACAGGCTCCGGCTGTCCGCAACCTGGATGTAGCTATTCCACGTATTCACCAGATGCGGTTCAGTGCCGTAGGTGGCGATGGCAGCCACGCCTTCATGCCGCAGAACTTCCAAGAACTCGTCGGTGAGCATCCCGCTATTTTAATGCGGGCGCCGCCTCGCATGTGGATTGGGGGCTCTTGTTATATGGGCCTGCTGGCCGTGGTCGAGTACGAATCCCGGCGCGCTGGCGGAACAGACAGAGCAGATCCCGCGCGTTCCGTACGCTGAAGTCATCTTCATGCTGTCGCGCCAATTGGCAGCCGTTGGGCCGGCCTTCATCCCGACGAACTGGGGCGGTCGCCCTTCGGCTCCGCTGTGTTCCGGGCGTCAGGTTTGGCGGGCCGGTTCTTCGCCGGATTGCTGAAGACGAAGCGACCGTAAAGGACGCACCCCTTCATCCCCGGGTCGCAGGGAAGGTTATTCACCCTCTGGCAGACACCGTTCCCCTCGTGCGGACAACCCCAACTGCTCATTCTCCCCCTCACTGACGCCCTGTGGCGTCAGCAGAAACTCTACGTGACGGAATCCTCACGGCCAGCTATGACTGAACAGGGAACTCGTCTTGCGCTTCCCTGCACGGCTCAGTATAAACCCATTCGCGTTCTCGCCAGGGCGCGCCTCAGTCGAGACGACGGAAGGGTGCGTGGGCTGCAAGCAGCGTCTCCGAGGCGCTGTAAACGACCGCATTGGGCTGGAGGAAGAGTCATCGCGGACGTATCCGGCGCAGGAAGAGCAGCGCGGCTGTCAGGAGCAGTACGTTTGCGGGCGTGAACCAGGCAGCATCCATGGGAGTAGTACGCCATACGGATCGGGTCAGCGGAATAGGCCACCGATTCTAGGTGGTACCGCTCGCGTGGTACTAAGGTTACTCGCCCAGGAACTCGCCGACAGGGGCGAGCGGGTCGATTCGGTCGCAGAGGATCTTCATGGTAGCCATGAGCGGCACGGCCATCAGTGCGCCTGTGATGCCCCACAGCCATCCCCAGAACGTGAGCCCTATGAAGAGGACCACGGGGTTGAGTTGCAGGTGGCGGCCCATCAGCACCGGCGTGATGAAGTAGCCCTCGATGGATGTGATGGCTAGGAGTATCCCCGCAAGGATCAGCGCGGGATAGATGGTCGGAAAGCTTCCGGCCGCCGCAAGCCCGACGATACCGGTTGTGACGATCGCGCCGACGTACGGGATGTAGTTCGTCACCCCTGCCAGCACCCCCCAGAGCAGCGCGTTCGGCATCCCCATCAACCAGCAGGCAAGGCCGCTGGCCACGCCCACACCGATGTTGATGAGCGTGTGGGTGAAGAGATAGCTCGATATGCTGGACTCGATCTCGCGGGCTATTTGAACGGCACGCTTCTTGTCCTTCAGGCGCGGTAGCACTCGGACGAGCTTCCCCAGGAACAGGTCGCCGGCGGCCAGCAGAAAATAGAGCAGGATCACTAGGAAGACGGCGTTGATCGCGACCGACCAGGTCGTATTCATCAGCGTCTGGGCGGCAGTCGGCTGCGCGAGTTGAACTTGCTGTGCCTTACCGCCGCCGGCGACATCGGTTAGCGCCGCTACTTCCTCGGTGGCCTGCTTTACCTTCTCGACGGGCTTGCGGAACTCGCGCACCTGCGTTTCAAGCTTGCGGGCGATCTGCGGCATCCGCTGAACCCACGCGGCTACGGGCCCGGAGAGTTCGTACACGAAAACGCCGATCACCATGCACGCCCCAAGAATAACGATGGCCGCTCCGATCGCCGTAGGAATGCGCGCACGCGCGAGGGCACGCACCAGAGGCGAGAAGAGAAAACTCAGGAGAATGGCCAGGACGATAGGGAGCAGGAACCCGCGGGCGAAATAGAGCGTGTAGAAGCAGGCGAGGATGAACAATCCCGTGAGCGCGACGTTTCTCGCCGTGGGCGAGGAAGCGGTGCGGGCGAGATCCTCGAGACTGGCATTCTCCTGCGGCTGGATCCCAGACAAATCGCGTTCCACCGGTTCCTCCCGAGTACATTATCCTCCGGCGTGTAAATCATACCTAGTTGTCTGAGACAGGTTCTCTGAAAATAAGGTACTTACCTCGCGGCACGTCAATTGCATAGGCATTTGCCTCCATGTCAAGGTTGGGAAGGGTCGCCGTGGCACTGGCGTTTGCCGGTGCATTGTGCGCGCAAGAGAATGGTCGCGGAATAACGTTTCGGACCACCGTAAATGGGACTGCGAATGACCTGGGAGTCATTCTTCGTTTGGACCCAACCGTGGGTTACCGGCTGAACCGGTATGCGACGGTCGAAGCCGGGCTTCCGTTTTACCTTGTTAAGGCGAGTGATGCAGGGGGTGTGCTCGGGCCGGCCGAGGGAGCGGGGTTAGGCAATGCTCACCTCGGCCTGAGCCTGAACTTTGAGAGCCCTGCGGTTACGTACAGGCCATCGCTGACGGTGACCGCTCCGACCGGGAACGAGGAACGGGGATTCAGCACCGGGTATGTCACCTGGGATTGGAACAACCTTCTTCAGCGGACGTTTGGGCGTGTGACGCCATACGCGTCAGTGGGGATCTCGAACACCGTGGCGGACTCCCCGTTCTTCGTGCGGCCGTTCACGTCGAAGGGGCTGGCTGGGCATTTCGAAGGGGGAGCGCTGTTCTCCCTCACGAATGTGGTCGGATTGGGGGCCTCGGGGTACGCCATCGTGCCTTCGGGCAATCAGACAGTCATCAGCAGAGTGTTGAAAAGTGATGAATCGGCTGTAGCAGAGCCACCTGCCACGGTTGTTCCGGAGATGCCCGGCCAAGGCCAAACGAAAGGGCGCGGACGGGCAAAGCAGGGTGTGTTCGAGACGGTAACGGAGACGCAGGGGCCCGCCGAGATTCTCCGGGATCGGGGAGCTTCGTTGTGGCTTTCGATCGCTCCGAACCGAAATGTAGATTTCCACTTGGGGTACAGCCGGAGCGTGACGTATGCGCTGAACACCGTATTTTTCGGCGTAAGCTTCGGACTCTAAAAGGAGAAATGAATGCGGCTGTTGACGATTGTGTTGCTGTTCAGCGTGGCCGGCCTTGCGCAGCAAGGTCGTGCCGTCCGGGCCGGTGGCGGCGGCCCGAAGATCCCGCCGGCTCCGCGGGTGAAGGCTGACGCCGGTCCAAAGGCCAAGGCGACGCCTCAGGTCCCGAAGACTCACGCGGGAGGGACTCAAGTCCTTGCTCAGTTGGAGAAGCATCCGCAGCTTGCTACGCGCGTGCAACCCCTGCTGCCCGAGGGGATGCCGGTAGAGACGGCGGCAGCGGGCTTCAAAAACACCGGGCAATTCATCGCAGCACTACATGTGTCGAAGAACCTCGGAATCCCATTTGCCGATCTACAGGCCCTGATGACCGGGCCCGAAGCGCACTCGCTCGGGGACAGCATGAAGGCCCTCAAGCCGGAACTTCCGGAGGAGCAGGCCAAGCTGGAGATCGAACGGGCGGGGAAGCAGGCAAAAGCCGATGAGCGTGAAGCACGCGATATAGCGCGTGCCGACAAACAATAACCCAACGTGTAGTAGTTCTACCGCCGCCGGGTCGCGCAGCGCTCCCGGCGGCTCGCCCCCGAGATGGCATCTTCGCCTTTTGTTCGCGCTAAGCTCTGAATTTTCAAGAAGATAAGCCTTGCTTCGCCCATATACGGGTACTACAATCATTTTGTGGCTAGAATCTGGCTACAAGGTGGGTAACAAGTGGCGGACGAGAGCTCTCCAGCGATGCCTCAACTGCCCGATCCTCCCCTCGGGACGTACACGTCCCGGTGTGACGATAAGGGTCGCGTGCGGCTGCCGAAGCAACTCGAAGAGTATCTTCGCGTCCTGCCTGACAAACAGTTCTTCATCACGACCATGGATGGGTCTATAGGGAAAATCTATCCCAGGTCGGTATGGGAGGACAACAGAAAAGCGTTTGCAAAGAACAAAAGGCTGGCGATTGAGATCAGCCGGTATGCCGACCACTACGGTTCGTTGACGGAGATCGACAATCAGGCGCGAGTGCTGCTGTCCCCGGAACTCCGCCGCAAACTTGGAGTCGAGAATCAGCCGTTGTACCTGCGTTACGACAACGAGGGTGTTGAGATTTACAGCGAAGCGACGCAAGACGCATCGCTGCGGCGTGCGGAAGAGATTGCCCCGACGGTGCTGCCGGAACTTTACGAACTCGGGGTGGTATAGGACAGGTGGACAACGATGCACATTCCCGTCCTTCTGAACGAAGCTTTGGAGTTTTTGGCTCTGAAGCCGGACGGGATTTACGCCGATGTAACGTGCGGGCTGGGTGGTCACACGATCGCGATCGCGGGCCGGCTGACGACTGGGTTCGTGGTCTCGACGGATCGGGACGAGGAATCGCTCGAACTGGCGCGGCAGAACGCCGGGCCAGTGGCGGAGCGAATTCGCTTCGCTCGGGCGCGGTTTTCGGAAGTCCGGCAAGTATTGGACGGGATGGGAATCGGGAAGGTGGACGGCCTGATTGCGGACCTCGGCCTCTCGATGCATCAGTTGCGCGCGGGGCGGGGTTTCAGTTTTTCGGAGCGGGCGCCGTTGAGCATGAAGATGGGCGAGTCCGAGGAGGACACGCCGACTGCGGAAGAGTTGCTCAACACGGAATCGGAAAAGCAACTTGCCGACCTGATCTACGGGTTGGGCGAGGAAAGGGGGAGCCGGAGAATAGCCAGAGCAATCGTTCGAGCACGGCCGATTCGGGACACGCGGCATTTGGCGGATGTCATCGAAGCGGCCGTGCACCGAACGGGCAGGCTACACCCGGCGACCCTGACGTTCATGGCGCTGCGTCGAGCCGTGAACAGAGAGCCGCAGGAACTCGATGCGTTGTTGCGGGCTATTCCGGAGCTGGTGGCGCCCGGTGGCCGCGCGGTTTGCATCAGCTTCATGTCACTGGAAGACCGCCAGTTAAAAGAGGCGTTCAGGGGGCTGGCGAAAGAGGGGCGGGCACGGCTGCTGACGAAGCACGTCGTGACGCCGGGCGAGGCGGAAGTGGCTACGAACGCGGCTGCGCGGAGCGCGAAGCTGCGGGCGCTTGAAATGGTCTAGGGGACGGAACATGGCAACGTTAGCGGCATTTTTCAGGAGGTCGGACGCGGGCGCAACGCTGCGGCGGCAGGTCGCGGTGGGGAGGTTTCCCCAGGACCCGTGCCGTTTGCGGGCGCTGCCCTGCGAGGACGTTTATCTCTACTGCAAGAAGATCGACAACTCGCGCGTAGTCCGGCAGGCCGATCCGGCCGCCCGGCGCAGGTCGATGCGGACCGTCGCGATGTCCCTGACGACGGCTGTGATTCTGATGATGCTGTTAGTGCCGCACGGCCTGAACGTGATTGCCGGGTACCAGATTTCCTCACTCGAGCGGGAGCGCGACGGGCTAGAGGGCGAGCGGAAGCGGCTGCAACTCGAAGAGGCGCGCATGCTGAGCCCGGCGCGGCTGCACCAGCTTGCGGCCGAACTCCAGTTCATCGATCCCGACCCGAGCCGGATCGTCTACACTAATGCGGCGCCGGAGGGCGCACTGGCTCTGAATACCCCCGTCAAGACGAAATAGGGGGGTGGCGTTTCCGGAATTTCAGACCATGCGGAGGACGTACCCTTGCGGAACGCGGATAGCCGGACACAGGCGACCAGGCGACTCGTCCTGCTGGCAGCCCTGGTGGTCGTCTGGGCGATTCTGATCTTCTGCCGCCTGGTCTACCTTCAAGTTGTTTCCCACGAAGAGTACACGAATCTCGCGGAGCGGCAGCAGCAGCGAACAGTCTCGCTGACCGCTCCGCGCGGGACCATTTGGGATCGCAACGGCAAGGCCTTGGCGATCAGCGTCCCAGTGGATTCGGTGTGCGTCAATCCCCTGCGCGTGCCGGATCGCGGCTTGGCGGCGGAACTGCTAGCCAAGGTGCTCTCCGGCGTGGATGCGGCCCAACTGCGTGCGAAGATGGACGCCGCTGTGGAGGAGTACAAGCAGAAGGGTAGGGCGGCGCGGGGCGTGGGCTTTCTATGGGTAAAGCGGAAGATCAGCCACCCGGAGTCAGAGGCGCTGCGCTCGCTGAAGCTCGACTGGATCGAGTTCCGGAAGGAGAGCCAGCGGTTCTATCCGGACGGCATCCTGGCAAGCCATGTTCTGGGGACGGTGGACTTCGAGGAGCGGGGTAACTCGGGCCTGGAGTTAAAGCTCGACGGCGACCTGCGCGGCAAGGCCGGGCGCGCGCGGATGATCCAGGACGTGGCACACCGCTCGATCGAGACGACGATCTCTGACGAGGCGATGCCGGGCAAGGACCTGACGGTGGCGCTGGACGAGCGGATTCAGTTCGTGGTGGAGCGCGAACTGGCAGCCGCGTGCCAGTTGTATTCGGCTGAGAGCGGCAGCGTCGTGGTGATGAACCCGCACACCGGTGAAGTGCTCGCGATGGCGAGCTATCCGACCTTTGACCCTAACCTGCCTCCGGAGCCGCATCAGCTCAAAAAGGACCTTTCCGAACGGACCAATCACCCGGTGAACGTCGCGTTCGAGCCGGGCTCCGTCTTCAAGATCATCACCGTGTCCGGCGCCCTGGAAACAACCAACCTGACGCCGGATTCGCCCATCAACTGCGGCAACGGGCGGTTCTCCCTTTACGGCCGGGTGGTACGCGAGGCGAAACGCGGGTATGGCGTGCTCTCGGTCGCCGACGTCATTGCAAAATCAAGCAACATCGGGGCAATCCAGGTGGCGCTCCGGATGGGCAAGGAAAACCTGTACAAATATGTACGGCTGTTCGGGTTCGGCACGAAGACGGGGATCACATTGCCCGGGGAATCGTTCGGATCGATCCGGAAGCCGGAGCGGTGGCATCCGGCTGCGATCGCGTCGGTAGCGATGGGCCACGAAGTTTCGACGACGACGATTCAACTGGCGCAGGCGACCAGCGTCATCGCGAACGGCGGCGTGCTGGTCCGGCCGCGGCTGGTGCTGAGCCGGGCACGTCCGGGCGGCCCGCAGGAGAAGGAACCCGTGGAGGCCCCGAAGCGCATCCTGAAGCCGGAAACGGCGATTACGATGCGGCGGATCATGGAAGGCGTAGTGCTTCACGGGACCGGCAAGGGGGCCCGGCTGTCGGGATATACGGCGGGCGGAAAGACGGGCTCGGCGCAGATTTTCGATCGGGTAACGCGGCAGTACTCGCACGTCTACAACGGCTCCTTTGTGGGGTTCGCGCCGGTGACGAACCCGGCGATCGTTATTGCAGTGACGTTGAACGGAGTAACGCGGTTCGGCGGCGTAGTGGCCGCGCCGGTATTCAAGGCGGTTGCGACCGAAGCGCTTCGAATCCTTCAGGTCCCGAAGGACGTCCCGGAGGAACTGGCGCCGGATCTGTTGGACCCATCAGAAGCGATGGACCTGGCGAGTGCGGATGGCTCGGCCCCGCCTGAGGATCTGGGCGACGTGGAAGTTCCGATGATGCTGGCGCAGGCGGGGGCGGGTGGTCTGATGCCGATACCGGTTCCGTCGTCCGGGCAGGCGGCGGCAGGGGCGCAAGCGCACGGACCGCAGTTGCCGTTGCTGCCGGTTGGCGCCGGCGCGGCGGTTGTGCCGGCCGTGATCGCGGTGGGTCCGAAGGCCCCACTGTTTCAAGGCAAGACGATGCGGGCGGTGCTGGAGGAATCATTGCAGGCCGGAGTGCCGGTGGAGGTGGTCGGAAGCGGCATCGCGCGTGCGCAGTGGCCCGTACCGGGCTCGATGCTGAATCCGGGGCAGCGTGTGCGTGTGGAGTTTCGATGAAAACAGTCGGTGATCTTCTCGGGGCCGCTGCGCCAGCCGAACTGGCGGCCCGGGAAGTGGCCGGGCTAGCCTACGACTCACGGAAAGCCGGTCCGGGCTTCCTTTTCTTCGCTTTCCCGGGCGCGAAAGTGGACGGCCGTGTGTTTGCGCAACAGGCAATGGAGCGCGGCGCGCTGGCAGTGGCGAGTGAATTGCCGCCGCCGGACGGCTGGGCGGGACCTTGGATCCAGGTGCCGCACGGGCGGAGAGCGCTGGCACTCGCGGCGCGAGAGTATTACGGCCGTATTGACGAACGGCTGAAGCTCACGGGCATCACGGGCACGAACGGCAAGACGACGACGGCGCTGGTGCTGGACGAGATCCTCCGGACTGCGGGGAAAACCACGCTGGTGGTCGGGACCATCGAATACCGGCTGGCGGGTCAGGTGCTGAAGGCGGTCAACACAACTCCCGAATCGCTCGATTTAATGGAGTTGCTGGCGCGACTGGAACAGGCGGGCGGGACGCACGCGACGATGGAAGTGTCCTCGCACGGGCTGGCGCTCGGGCGGGTGTACGGGCTCCACTTCCACACTGCGATCTTCACGAACCTTACGCGCGACCACCTCGATTTCCACGGCACGATGGACGAGTACTTCGCCGCCAAGCGGATGCTTTTCGAAGGCGCGGGCGCGCCTCCGCCGCCTTATGCGGTGCTGAACCACGACGACGCGTGGGTGCGCAGGATCAAACCACACGGCCAGGCGTTCTGGTACGGCATCGAGGAAGGCGCGGGCGTGCGGGCGCGAAACATCGAATCGACCTTCACGGGCCTGCGATTCAACGTCGAGCATGAAGGAAAGTGTTTCCCGGTCCGTTCGCCGCTGCCCGGCAAGATGAACGTTTACAACGTTCTGTGCGCCTGGTGCGGGGCGCGGTCGTACGGGTTCGACCACGAGTTGATCGCCGAGGGCATCGCGGCGTGCCGGGCAGTGCCGGGCCGTTTCGAGAAGGTGGAGGCGGGGCAGCCGTTTCTGGTGGTGGTGGATTATGCCCACACGGACGACGCGCTGCGGAACGTAATCGGCGTGGCGCGCGGGCTGAACCCGAAACGCGTGATCACGATGTTCGGCTGCGGGGGCGACCGCGACCGGCGGAAGCGTCCGCTAATGGGCTCGGCGGCGGCGGAATTGAGCGATTTCGTTGTCGTGACGTCCGATAACCCGCGCTCCGAGAAGCCGGAGGCGATCATCGAGGATGCGCTGGAGGGTGTAAGCCGACACTCGACGCCCTACATGGTCGAAAAGGACCGTGCCACGGGTATCCGCCTGGCTCTCGAAGAGGCGCGCGCAGGTGATATCGTGATACTTGCAGGGAAGGGGCACGAGACCTACCAAATCCTCGGCGACAAGACAATTTCGTTTGACGATCGCGAGGTGGCCCGGAACGTCCTCCGGGAGCTTGGATACAAACAATGAACTCTGACCTCGCCCGAGTTGCGCGCGCGGTGGGGAGCGCAGCCTCGGTGGAGGCGGTACCCGTCACCGGATGGAGTGTGGACACCCGCACGGTCGCGCCGGGCGACCTGTTCTTCGGGCTGAAAGGGCCGAACCACGACGGCGGCCGGTACGTTGCGGACGCTCTCGCTAAGGGCGCCTCCGGTGCGGTGGCGGAGGTCGGGCACACCGGTGAAGCGGCCCGCACCGTCGTTGTAGCTGATGCGCTGCAGGCGCTCCAGCAACTAGCGGCGGCGATGCGTTCCGAGTGGCCGGGCACGGTGGTCGGGGTCACGGGGAGCGCGGGCAAGACGACTACGAAGGAGACCATCGCGGCCCTTCTGGCGGTCGAAATGGCCGTGGGAAAAACGGAAGGCAACCTGAACAACCACGTCGGACTGCCACTTTCGATTCTGCGGCTTCCGGCGGAGGCACGCGCCGCGGTGCTCGAGATCGGGATGAACCATCCGGGCGAGATCCGGCACCTGGCGTGCATCGCACGGCCGCAAATCGGCGTTGTGACGATGGTTGGACTGGCGCACGCGGAATTCTTCGATTCGGCCGATGACGTTGCGCTCGCCAAGCGCGAGTTGATCGAGAGCCTGCCGCCTGACGGCACAGCCGTATTGAACGCCGACGACCCGCGGGTGGCGCGGTTCCGCGATGTGCACGCGGGCCGGGTTGTGACGTTCGGGATCAACGAACCCGCGGATATTCGGCCGGAAGCCGTAGAGTACACGGGCGAAGGCGTGCGATTTCGACTGGATGGGAATGACTTCGAGGCCGCGTATCCGGGTCGCCACGGCGTGCTGAACATACTGGCGGGGATCGCGGTGGCTCGCGAGTTCGGGATTGCGCCGCAGAGGCTGGTGGACGCGGTGCGCGCGTTGCGACCGGGCAAGATGCGTGGGGAGCGCACGGTGCACGCGGGCGTGCAAATTTTCAACGATTGTTACAATTCCAACCCCGACGCAGTCCGCTCGATGCTGGACGTGCTGCGGGGGACGCCGGCGCGGCGACGCATCGCCGTGCTCGGCGAGATGCTCGAACTTGGGCGCTTTTCTGAGGATTTGCACCGCGAGGCGGGACGCTATGCCGCCCGGTGCGGAGTGGATGTGCTCGTAGGGATTCGCGGCGCCGCAGAGCAAATGGTGGAAGAGGCAGTCCGTTCAGGTCTGCCTGCCGGCGCCGCGTTCTTTTTCGAGGATCCCGCGGAGGCTGGTGAGTTCCTGCGCCGACAGGCACGCGAAGGCGACGCCGTGCTGTTTAAGGGCTCGCGAGGCACGAAAGTAGAGAAAGCGCTCGAGACCTTCCTCGGCGCGGCGGAAGCGCCGGAGTAGTCCTTCATGCTGTACTGGCTTCTTTTCGAACAGCTCTTTCCGTACTTCAGCCCATTCCGGGTATTCAGATTTATTACGTTTCGGACCGCATTTGCCAGTATGACCGCGCTCTTCCTGAGCTTGGTGCTCGGCCCGTGGCTGATCCGTAAGCTGAAGGAATTCCAGATCGGGCAGCACATTCGCGAGGATGGCCCGAAGTCCCACATGAAGAAGGCGGGCACGCCCACCATGGGCGGCGTACTGATCATCGTATCGGTGGTCGTCCCGACGCTGCTGTGGTCTCACCTTACGAATCCATACGTTTGGATCGCGATGTTCGGCATGCTGGCCTACGGCACGATCGGGTTCATGGACGATTACCAGAAGATCCGCAAGAAGCGGAACCTGGGTCTGACGGGGAAACGCAAATTCGCGCTTCAGTGCGTGGTGGCATTCGTGATCGCCGGGTTCCTGCTGGTGCTGCGTGCACAGGGCTCGTACGCTACGGCGATGAACGTGCCGTTCCTGAAATGGCTCAAGCCGAGCCTTGTAATCACTGAGCTGCTCGGGAACCCGGTCACCTGGATTTTCGCGTTCACGTTCTTTTTTCTGTTCGTCGCCTTCATCATTGTGGGCAGCTCGAACGCGGTGAACCTGACGGATGGATTAGACGGGCTGGCGATCGGCCTGATGGTGATCGCGGCGGGCGCGATGACGGCGGTGACGTACATGACCGGGCACGCTGAGTTTGCGCGCTACCTGGACCTGGTTCGCGTGCCGCTGGCGGGCGAGCTGACAGTATTTTGCGGCGCGATGACCGGGGCGTCGCTCGGGTTCCTTTGGTACAACGCGCATGAGGCTGAGATCTTCATGGGCGACGTCGGATCGCTGTCGCTCGGGGGCAGCCTCGGCGTGGTCGCGGTGCTGATCAAGCAGGAAGTGCTGCTGGTGTTTGTGGGTGGCGTATTCGTGCTGGAGGCGCTCTCGGTGATTCTCCAGGTGGGGAGCTACAAGCTGCGCGGGAAACGGATTTTCAAAATGGCGCCGCTGCACCACCATTTCGAATCGCTGGGCTGGAAGGAATCAAAGATCATCGTGCGGTTCTGGATTATGGGGATCGTCATGGCGCTGTTCGCGCTGACGACGCTCAAGCTGAGGTAGGCGGATGCGAAGCGTAGCCGTGATGGGAATGGCGCAGTCCGGTGTGGCTGTCGCGGAGTTCCTCGCCCGCCGGGGCGACCATGTTCGAGCGATCGATTCGAAGCCGATTGAGGAGTTGCAGGGCGTAGGCGAGCGGCTTGCCGCAATCGGCGCGACGTTCTGCCAGCAATCGCCCGAGGCGCTGGACGGCGTGGACCTGGTGGTGATCTCACCCGGCGTGCCGGCGGATATTCCGGAGCTTGCAGCGGCGCGGCGGCGTGGAATACCGGTGATCGGCGAAGTGGAGCTGGCCGCGGAGCATCTTAAAGGACCATCCATCGGCATTACGGGTTCGAACGGTAAGACGACCACGACCGCGCTGACCGGGCACATCCTGCGCGAATCCGGCGTGCCGGTGCAGGTGGGCGGCAACATCGGGAAGGCGGTGACGGCGATGATCGCCTCCTCGCTGCCGGATCAGTGGAACGTGCTCGAGCTTTCGAGTTTTCAGCTTGAAACGATCGACAAGTTCCGGGTGCGCGTGGGCGTGTGCGTTAACGTGACGCCGGACCATCTCGATCGCCACCACACATTCGAAGGATATGCGGGCGCCAAAGGCAGGCTGTTCGAGACGCAACAGCCAAGCGACTTCGCGGTATTGAACGCGGACGACGAAACCTGCAACGAATACGCGAGCCGCACGCACGCGCGAGTTGTCTGGTTCAGCACGAAGAAGCCGGCGGACATGTGGGCTGATGCGCGGCGCGTTTACTCCGGGAGCGAGCCGTTCCTGGAGATCCGCGACATTCCGTTGCGCGGGCGGCACAACGTAGAAAACGTCTGCGCGGCGGCGGCAGCGGCGAGGCTGGCGGGCGTTCCGCTGGAGAAGATCGCGGCGGCCGTGCGGTCATTCCCGGGCGTGGAGCACCGGATCGAGTTCGTCCGCACAGTACGCGGGGTCGCCTGGTACAACGACTCGAAGGCGACGAACGTGGATGCGGCGCTGAAAGCGGTGGAAGCGTTTGACGGCCCGCTGTGGATCATTCTCGGCGGCAAGGATAAGGGCGCTCCGTATGCGCCGCTCGCTCCGCTACTTCAGGCGAAGGGCAAGGCCGCGTTGCTGATCGGAGCGGCGGCGGAGAAAATCGAGCGGGAACTCGCGGGCGCGGTGCCGCTGGAGCGATGCGGAACGATCGAGGCGGCGGTGCGGAAGGCGGCTGAAGGCGCGGCGGCGGGAGACACAGTGCTGCTGGCGCCGGCCTGCGCGAGCTTCGACCAGTTCCAGAGCTACGAGCATCGCGGGCGGGTGTTCAAGGAACTGGTGCGAGCAATTCAGGAGTGAGAGCTTTTCACCGCAGAGACGCAGAGACGCAGAGCGAAAAATGCAGAAGGCAGAAGGCAGGACGACGAGGTACCGTGCCCGGACGCGGGATAGGTTTGTCGTTCGAAATTGCTCTTGTCCTTCTCTGCGTCTCTTCCCCGGGAGCGTGCCATGGCCCAACGGGTGAAGACGGACCGGCTGCTGCTGTGGTGCGTGGCCGGGTTGGTGTGCTTCGGGCTGGTGATGGTGTACAGCGCATCATCGGTCGTGGCGCAGGTGAAGTACGGTTCGTCCGGTTATTACATTTACCGGCAACTCGCGTTCGCGGCGGGTGGTCTGATCGGCATGCTGTGGCTGATGCGGAAGGATTACCGCGATCTCAATAAGCCGCTGTGGGCGTTCGGTTCGATCGCCGTAGTGCTGATTCTGCTGGCGATCGTGTACTTTGTCGATCTCCGCGCGCACCGATGGCTTCGTCTCGGTCCTGTGGGCATACAACCTTCGGAATTCGCGAAGCCGGCCCTGATTCTGTTTCTCTCGTTCTTCATCACCCGGCGCGGAAAGACGCTGAACAGCGGGAAGCCGCTGATCGCGGCTATGGTGACGATCCTGCTGCTCGCGGTAGCGGTGGTGATTGCGGACCTGGGCACCGCGGCGGTGCTGGTGATCACGGCGGGAGTGATGTTCTTCGTGGCAGGACTGGAACGGAAGTACATACGATACGTGGTCCTGATCGGCGTGGTCGGTTTCTGCGGGGCGATCATGTCGAAGCCGTACCGGCTGATCCGTATCTTCGGATTCCTCGATCCGCAGTACAAGATACTTGACGTGATCCCGAAGGGGCAGAAGCTTCGCGAGTACATGGCGCGCTCGTCATATAACAAGGATCCCGGGTACCATGTGCGGCAATCGAAGATCGCGGTAGGGAGCGGCGGGATTCTGGGCCAGGGGCTGATGGACGGCAAACAGAAGCTGTTCTACCTGCCTGAGGCGCATACCGATTTCATTTACGCGGTAGTCGGCGAGGAGTTGGGACTGGTGGGGTGCGCGAGCGTCCTGGTCATGTTCCTGGTGATCCTCTGGCGAGGGTTGCAACTGGTCCGCCTGACGACGGATGACTTCGGGAGATACCTCGCGCTCGGGGTGACTACGGTGATCGTGGTGCAGGCGCTGATGAACATGAGCGTGGTGCTGAATATGGCGCCGACGAAAGGCATCCCGCTGCCGATGATCAGCTACGGCGGCAGTTCGTTGATGAGCACGCTGCTGTCTTTCGGGATGCTGTTGAGCGTGAGCGAGCAGTCAGGATGAGGTTCATGATGGCGGGCGGCGGTACGGGCGGGCACGTGATCCCGCTGCTGGCGGTTGCCCGGGAACTGGTGCGGCGGGGCCACGAGGTGCGCTTCGTGGGGACGCGGGAAGGGCTGGAGGCGCGACTGGTGCCGGCTGGCGGGTTCGAGATCGAGTATGTCCGGATCGGCGGCATGAACCGCGTGAGTCCGGGTACGCTCGCGCGAACGCTGTGGCAGCTTCCGGCGAGCACGGCGTCCATGTTCGGCGATTTGAAACGCCTGCGGATCGACTGTGTGTTCAGCCTGGGCGGTTATGCGGCGGGGCCGGCGGTGCTGGCGGCTGCGATGCGGCGGATCCCGCTGGTGCTGATGGAGCCCAACGCCGTGCCCGGCATGACGAACCGATGGATGGGTAGGCTGGCGAAGCGGGCGCTGGTGAACTTCGACGAGACGGCGCGGTTCTTCCCGAAGGGCAAGGCGCTGACGACAGGGCTGCCCGTGCGGCCTGAGTTCTTCACGCTGGCTCCGAAGCCGAGGGGCGATAGGGCGACGGTGCTGATTACGGGCGGGAGCCGCGGATCGCGGACGCTGAACAACGCTTTCCGCGAGAGCTGGCCGTTGTTCCGGGACGCCGGGCTTCCGGTTTGTTTCATTCACCAGACGGGACGGCAGTCGCACGACGAGATTGCCGCCGGGTTCGCAGCATCGGGACTGAAGGGCGAGGTCGCGGCGTTCATCGATGACATGCCGGGCGCCTTCGCTCAGGCGGACCTGATTGTGTGCCGGTCCGGCGCGGGCGCGGTGGCGGAACTTGCGGCGGCTGGCAAGCCGGCGATCCTGGTGCCGTTCCCGTTCGCTTCGGACGACCACCAGAGGAAGAACGCCGAGATTCTGGCAGGGGCGGGCGCGGCGCGGCTGGTGCTGGATGCCGAGATGAACGGGCGCCGGCTGTTCGAGGAAGTGAGCACTGCGCTGGCAGGCGCCGGAGTGCTGGAGCGCATGGGGCAGGCAGCGCGGCGCTTTGCGCGTCCAGGCGCGGCGGAGAAGGCGGCGGACATCGCCGAAGCGGCTGCCGGGAGGCGGTTGTGAGGCCTGAGATGCCCTTAGAAGCGCGTTGGCCAGCCATGCGAAACACTGTCCTGCGATGCGATAGTTTTCCAGTTGACAACGCAGGATTCAACGCAAACAATAGAGCAGCGAAATGTTTTTCTGCCGCGGATCGCGGCGGCAGTGGCGGAGGCGCCGGATCGGAACGATCCGGGTGCGCGTATACCGCCGCTGTCGCTAGAGCGTTTTCCAACGTGGCATTTGGCACCGCGCAAGGCGCGGGTTAGGGATTTTTCGCGTCAATGTTTCTCAAACCTCAACATCTCCACTTCACGGGCATCGGCGGCATCGGCATGAGCGCCATCGCCGAAGTTCTGCTGAACCTCCGTTTTCCGATCACGGGCTCCGATTTGAAGCTCTCACCAGCGACGGAACGGCTTGAAAAGCTGGGCGCGAAGGTTTTCGAAGGCCACGCGGCCTCGAATGTCGATGATGCAAGCGCGGTGGTGATCAGTTCGGCGGTCCGGCCGGACAACCCCGAGGTGCTGGAAGCGCACCGGCTGCAGATCCCGGTGATCCCGCGCGGCGAACTGCTGGCCGAACTCATGCGCCTGAAGTACGGCATCGCGGTGGCCGGCAGCCACGGCAAGACCACCACGACGTCGATGCTGGCGACGATGTTAAGCCAGGCGGGACTGGATCCGACGGTGATCGTGGGCGGCAGGCTGCGGCCTTTCGGCGGCTCGAACGCGCGCGTGGGCCAGAGCGATTTCCTGGTGGTGGAAAGCGATGAGAGCGACGGCTCCTTCCTGAAGCTCTCACCGATCATGGCGATCGTTACGAATATCGACCGCGAGCACCTGGACCATTACCAATCCGGCATCGAAGAGATCCGTGCGGCGTTCACGGAGTTCGTCAACAAGGTGCCGTTCTACGGCGCCGCGGTGCTGTGCCTGGACAACGAGAACGTACAGCGCATTCTGCCGGACGTCACCCGGCGTACGATCACATACGGCACCCACGCGCAAGCCGACCTGCACATCACCGAGGTGCAGCATTCGCCCGCCGGCAGCGATTTCAACGTGCGCAGCAGGGGTGCAGACCTAGGCACATTCCACCTCCAGATTCCGGGCGCGCACAACGTTCTGAACGCAACTGCGGCGCTGGCGATCGGCCTGGAACTGGACGTTCCCGTGGAGCGCATGCGAGAGGCGCTGGCTGAGTTTGCCGGCGTAGACCGCCGATTCCAGGTGCGCGGGCGCGAGTGCGGAGTGACGGTGGTGGACGACTACGGCCATCACCCGACGGAGATCGCTTCGACGCTGGCGGCGGCGCAGCAATACAACTACGGCCGCGTACTGGCGATTTTTCAGCCGCACCGGTACAGCCGGACGTATCATTTGATGGACGATTTCGGGCGCTGCT
This sequence comes from Bryobacteraceae bacterium, assembly GCA_035561355.1. Classification (GTDB taxonomy): domain Bacteria; phylum Acidobacteriota; class Terriglobia; order Bryobacterales; family Bryobacteraceae; genus DATMXS01. Next base: position 5,039 of record DATMXS010000090.1, on the reverse strand, counting down.
TCTATCAGGCCGATTCAGTATTCGTGTTGGACATCTACGCGGCTTCGGAGCAGCCGATCGAGGGTGTGAGCGCGGAGGCCCTGGTGGAGCGCGTGCAGGCGTTCGGGCATCGCTCGGTGGAGTATGCCGGAACAATCGACAGGGCGGTGGAGCGGGTGCTGGCGGAGGTTCGCGAAGGCGACCTGGTGCTGACGCTCGGCGCAGGCAACGTATGGCAGGCCGGCGACCGGATATTGGAGCGGCTGCGGGAACGGTAGGCGGCGGAACGGCAAGGGATGGCTCGGAAGCAAGCGGCGCAACTCGATGTCCAGGCGATCGACGAGGCGAAGCTGCGCCGTCCCGACGTTGACGGGCTGAGGCGCATCCGATCGAAGCCGGAGGACGGCGACTGGCGCGACCGCGCTAAGCGGATTCTCTTCTGGACCGCAGTCGGCATGGCTCTCGGCGGCGGCGCGTTCCTGTACTACCGGGCGGATCAGTTCCTCGCGAGCGACGGGAGCTTCGCGCTCGAAGCGACTCTGAAGATCGACGGCGCGGCACACACGGCGCGCGCCAGGATTGACAGCGTATTCGCAACCGATATAGGCCGGAGCATCTACCTAGTGCGGCTGGCGGACAGGCGGAGAAGCCTGCTCGCGATCGACTGGGTGAAGGATGCAAGCGTGTCGCGGCGCTGGCCGAACCGGATCGCGGTGCGGATCGTGGAGAGGAAGCCGGTGGCGTTCCTGCTGGCCCCAGGCGGCGGATCGCCGGCGCTGATCGATGGGGAGGGAGTCATCCTGAGCCTGCCGGAGCGGGCCGAGATCCGCGTTCCGGTGCTCATGGGAGTAACGCGCGAGCAGCCTCTGGCGGTGCGCAAAGCGCGCATTGCGCCGTTCCTCGATTTGATGCAGGATGCGCGGGATTACGCGGGGCAGATTTCCGAAGTGGATGCGGCGGACCCTGACAATTTGAAGGTGACGCTGCTCAGCCAGACCAGGACTTTCCGGCTGTGGCTCGGCTCTCGCCGATATCACGACCGGATGATGAATTTCACGAAGTTCTACGGAGAAATCAGCCGTCGCCTGCCGTATGCCCAGACGTTCGATTTGCGGTTGGATGACCGGATCACCGTGCCGGCGGAGGCGAATCCAGCGCCCCCGGTTGCGGCTCCGGCGAAGGCCGCGCGGCCGGGGGCTGTGGCGAAACCGAAGGCTCGCAGGGGGATGCCAGGTGGCCGATAAATCGGTTTACGCGGTGGGGATCGATGCGGGCAGCGCGCGCACGCGGTGCCTGATCACCCTGCTCGAGGACGAGCGGATGCGCGTTCTGGGCTGGGGGGAAGCGCCGTCGGACGGGTGGAGCCGTGGCCGGATCAGCGACCAGGACGCCGTCTCGGACGCGATCCTGAAGGCAGTGCGGGAGGCGGAGGCAAGGGCGGAGACGCCGGTGGATTCGGCGGTGCTCGGCGTCGGCGGACGAAGCATCTGCGGCGCGACGAGCCGCGGCGGCTGCGAAATGAACTTCCCGCGGCAGATCGAGCAGAACGACGTTGACCGGGCGGTCGGACGTGCCTCACGCGTGCAGTTGCAGGAAGACGAGATGCTGCTGCACCTGTTCCCGCAGGATTTCAAAGTGGACGGGCACGGCGGCGCGCGCAACCCTCGCGGGTTGATAGGGTCGCACCTCGAGGTGTATGTGCATCTGGTGACCGCTTCGGCGCAGGAGCACAATGCGCTCGTGGGAGCGGCCAACACTGCGCACCTCGCGGTGGAAGAGACGGTGTTCGAGCCCGTCGCGGCGGCGTATGCGGCGGTGCTGCCGGAGGACCGCGACGAGGGCGTAGTGCTGGTGGACATCGGCGCGCACACCACGGAGATCGCGGTCTACTATGGCGAAGCGCTGGTGCTCTCGGCGTCGCTGCCGATCTGCGGCGATAACTTTACGCGCGACGTGGCGAGGCGCTTGTACGTCGGGCTCGAGGACGCTGAGATGCTCAAGCGCGAGTACGGGTGCGCGCTACTGGGGCTTACGGCGGATCACAACCTGTTCGAGGTGCCTTCGTCGCCGGGACGCCCCGCGCGGGAGGCGACCCGCTCCGAGTTGAACGAGATTCTGGAAGCGCGTGCGCTCGAACTATTCGAGTTCGTGGAGCACGAGTTGGTGGAAGCCGGGCTGCAGGGGTCGGTGATGACGATGGTGCTCACCGGCGGCGGCGCACGGCTCGAAGGCATGTGCGACGCAGCAGAGCGAGTCCTGAAGTGCAGGGCGCGCATCGGGCTTGTGGAGGGCATCGGCGAGCTGCCGGCGGAACTGAATAACGCGTCCTGGACGACGTGTGCGGGCTTGGCGATGTACTCCGCGAGGCTGAAATACCGGGCGCTCGCCGAGAAGCGCAAGACCGGGCTGTGGAATAAGGTGCTGGGCGGCTGAGCGGTCAGCGGACGAGGAGAATCGGGTGATCGAGGATTTGAAGTACGAGATGGAAGAAGAGGTCAAGCCCAATGCCCGGATCAGGATTCTGGGCATTGGCGGTTGCGGGTCGAACGCCGTCGCGCACATGATGACGGCGGGCCTGGAGGGGGTGGAGTTCTACGCCCTCAACACCGACTTCCAGGCGCTCGAGTCGTGCCCGGTGCCCAACAAGCTGGCGCTCGGAGCGAAGCTGACGCACGGACGGGGTGCAGGCGGGGATCCTGAGGTGGGCAAGGCCGCGGCGCTCGATGATACCGAACGGATTGTCGAGATGCTGCAGGGCGCGGACCTCGTGTTCCTCACCGCGGGGCTCGGGGCCGGCACCGGCACGGGCGCGACGCCGGTGGTGGCGAACCTCGCCAAGAACCTGGGCGCGCTGACCGTGGCGATCGTGATGAAGCCGTTCTCGTTCCAAGGCCCGAAGTATATGAACCGCGCGGAGCAGGGCATTGAGGAACTCGCCGGGACCGTGGATACGATCATCGCGATCCCGAATGACCGGCTGCTGACGCTGGCGCCTGAGGGGACCGGCTTCATCGATGCCTTCGAGATGGGGCACGAGTTTCTGCGCCAGACCGTGCAGGACATCGTGGAGATCATGACCGCGCCCGGCTTCGTCAATCGCGACTTTGCAGACCTGCGCGCGACCATGGCGGGCAGTGGATATGCGATGCTCGCGACGGCCACGGCCGAGGGCGAGCACGCCGCGGTGGATGCCGCGCGCCAGGCGATCAGTTCGCCGCTGCTCGAGGGCATGGGGATCCGCGGCGCAACGAACGTATTGATGAACTTCACCGGTTCCCGGAAGTTGGCGCTGCACGATATCACCGCAGCCTGCAACGTGATTCGCGAGGCGGCGGGGGCGGACGAGGTGGAGATCAACTTCGGCCTGGTGCTGAATCCGTCCATGAACGACTCGGTTAAAGTTTCGCTGATCGCGACGGGGTTTGCGGATCAGACGCCGGTGTTTGAACCGTTGCCGGGGTCGGGCTGGCTATCCGAACAGCAGCGGGCACCCGCGGCGCCAGTGCCGGACCCGGAACCGCTGCCGGAAGTGGCGATGCCGCGGCAGCAGCCTGAGCCGCCGGCTCCGCCGGTCTCCGAGATGGACAGCTACGATGACGAACTGGATCGCCCAGCGATCGAGCGCCGGCGGAGAGGGTAGTGAGCGCGGAGCGATAACGTAAACAGGGGCGGGCCGTGTCGGATGGACGACAGACTCCGCCCCTCTTGCTCCAATTCGCGTTAGCTGCCGAGGCGCACTTTCAGGTTCTTCAGGGCGGTGAGGGCGGCGGAGGCGGCGTCGGAATCGCCGTCACGGGAAAGGCTGTCCAGCACCGCTACGGACTTGGAATCGCCGCTCACTGAGAGCACGTACGCCAGTTCCACCTTCTCGGATCGGGTGCCGCGGGGGGCGGCCTGCTCGACGGCTCGCCGGACGGCATCCTCGCGGGCGAGTTCTACAAGGTAGGCGCGGCCGACACCTTGCCATGACGAGGAGTTCAGGGAGTTGATCAGGTACTGGAGCGGGCTGAACTCGCTTACTTCGGTGCGGCCAAAAGCAACGAGCGCGAACGCGTCGGCAAGACGCGGCGCCATCTTCTTCTCTTCCGCGAAAGCCTTTTCCACAGCGGGCAGATCAGCGCGGTCTTTCAAACGGGCGAGGCCCTCGGCGGAAGCGGCGCGAAGCCCGTCATCTTTGTCAGACATGTATTGCGTGTACAGGTTGCGGCTGGCGGGATCGGGCAACATCGCGATGGCGGTGAGCGCTGCGCGGCGCACGTTTTTTTTGCGGGTGGTGGTGAGAACGTCGCGGAGCTGCGGGAGCGCTTCGCGGTTCGCCAGAAGGCCGGTGGTTTCAATGGCGGCGATCTGGACCTTCTCGTCGAGATCGCGGAGCAGGAACGCGATGCGCGGAGCGGCTTCAGGATCGCGGATCTTCTGAATCGCGATCAGGCCCTCGTAGAGCACCTGGTCGTTCTTGGAGTGCAGCGCCTCAATGAGGTCGGGAAGGGCGGCGCGGCCTCGGAGGACGCCCACTGCGCGGGCGGCATTTGCGCGGGAGTCCATTGACACGCCGCCGCGAGCGAGCTTGCCGAGCGCCTCGACGACCTCTGGCCGGGCCTGAAGGTGCCGGGGAATGACAACGTCGTTTGTATCGGTAAAGCGGGCTTTGATTGCGCCGCCTACACGCCGTACGGAGGCGGTGAGGCCGGTGCGCACGTAGCCGGGGAGATAGAAATTCACCAGGCCGTCGGTGGCGCGGATCAGGACTTCGGCATCGTTATCACGCGTGGCCTGAATGAGCGGATCGAGGCTGGCCTGCGTGCCGATTTCGACGATGGACTTCACGGCCTCGACGCGGACCTCGGTATTCAGGTCCGTGAGCATTGCCTGGAGGCGCGGTATGGCTGCGGAGCCCTGACCGACGAGGTCGTGAGCGATACGGATGCGCTCCTCCGGGTCGCTGGTCTGGGCGGCAACGGGCAGGAGCACGGCAAGAAAGACACCAAGGGCGCTGAAACGCTTCATAAGATCTCCATTATGTACGACGCAGGCGAGGGCTTAAAGGACGAACGGTTTTG
>DATMXS010000089.1:0-31410 GCA_035561355.1 Bryobacteraceae bacterium | reverse complement strand
CTCGTCTTCGATGGCCGCTTTGGATTCGCCATGATCGATCGTTTCACGCCGGACGCTGGCTTGCCAGTACGGGTCGCGCGATGAGTTCGCCATGATACTGGCGCGCCATTCGAACCCGATGGAGACGTCCTCTCCGCGCGGGGTCGTGAGTCCGTTGTGGCAGGCCAGGCAGCGGTCGGAGGTCTGGAAGGTGGGGCCTGCCTGCGGCGCGCCGGCCAGCGCTCCGGCCAGGAGCAATGCTGAGAAGATTGCGGCACGGCAACGCATCACCAGCCCTCCGTGAGCGTCCCGTCCTGACGGTCCCAAAGCAGGTAGAACATCAACTGTACCGGCCTCCCGGTCGTGTTAGTCGCCGGGATTCGAACCCCGAGGTTCGCCCGGACGTGTTGCCGGGTGCTGAGCGTCGCTTGAAACTGGGGGACGACATCCAGGTTCGTCCTGGCGTCCGTTTCAAATTCGCGGTCGGCGATAAGTTCCACCATCGGGGCCCACAGCCGTCCCATGCCCCTGTTCTGGTTGAAGGTCCTGCCAAGCGCCGAACGAAAGAAGAATGCCCGCGCGGCCTTCTGCGTGTCCGTCGGGAATTCGCCGCCGCTCTGAATCTGTACGAAGCTCTTCCAGGGCAAAATCTGCCCGTACATGGCGAAGGTCTCGAACGTTGTGACGCCGGAACCGAGGCCGCGCGCCCTGCTCCCCGTGGGGAGGATTACCTCTCCCTGAACGCTCAGAATGGATCCCGTTGACACGCTGGAAAACAGCGCCCGCTTCCAGCCGAGGGCGAGGTCGCCGAACCCGCCGTGCCAGACGCCGGGTGCAGGGCGGACGAAATCGACGGGCAGCGTGACCTCGAGTTGGTTCGTGACGCCGAATCGCTGTTCGTGCGTGATGAGGTTCGTTACTCCGGGGCCGCCCCTGACGTTCACTCCCGTGGTGACGACGCTTTCGTTCTCTGGGAAGGCCTTCTCTGTCAGCAGGGGGCGGGGAAGGTTCAGCTCGCCGCGCGGCCAGCTCTCTTCCTTGCAGAAAGTCCGAAGGTAGCCGATGACTTTCTCCAGTTGCTGGTCCGTTAATGCCCGGCCGAATGCGGGCATGATGGGCGAGAAGCCCCGGATGGGTCCGCCCTGGTGAATGATGGCTTTCCAGAACTCATCGGGTTCGGTAGTTGTCGCGGCGCAGTCGGTGAAATCGGGAAAGGTATCCGGCCTCTCGACGGCGAGCGTGGTGTCCGGTTGGCCGCGGCCGTCCGGGCCGTGGCATGCAACGCATCCGGCCTCGTAGATCTCCTTGCCGGTTTCGAGCTTCAATCTCGCGGTTGTGCCCGTCTGCGCAGAAACCGAAACTCCGCACACACATATGAGAGCGGCGGACGCGATTGAGAGAAGACTGCGACGGCGGGGGCTCATCAGAGGGCGCCCGAACCGTGCGGCCAGTAGGCTGATAGCCCATGCGTACGGTTTGCAGTCAATTGACCCCGTCTAGTCCCCATTGCCTGCTCGTCCCCCGTCTTACCTTCCCTTGGCACACAGTCTACCAAAACGGTAATTCAGGCTGACGCTCAGGACAGGGTCTCAAGACAGCGCGGGATGCGACGGGGAACTCCGTTTTGTTCCCCGCCGGTCGCATTCACACACGGCGCGAATATCCGCGGCCGTGCCGGGCCTCCTCAGGACGAGTACTCTGCACTGAGCCGTGCCAGGGCAAGCGCGCCGAGCGACAGGCCGAAGTCGCGAAGAGCGACGTCGAAGAAGCCGGGGATCAGCAACAGGTTGATGATGATTCCCCAGAGCCACAGGGTTACGATATAGGCCCCGATACGAGGCTTTACGGCCACCAGTATTGCGGCTGCGATCTCGATCACTCCCACCAGCCGCATCAGGGTGTCACCGGCGATCGGCGACAGGTTCGCAATCGCAGGCGCGAGATACATGTTCCAGTCCACAAGCAGGTGGAAGAACTTGTCGAGTCCAGCGAGTAGAGGAGCCGCCACGAACGCGACATGCAGGATTTGGTAGGCCTGGTACGCGGGCGTCCAGGACCGGGCTTGGGTTCCCGGGATCCCGGCGTGGTCGAATGCGCCTTCCGCCCCGCTCGTCATTGACTGTGCCATTTCTTACTCTCCTTCCGGGCGGCACGTCGTCCGCCACCCGTACAGAGTCGTGGGGCGGTGGATGGTTACACGGTCCGGCCAAACGATCGCGGCGGCTCCTCAAAACTGTTGTAACCGGGCGCACCCCACCCCACTCCATATGAGTGTGATGGCCGCTTCTGCAAGTCCGGTCGGGGGCTCTCTTTCCGACGAAGAGGTGATCCGGCGGGTCATGAACGGTGAGACGCCGCTCTACGAAGTGATTATGCGGAGATACAACCAGCGGCTATTCAGGGTGGCGCTTTCCATCGTCGGCGATCCCGGTGAAGCGGAGGACGTCATCCAGGACGCATATGTCAAGGCATACACGCACCTGGACCAGTTCGCCGGCGAGGCGAAATTCTCCACGTGGCTTACGCGCATCGCCGTTTATGAAGCCCTTGCGCGGTCACGCAAGAGCAGGAGACAGGTTCAAATGCCGCTGAATCGCGATGAGAGCGAACACGAGTTTCCCACTAACGAACCCAACCCCGAGATCCTGGCCAGCGAGGGGGAGGCCCGAGCCCTCCTTGAATCAGCCATTCAGGCGCTGCCCCCTCGCTACCAGGCCGTCTTTATGCTGCGTGAAGTGGAAGGCCTCAGCACGGCAGAGACCGCTCAGTGCCTCGACATCAAGGAAGAGAACGTCAAGATCCGGCTTCTCCGGTCGCGCAAGCTGCTCCGCGCGGAACTGTACGCCCGCGCCGGCGTTGCCAGCTCGTCCGCATTTCAGTTCCTGGGAGAACGCTGCGATCGCACGGTGCGCATCGTGCTGCGCCGGATTCAGGGCCGGGACTGACCGGGCGAAACTCGCGTACGCGCGCCGCGTTCATGGCGGCTTCCCAGCCGTGCATCGGCGGACCATGGTCCGGCCCCAGTAATCAGAAGGAAAATCGAGCCGAGCAGCATTGAGTAATCGGTACGCGCTTCGTGCGCCATAGCCCAGAAGCCCTTTGCGGCCAGGATCGGGATTTTCGTGGACGCGATCGCGACGAGCATGTCGATGATCAGCGGAATTGCCGCTACCCGCGTCAGGAACCCGAGCAGGAACATCGTGCCGCAGACAATCTCGACAACGCCTACGAAAGGCCCCATGACTCCCGGCATCGGAATTCCGATCTTCGCGAACCGGCCGACGCCGAGCTGATCCGGGTACAGGAACTTCTGGACGCCTTCCGATGGAAGACGCCTCCGGCGAGAAAGCGGATCAGGATCACCGCAGCCGGGGCGTCGCTCGAGACGATGCGGTCAAGGAGTCCCACGGTGACTCCATCATCCTACGCTCCCGCGGCTGCGTACAGCCCGAATTCCGAGAGCGCAATGGGCGCGGCGGATTGTTCGATCCGTAGGCGGACGCGCGGCGTGCTGATGGGTGCGGCGGTGCGGAGCAGGCGGCAGGCGCCGATGCTGGTCGCACTGCCGATCGGCTGCCACGCCTCGTCCCTCCAGGCATCCACGGAGAAGCGTTCAATGCGCTGACCAAGGCGGATGTTCTCGCGAAGGCGTACGGTGTCGAATGTTGCGGGGCGTGCAAGGTCGAAGACGACTTCGGCGGTGGTGACTGAATCTGCGGTGCTCCAGTAGGTATCCGGGCGGCCGTCCACAAGGTTGCGTGCGGCAAACGATCCGCGCACGTTTGAAGCCTTGGCCTTCGCTTTCGCGGCAAGGTCCTGGCGGAACGTCGCCGCGAGAGCCTGGCCGAAGCCGCGCAGGGAGGCGACGTCGTTTTCGTGAAGCAGACCGCGGCGATCCGGCGGCACGTTGAGCAGGAAGCCGGCACCACGGCCGACGGACTTGTAGTAGAGGTCCATCAATTGATCGGGCGTCTTGACGCGCGCGTTCTGCGCCTCATGCCAGAACCAGCCGGGACGAATGGAAACGTCGCATTCGGCCGGCAGCCACTTCGAGCCGTTTCGGTGCCCCGTGCTGGATTCGCGTTCGCGTACGTCGCCAGGCGAAGCCGGCCCGCCGTCCCTGCTCACCGGATCATACGTCGCCCAGCAAGTTTCATTCGCGATGCCGCGTTCGTTGCCGACCCAGCGGATGTCCGGCCCGACGTCGCTGAAGATGACGGCGTCCGGCTGGAGCGAGCGGATCATGTCCCAGGTCTCCGGCCACTGGTAGTAAGTGCGTTTGTCGATGACGCGCTTCTCTCTCGCGCCGCCGTAATAGCCGTCACCGCCGTTCGCGCCGTCGTGCCAGACCTCGAAGAGCGCGCCGTAATTCGTGAGCAGTTCGCGCAATTGGGCGCGGTAAGTGGCCACGTAAGCGGGCGTGCCGTACGCGGCGTTGTTGCGGTCCCAAGGGGAAAGGTAGACGCCGAACTTCAACCCCTGCCGCCTGGCAGCCTCCGAGATCTCCCAGACCACGTCGCCCTTGCCGTTGCGGAACGGGCTGTTGCGGACGGAGTGCTCCGTGGTACGCGTGGGCCACAGGCAGAAGCCGTCGTGATGCTTGCAGGTGAGAATCACGCCCTTCATACCGCCGGCCTTGAGCGCGGAGACAATCGCGTCCGCATCGAAGGCAGTCGGGTTGAACAGTTCGGGCGACTCATCGCCATAGCCCCACTCCTTGTCCGTGAACGTGTTGATGGTGAAGTGGAGGAATCCGTAGACCTCCATTTCGTGCCAGAGGAGCTGGCGGCGCGAGGGCAGCGCTCCGTAAGGCGCGGGTGGCGCGGCAGCGGCGAACGCCGGAACGGCTGCGGCTGCCAGGCCGGCGGACTGTAGGAACCGGCGGCGGGAAAGACCGGAGACTAGATAAGAGCGCTGCACTGGCTTCCTTTCGTGTCAGGGGCAGCGGAGCCCAACTGACATCGTAAACGGTTACGGGGCTCGTGGCTTGTGGGCGGCAGGCTTCTATTCTAGGCGCTCGGCACAACCACTGCGGCGCCATCGATGCCTTCCTGTTTGATCGCCAGCAGCGCATCGTTGGCGCGATCGAGAGGAAAGCCTGTGACTTTGGGTTGCAGCCTGATATCGGCTGCAATTGTCAGGAAGTCGCGGGCGTCGGAACGCGTCATGTTCGTCACGCTGCGAATCTGGCGCTCGCCCCAGAGCAGGCTGTCGTAGTCGAATTCCGGCATGCGGTCGAGGTGAATCGCGTTGATGGCTAGAATGCCACCCTTGCGCAGGCTGGAAAGGGCGGCTACAACCACGTCGCCGCTGGGCGCGAACGTCACAGCCCTGTCCAGCGGTACGGGCGGCTTGTCTGTTTCCGCGCCTACCCACGTCGCGCCCAGGGCCTCAGCCAACGCACGATGTGAAGCGCCTCGCGTCGAAACGTACACCTTACATCCCCACGCGTGCAAAACCGAGATCGTCAGATGCGCCGAGGCGCCGAAACCGAAGAGCCCGACGTTGTCGCCAGGTTCGACGCCGGCAACGCGCAAACTCCGAAACCCGATGATGCCCGCACAGAGGAGAGGCGCGGCGTGCAGGTCATCGAGGCTTTCGGGAAGGGGGAAAACGAAGTCTGCCCGAGCCGAGGCGAACTCGGCATACCCGCCGTTCACCGAGTACCCGGTGAATGTGGGAGAGTCGCACAGGTTTTCGAGTCCCCGGCGGCAATATGGACAAGTCCCGTCAACGCCGCCCAGCCAGGACACTCCGACACGGGTCCCGATGGGAAGGTCGGCAGTGGCCCCGTCCATGACTGCGCCGACGATCTGGTGACCGAGAATGATCTCGTCGTGCCGCGGAGGCAACTCACCCTCGACGATGTGGAGATCGGTACGGCAGACCCCGCAGCATCGAACGCGGAGCAGGACCTCACCCGCCTTGATGTTCGGTTTGGGGACGTCTGCGATTCGCAGTGGACGCTGTCCAATGTCCTGGGGTGTTCGGAGAACAGCAGCCTTCATCGCATCCCTCTCGGTCAAGCGCTCTCGGTTGCGGGTAACCCCAGGCCTCCGTCCGCTTCAATGCTGTACCGGAAGCAATCCACCACGTGATCGTTCACCATGCCGGTGGCCTGCATGAAGGCGTAGCAAATGGTGGAACCGCAGAAGCGGAAGCCGCGGCGGGTGAGGTCCTTGCTCATGGCGTCCGATTGCGTCGTGTGCGCGGGAACTTCGGCGTGCGCGCGCCATGCATTGCGGAGCGGCTCGCCTCCGACGAACTGCCAGATGTAGGCGTCGAAGCTGCCGGCCTTATCCTGCACGTCGAGGAACGCCTTGGCGTTTGTGACCGCCGCAGCGATCTTCAGACGGTTGCGGACAATCCCGGAATCGGCCAGCAGCGCGGCGATCTTCGCGTCGTCGTAAGCAGCGATGCGGCGGGCGTCGAACTGGTCGAACGCCCGCCGGTAATTCTCGCGCTTGTTAAGGATGGTGGTCCAACTCAGACCTGCTTGCGCGCCTTCGAGGATGAGCATCTCGAACAGGCGGCGGTCATCATGGAGCGGGACACCCCATTCGTTGTCGTGATAAGCGATATCGAGCGGCGTCTTGGCCCAGTGGCAGCGCTTCATTCGGGTCAACCGGCGGCCTTGGATCTCCTCTGTTCGGCAGTGGTGGGATCGATGACCTGCGCGACTTGCGAGATACGATTTGCGGGGAAGCCGCTTTGCCGGGCGTGCTCGCGGATCGCATCCTCGTCCGGCGCGATGTAGATACAGTAGAGTTTGTTCTCCGTCACAAAGCTCTCCAGCCATTGAAGCCCGTGGCCGATCTTTCCAACGACATCGCACGACCGCTGCGAGGCGGCCTGCAACTGGTCCGCCGACATCGACCCGGCCCCCGGAATTTCACGTTCAATAACGTACTTTGGCATCTCCGCCCTCCTTGTGATGATCATACGCCGGGGTTGCCTGCGGGTGCGCGAAGTGCTATCGTTAATCGACGAATGGCGATAAACGAGTCCACCACCGAAGACGCCCTCTGCTGCCCGCCCGGGGAGCCGGCGACCGAAGCGGACCTGCATGGCCTGGAAGGCCCCGCAGCCGATGACGAACTCGCGAGACTGGCCAAAGCGATCGGGCATCCTGTCCGCGTCCGTATTCTGCGCATGCTCTCGCAGAAAGAGGCGCGGGTCTGTAGCCAAATCGTTGGCGAACTGCCGCTGGCCCAATCGACGGTTTCCGAGCACCTGAGGATCCTGAAAGAGGCGGGGCTTGTGCGCAGCAGCCAGGACGGGCCTCGGGTCGGGTACTGCATCAACTACAACGCGCTGCGGAAACTGAAGGCGCTGGTGGCGATCATTTGAGTTGCTATCGTCTTTCGACGATTGGCGGAAGGAATGGCTATGAAGAAAGTTGAAGTGTTCGATCCCCCGATGTGCTGCTCGACGGGAGTATGCGGGCCGAATGTGGATCCCAGGCTGGTGAAGTTCGCTTCAGATCTGCACTGGCTGGCCAACCAGAGAGTGGCTGTCGAGCGGTACAACCTGGCTCAGCAGCCGCACGCTTTCGCTGCGAGCGAGATCGTCAGAGCCGCCCTGCAGAAATACGGGAACGAGTGCCTGCCGTTGATCCTGTTGAATGGGGCGATCATCAGCAAGGGTTGCTACCCGACGCGCGACGAATTGGCGCACCTGACCGGCGTCGAACCGGAGCAGGGGTCGGCAGAGCAGGCTGTTGCCGAACTGCCAGTAATCAACACGCGCTGCTGCGGGTGATGGGCGACGGCATGGACATCACCGCATTTCTGGCCCAGCCTACGCGCATTCTTTTTTTCACCGGTAAAGGCGGTGTGGGCAAGACGTCCCTTGCGTGCGCGGCGGCGGTAGCGCTGGCGGGACGGGGCAAGAAGGTGCTGCTGGTCAGCACGGATCCGGCATCGAACCTCGATGAGGTCTTGGGAGTCCGGCTGTCGGGCGAGCCGTTACCGATTCCGGGCGCCGGCGGCCTGTTCGCGTTGAACATCGATCCGGAAGCTGCTGCAAAGGCGTATCGCGATCGCGTCGTCGGGCCGTATCGCGGTGTCCTGCCGGAGGCCTCCATCAACAGCATGGAAGAGCAGTTGTCCGGGGCCTGCACCGTCGAGATCGCGGCATTCGACGAGTTCACAAAACTGCTCGGCGACGCCCGCGCGACGGCCGCGTTTGACCACATCATCTTCGACACAGCTCCCACCGGGCATACGCTTCGCCTCCTCAAACTCCCGGCCGCGTGGACTGGGTTCATCGCCACCAACACGACGGGAACCTCATGCCTGGGGCCGTTGTCCGGCCTCGAAACGCAAAAGTCCCTCTATGACGCCAGCCTGAGCGCGCTGAGCGACCCCTCCGTAACGACGCTGGTTCTGGTGAGCAGGCCGGAACGTTCGGCGCTTGCTGAAGCGGACCGGTCGCGGGCTGAACTGGCCGAGATGGGCGTCTCCAACCAATGGCTGTTTCTGAATGGCGCGTTCGCAGCGCAGGACCCGACCGATTCGGGAGCGTGCGCGCTCGAGGCCCGCGGCCGCGGAGCGCTGGCAGGCATGCCAAACGCTCTCACGGCACTGCCGCGAGTCGAAGTCCGGTTGCTGCCGTACGCTCCGATGGGGGTTGAGAACCTGAGGGCGGTTTTCGGCGATGCAGCTTCGTTCTGCGACAGCGCGCGCGCCAGCGGCTCGGAGAGCTTGCCCTCCGGTCTCGCACTGGGCGACCTGATCGACGAATTGGAAACTATGGGCAACGGCGTCATCATGACCATGGGAAAAGGTGGAGTCGGCAAGACCACCGTTGCGTCGGCTATCGCGATCGAACTGGCGCACCGCGGGCACCGGGTCCACCTCAGCACCACCGATCCGGCCGCTCACGTCACGGAGACTGTCGGGCAGCAGGTCCAAAACATGACGGTCAGCAGGATCGATCCGGCCGCCGAGACCCGCGCATATACCGAATCCGTCCTGACGAAAGCCGCACCCGATTTGGACGCGCAGGGAATGGCTTTGCTCGAGGAAGACCTGCGATCGCCCTGCACCGAAGAGATCGCAGTGTTCAGCGCCTTCGCGCGGACGGTGGCGGAAGGCGAGCACGGGTTCGTTGTTCTCGATACAGCGCCCACCGGACACACGATTCTATTGCTGGACGCGGCGGAAGCCTATCACCGCGAAGTGACGCGAACGATGAGCGACATGCCGGACTCGGTACGCGGATTGCTGCCCCGGCTTCGCGATCCTGAGTTTACCCGCGTCTTACTGATCACACTGCCTGAAGCTACGCCGGTACACGAGGCGGCGCGCCTGCAGCGCGATCTCGACCGGGCGGGCATTGCACCGTATGCCTGGGTGATCAACCAGAGCTTCGCCGGCGATGGGTTTCGCGATCCGGTTCTGGTGGAGCGCGGCTCACGGGAAGAGCCGTTCGTTGCCGAGGTACGGGATCGCCTCGCGACTCGATTCGCGGTCGTACCTTGGAAGCCCGAGGCGCCGGTCGGGCCTGACCGGCTGCGGGAACTGGTATCCGGATCACGCCTGTCCGCGGACGTTCTGAAAGGCTGAACTAATATGGACACCTCAACTACCCCGAGGCTCTCATTCCTGGATCGTTATCTCACGCTGTGGATTTTTGCGGCGATGGCGGCGGGCGTGGGACTCGGGTATCTCGTTCCAGGCGTGGTGCCGTTCCTCGACCGCTTCAGCGTGGGCACGACATCCATACCCATCGCCATCGGCCTGATTCTGATGATGTATCCGCCCCTCGCCAAGGTGAAGTACGAGGAGATGGGCCGCGTCTTCCAGCATCGCCGCGTGCTGCTACTCTCGCTCGTTCAGAACTGGGTGGTCGGGCCGATGCTGATGTTCGCTCTCGCAGTGCTGTTCCTGCGGGACAAGCCCGAGTATATGACCGGCCTCATACTGATCGGCCTCGCCCGCTGCATCGCGATGGTGATTGTCTGGAACGACCTCGCGCGGGGCGACCGCGAGTACGCGGCGGGACTGGTGGCGTTCAATTCGATCTTCCAGGTTCTGTTCTTCTCCGTCTACTCGTATCTGTTCCTGGCCGTCATCCCCGGGTGGCTGGGGCTCGAGGCGGTGGAAGTGGATATCTCGATGGGTGCGATCGCCAAGAGCGTGTTCATTTACCTCGGCATCCCCTTCATTGCCGGCATGCTCACCCGCTTCGTAATGCTCAAGGAGAAGGGGCGCGTATGGTACGAACAGAAGTTCATCCCGAAGATCAGCCCCATCACCCTGATCGCCTTACTGTTCACCATCGTGGTGATGTTCTCTTTGAAGGGCGAGATGATCGTGCAGTTGCCGTTCGACGTGGTTCGAGTCGCCATGCCGCTGACGATTTACTTCGTGCTCATGTTCTTCGCCTCGTTCTGGATGAGCAAGAAGGTGGGCGCGAACTATGCGGAAGCGACTACGCTCTCGTTCACCGCATCATCGAATAACTTCGAGCTCGCCATCGCCGTTGCGATCGCCACGTTCGGCATCCACCACGGCGCGGCCTTCGCGGCCGTGATCGGGCCTCTGGTGGAGGTGCCTGTACTGATCGGCCTCGTTAATGTCGCTCTCTGGATCAACCGGAAGTGGTTCGGAGGAGTGTTTGCCAGCATCGAGACGTGCCGGACACAGGAGGTTCCAGGCAGATGAAGAGAATCCTGGTGCTGTGTACCGGAAACTCCGCACGCAGCCAGATGGGCGAAGGCTTGTTTCGGCACATCGGGGGCGGGGAATACGACGTCGAGAGCGCCGGAACGAACCCGAGCCGCGTGCGGCCGGAGGCGATCGCCGTGATGAAGGAAATCGGCATCGACATATCGGGTCAACGCTCGAAGTCCGTTGATGAGTTTGCCGGACAGCGGTTCGACTACATCGTGACGGTTTGCGACAGCGCCCGTGACAAGTGCCCCGTCTTCCCCGGCACCGCCGAGCGGATTCACTGGAGCCTCGAAGATCCGGCAGCAGTCGAGGGTGGCGAAGAGGATCGCTTGGCAGCGTTCCGCCGCATTCGCGACCAACTGCGGACCCAGGTGAAGTCCTTCTTCGAAGAGTGAAGCGGCTGAACTTCAGAAGCGGAACAGGTAGCTCAGCTTGACGAAGATCTGGCGGCCGGTGTTGAGGTCCGGAAAATCGGTGCGTTTCAGGGCGGGCGAGATGCGCGGGTCGAGCTTCAAGTTGTCGTAGAGGTCCGTGTACCCGATGTATAGCGCCGTGCCGGGATGAACCATATACGTCAGCAGCACGTCTGCGCCAAGGTGCTTCTCCTTATCGAGATCCACGAGCGTGCGGTTGGGCAGCACCGAGTTGTAGTCCAGAATCGTGCGAAGCGAAAGCGCGCGATTGAACTGATAATTCGCCTTAAAGCGCGCGATGTGGTTCGTGAACACGCTCTGGCCGCGCCAGGAGAGGGCTGTATAGATATACGTCTGGTCGAGGCGCAGACGGGCGCGCGGGCGCAGGGTGAAGCCGGTCTCGGCGTTCGTCGAGCGCGACGTGAACGGAGCCAGCCCGGACGCCGGGTAATACAGCAGTTCGCTGCCGCGCTGGAGGTCGCCGGTAAGTGCCAGCCAGCGGAACCACTCGCTCTCGAACTCGACCTCGGTGTGGTGCTTGCTGAAGCCCGATCCGCGGTACCACTCGTAAGAGTCCGAGCGCCCGAAGGTAATCTCCGTCATCGGCTGGAGTTCGACGAAGAAGCGCGGGTGGATGTTCCATTCCTGAAGGCGGCCCGTACGGTCGTAGTCGATGTGTGACGTGACGCTCGGACGGATGGCGACGAGCCGGCCGCGCTCAGGCCTCCAGGTGTACCCCGTGATGTTCTGCACCTGGCGCGTGTCCACTTTGGGAACGAAGCCGAGTTGCGCGCGGTAAGTGGGGCTGCGGTCGGTATAAGTAGTTTGGGATTGAAAGTGGCGGCCGGAGTGCTGGAAGTCGGTGCGGTAGGCCGGTCCGGCCATGCGGCTGCCATTGGCAAGTCGCGTTTGGCTGGTGATGGCCTGGCCGGTCAGGATCCAGTTAGGCAGAACGCGGAGCCGCGTATCGAGCGCAGCGACGCGGTTGTAAGTGCCGCGGTACTCGTAATCGCTTACGAAGGCGGCCGCGTTCGAGTCACGAAGAAACTCGCGCTGCAGCCGGAACACGCCGGCCTTGGCGCGTTCTCCGGAGCCGTCGCGCTGGCCGGGAGCGCGGTCGTCGATCGCGAGCGCTCCGAGCGCCCAGTGACCGTACTTGCCGGTGAGACGGGTGCCGAACTCGGGATCGGCGATGCGCCGCGAGAAGAACAGCGTCTCCGGCATTTTGAAGAAGCCCTGATTCTCGAGGAAGAAGGGCCGCTTTTCGGGGAAGAAGACTTCGTAGCGCTGGTTGACTGTGACCTGCGGCTCGTCGGATTCCACCTGGCTGAAATCGGGGTTGAGCGTCACGTCGAGGGCGAAGGCGTCCTTCAGAACGACCTTGGCGTCGAGGCCGGCGCGGAGATCATTGTCGGAGGTGAATGCTTCCGCGGGCACGTCCAGATACCGCGACTTGCCGAACGAACCGTACGGAATGAGCTGAATGTTCCGGCCGGGAGAGATACCTTGGAAGCCTTCGAGATCGCCGCCCTGGCGGACGAAGCCCGGCTGCTTGCGGTTGAAATCCGGCCAGACGCTGAACTCATTGTTGCGCATGATCCAGCGGGCCAGCACCAAGCCCCAGCTTTCGTCACCGGGTCGGAACCGGATGCTGCGGAACGGGAGCGTGATCATGGCCACGTAGCCGTCTTTGGTGAAGCGGGCGTCGGAGTACCAGAGGGTGTCCCAGCTCGGGTCGTCCTCAACGCCGTCCGTGACGACGCCATCGGCCTGCACGCCGTAGGGGTTCACGTCGAACCAGTAGGCGCGGTGATGGTCGTGGAAGGTGTCGATGACCAGGTTGACTCGATCATCCTCCATGATCTGCTCGCGCTTGGCGACGCGGGCGCGGATCAGTTCGGGATCGTCCTTGCAGACGAAGGCGGCGTAGAGGTTCTTGTCGTCGTAGGAGAGATAGGCCGTGGTGGGCTGTGTGACGGGCGCGCCGTCGCGGGGCTGGAACTGGTGGAACTCGGTCACGATGAGTTCCGCCTCGCGGGGCCTATTCTCGAGGAAATCGATGAGTTTAGGTGCGCGCGCAACCTTCGGGATGCTTAGAGGCGATTGTTGCGCCGTCGCGGCCACCGCGACCAGGATGAGTACCCCAGCGAGCCGCCGCACTCAGCTTTGGGCGGTCGGACGCCGGAGGGCGGCATCGCGATCCGTCTTGAAAGAGAAGAAGCTGCTCACGTTTTCCCAGAGCAACTTCGGGAAGCTCTTATCGAGATACGAGCGGATCGAGACGTAGCATTCGTCGCAGCGGTTATTGCGGGTAAACTCGGCGACCATGCGGGCGCGGTCCTCTAGAGCGTACTTCTTGAACTGCATGGAGCAGGGCTGGAGTTCGCCGTGGGCGGTGACGACCAGGAAGCGCAGACCGGCGGAGCAGCCGGGCGCGCCGGCGTTCTCGAAGTACTGGCGGGTGGCGGCAATCGTGCTCTCGGAGTTCAGCAGCCACTTGGTGTCGTCGCGGCGCGATTCGATCGTATCGAGCTGCTGGTTGAGGACCTTCAGTTGCTCGGGTGTGTTCAGGAAGTAGTCACGGCAACCGGTGCGGCGGGGCGAGTACGAGCTGTAGCACATGTTGACGCCCCAGGCATTCGCCATGTCGGCCATCGCGGTAAGCTCGCCGACGTTCTCGCTGGTGATGCAGCTATTGAGGACGATGTCGTCGTGGCCGAGCTTGGCGAGCCGCGGGATCAAACTGTTCAGCCGATCGAAGAGGCCGGGGCAGCCGCGGAAGATGTCGTGGCGGTCGTCGGGGAAATCCAGGCTGACGGAGAACTGGTCGATCCCGGCTTCGCGGAGGGCGAGGTACTTGTCCTCGGTCATTTCGGACCAGTTGGACACCAGGATGGTGTAGGGGACGCCGGTGCCTTCCTTGATATTGCGGACGATCTCGACGATGTCATCGCGCATCAGCGGTTCGCCGCCGGAGACCTGGACCACGCAGGGATTCAAGACCTCCCGGTATCGCTTGTAGTCCGCCGGCTTCATCGTGGAGGCGTTATCGCGGGGACCGCCGTGATCGCAATGCTTGCACCAGCAGGTGCAGGAATCCGTGACTTCGAAAGACACAACGATCGGACGCTCGGCGAACCAGTTGAGCGAGCCGCGCCCAATGATTCGCAACGATTCTGCCAGGGGAACCTTACGCATTCAGCCTCAAAGAGAAGTGCATCCGCAAATCTGGATTAGACTGCGATGGTAACAGTGGGGCGCAGCCCACTGCAACGCACGTTCACGGAATGGCGCGCCAGCGGGGTTGAGCGGGAGTGAGCGGCATGGAACGGAACAACCGGCGCGCCGTCGGTGTCCAAAGCCCAAAGGAGAACTGGCCGTTATGCTCGAGATTCGAGAGCTGACGAAGTTGTACCACGGGACTGTCGCGCTCGACCACGTTAGTTTCATGGCACGCCCGGGCGAAGTGACGGGTTACCTGGGGCCAAACGGCTCAGGCAAGAGCACCACGGTCAAGATTCTCACGGGCCTCATCCAGGCGTCTACCGGGGAAGTCCTGTATCGGGGTCAGGATGTCCGTCGTGATCCGATTGCGTTCAAGCAGCGCATCGGATACGTGCCGGAGGAACCGTTCCTTTATACGTACCTGACGGGCGCCGAGTACCTCGAACTGGCCGGGCAATTGCGGGGGCTGGACGGCAAGCGTCTGAAGCAGAAGATCGAGGGATTCCTGCGCCTGTTCGGATTGTGGGCAGACCGTTATACGCCCATGTCCTCCTATTCGAAGGGCATGCGCCAGAAGGTCCTGCTCGCCGCGGCCCTGTTGCACGATCCCGAAATCGTCATCCTGGACGAGCCGTTTTCCGGCCTGGACGTAAACTCCTCGATGATGCTGCGGCGGCTGATCCAGGAACTCGCCGGAGCGGGCAAGATCGTGCTGTACAGTTCGCACGCGCTCGAAGTCGTGGAGCGTGTCTGCGCCCGTGTGGTGATCCTGCACAGGGGCAAGGTGGTGGCGGACGATTCAGTGGAGCACCTGCGCGAGCTGATGAAGCTGCCGTCGCTCGAGGAGATCTTCACACAGTTGGCCCTGGAGCAGGATATCGGCGGCGTGGCGGACGAGATGATGCGGGTGATCCAGCTATAGGCGGGGAGGCCCAGCATGGACGAGCGAACTCAGTTCCGATCATTGCGCCGGGCGTTCCTGCGGCGATTCCTCGAGCACGAGTTTCTCTCCGCCGGGGGCGACCTGCGCGACCTGCTTTCGAATGTTCTGGCAATTCTCGGCGCGTTCGGCGTGTGCGTAGGGTTTCTGCTGTTTCAGAAGCACTACTTCCGCATCCTGAAGCTGCCGGCGGAGATGCGCGCGGCCGTCTCCTGGAGCGATCAGGAATTTCTGATGTCCATGACGATCGCGATCGCCGGCATCTTCGTGATCATCTGCTGGGACGCTTTGTTTCCCGACCGGACGGATTGCATGGTGCTCTCGGCTGCGCCGGTGCGGCCGCGTACGGTATTGGCGGCGAAATTGGCAGCGGTGTTCATGGTGTTCGCATTCCTGGTGGCGGCTGCAAACGCCGTTCCCATGCTGGTGTTCCCGCCCTTGATGATTGCGAGCGGAACAGGCCACAACCCGGCTCTCTGGTTCGTCGCGCAGTTGGTCGCGACGGTCGCGGCGGCGCTCTTCGTCTTCGCGGCGGCGACTGCGGTGCAAGGAGTGCTGATCAACCTCCTTCCGTACCGTGCGTTCCGGCGGGTCTCGGCGGCGTGCCAGCTCGGAGCGGTCTTTTTGCTCCTCATCATGTTCTTCGCCACGCCTGATGTCGCGACGCCGGATCGCCTGAGCGCTCCGGAGAACCGGCTGGCAATCGCGCTGCTGCCGGCATTCTGGTACCTGGGACTGTATCAGGCGATCATGGGCTCGACGCTGCCCGTCGTCGGATGGCTGGCGCGAATGGCAGTGGGCGGGCTTGGCCTGGCAGTGGCGATAGCGGCGCTCGGGTACTGGGCGGGATACGCGCGGTATGTGCGCAGGACTATCGAGGACGCGGGCTCGTCGGCCTCGCGGGTACGGTCCGGCAGGGGATTGCTGTGGAGGCTGACGGATTGGATCGTCGTACGTGAGCCGGGCGAGCGCGCGGTGTTCCATTTCATGTGGCGCACGCTGACCCGAAGCCGCACGCACCGCCTCATATTCGCCGGGTACATGAGCCTCGGGTTGACGTACCTCGCGATGGGCAACATCGGACTGATGGAAGGACGGGGCGCCGAGGCGTTTCTGCGGCCCGACGCGGCGACGGGCGGAGTCCCTATCGTGCTCTCGTTCTTTGCACTGGCCGGCATGCGTAACGTGTTCTCCCTCCCGGTGGAACTCCGTGCGAACTGGCTGTTCAAGGTGACGGAGAAGGCTACGCCTCGTGAGGCGCTCAGGGCCGTGTACAAGCTCATGCTCATGGCCGGCGTTCTGCCCGCTGTCGCGTTTTCCCTCCCCGTGTACTCGCTTCTCTGGGGGCCGGCGACAGGCATACGGTTCACCGTGCTGGTACTGCTGGTCGAGCTGATCGTGATGGAAAAGCTGATGCGGGATTACCGGAAGATCCCGTTCGCGTGCTCGTACCTGCCGGGCAAGTCCAACCTGAAACTCACGTTCGGCATGTACGTGGTGGTGTTCATGATGGCGGCCTGGACAGTGACGAACATGGCCGTGGGCATGGCGGGCCGCACGCGCGGGTTTGTCTGGGGCGTAGGCCTTTCGCTGGCCTGGCTCGGGTGGCGCGCATGGCGCCGCAGGGTGGAGCGCGGCTGGCCGGGTTTCCAGTACGAAGACAAGGCCGAGTGGCAGCCGGTGACGCTGGAACTGACGTAAATACGGCGGAGGCCCTCATGAGCGCAGCACCAGCAGTAGGGGTTTCGGAACGCGCGCAGTTCCACGCGTTGAGGCGGGCATTCGCCCGGCGCTTCATGGAACACGAGATCCTCGCCGCGGCGGGCGACGTGCTCCAGCCGCTGGCGGACTTCCTCGGAATCCTGATCGCGTTCGGCATCGCGATCGCCTACATGCTGATTCGGACGCATGTCCTCGGGCCTCCAATGTCGATCGCGGAACGCGAACTCGCCGCGTGGAGCGATGAGCTCTTGATGCTGACGATCGCGGTGTCGGTGGCGGCGGCGTTCATCATCCTGTTCTGGGACACGTTGTTTCCGGATTTGACCGACGCGCGAATTCTCCCGGCCCTCCCGGTGCGGATGCGGACAGTGTTCGCGGCGAAGCTGGCGGCAGTATTACCCATCTATGGCGTTCTCGCGCTGGCGGTGAACGCATTCCCGCTATTCGTGTTTCCGGTCATTCTGTCCTGCTACACGCAGCGGGGCTTTTGCGAATGGTTCGCACCGCAGGCAGCGGCGACCGCGGCGGCGACCGTGTTCGTCTTTTGCGCGTCGGTAATGCTCCAGGGCATTTTGATCAACGTCCTTCCGTACCGGCTATTCCGGCGGGTTTCGGTATACGTACAAGGGTTACTTCTGGCCGGGGTAATGGTGCTGCTCTTCTCGGCCTTGGGATTCAGCCCTCTGCCGGGAAGCCCGGTTCCGCAGAATGCTGTCTGGCTGCCCTCGTGGTGGTTTGTGGGTCTCTATCACGGGTTTCTGGGCACAGCCTCACCCGAAGCGTGGCGGCTCGCGGGTATCGGCGTGGGCGCGACGGTGCTGGCCGCGGGCGGGGGTGCGCTCGGATACGGGCTGGGTTACGCGCGGTTCGTGCGGCGTACCGTGGAGGGCGCCGGCGCGGTCCGCGAGCGCGAGCGGCGGCGCACGGGCACCCTGAACCACCTGACCCGGTTCCTGGCGCGCGATCCCCGTGAGCGTGCGGTTCTAAACTTCGTGGCGCGCACCCTCGCGCGCAGCGGAACGCACCGCCTAGTGCTCGGAGCGTTTTTGAGCCTTGGGTTCATTTGCGTCCTGATCACCCTGGGACCGCTGGTCCGGGACCGCGGCTGGCAGGCGCTGGCGTCGCCGAATGCACCGGTAGCGGGCATCCTCATCGTGCTTCCATTTTTCGGGCTGCTGGGTACCCGTATTTCCTTCTCCGTGCCCGCCGAACTCGGGGCGAACTGGCTGTTCCGTTTCACCGAAGGCAGGGGGCCGGCGGGGGTGCTGGCAGCAGTGCGAAAATTCATGCTGCTCGCCACCGTGGCTCCAGCCGCTATTGCTGCGCTTGCCATCTATCCGGCTCTATGGGGCTTCGCGCCCGGACTGCGGTTGACGGCGCTCATCGTCCTGATCGAGCTTGTCGTACTGGAAGCCATGGTGTGGACCTTTCGCAAGGTGCCGTTCACGTGCTCCTATCTGCCGGGGAAAGCAAACTTGAAGGTGACCATCGGGTTCTACATCGGCGGATTCCTCGGTCTTGCCTTCGTTGCGAGCAGGGAAGCCCTCTGGTGCGCGTGGCACCCCGCGAGATTCGTGATTGTGGCAGCGGTTCTGATGCTGGCCCTGGCGGCGATGACGCTGGCGCGCCGGCGCGATCGCGAGTGGGGCGGGTTCGTGTACGAGGAAACGCCCGAGTGGCAGCCGATCCGGATGGAGTTGTAGTCCCCTTCATCCACTCTCCTCTAAAATGGTTGGGATGCCGGATGATCCAAATGCGGATGCGCAGCCTGTGGCGAGCTTTGAAGCCTGCCTGGGGGAGCTCGAGAAGGTGGTGAAGGAACTCGAGGGCGGCGAGCTTCCGCTCGAACGGTCGCTCGAACTGTTTGAGCGCGGCGTGGAGTTGAGCCGCACGTGCCGCAAGCAGCTTGAGGAAGCTGAGACGCGCGTGGAGATCCTGACCAGAAAGAATGGCAAGACGCAGCCCGAGCCCTTTCCCACCGACAAGGCATGACATTCCGCCAATACCTGCAAACGCAGCAACGTCTAATCGACGCTGAACTCGACCGCGTTGTTCCGCCCGAGACAGACGCGCCCGAAGTGATTCACCGTGCCATGCGGTACAGCCTGTTTGCCGGAGGCAAGCGCATACGGCCGGTGCTATGCCTGGAATCGGCGCGCGCCGTGGGCGGGGAAGCGCCGGGCCTGGAGCGCGCGGCGTGTACGCTGGAACTGATCCACACTTATTCGCTGATCCACGACGATCTTCCTGCGCTCGACAATGACGATTACCGCCGTGGCCGGCTGACCTGCCACAAGATGTTTGGCGAGGCAATGGCGATCCTCGCGGGCGACGCGCTTCTGACGCTGGCGTTCCAGGCGCTTGCTGTCGAGAGCGCAATTCCGGCGGAACGGCGCGCGCCGCTCATCGCCGAACTCGCTACGGCATCGGGCACCGTGGAAGGCATGATCGGCGGGCAGGTATTTGACCTGGACGGCGAGGGGCAGACACCCACCGCGGAGCTGCTCGACCGCATACACCGCGCGAAGACAGGCGCGCTGCTGACGGCGAGCGTCCGTATGGGCGCGATCGCGGCAGGAGCGAATGCGGAGCAACTTGAAGCGCTGACCTGCTATGGCCGGCACGTTGGGCTGGCGTTCCAGATCGTGGACGATCTATTGGACGTGGAGCAGTCCTCCGAACAGTTGGGCAAGACCGCCGGCAAGGACGCCGCGCAGCAGAAGATCACGTTCCCCGCCGTCTATGGCCTGGAGGCATCGCATCGCATGGCCGATGAGGAACTCGCCAACGCGCTGCATGCGGTCGAGGTGTTCGGAACGCGTGCCGCTCGATTGCGGGACATCGCGGACCTGATCGTGCGCCGGACGAAATGACGCGGATCAAGCCCTCTCCGCGGCAACGGCTGGACCAGATGCTGCTAGATCGGGGCCTGGTTGAGACGCGAGCGAAGGCGCAGGCCTTGATCCTTGCAGGCGAAGTGACAGTGAATGGCCAGCGCGCCGATAAGCCCGGCCATGCGGTGCCAACTGATAGCCGGATCGAGGTGGCCCAACCGCTCCGGTACGTCGGCCGCGGCGGCTTCAAACTGGAGGCGGCGCTCGATCACTGGAGCATCGACGTGACGGGCCGGACGTGCGCCGATATTGGCGCCTCCACCGGCGGTTTCACCGATTGCCTGTTGCAGCGCGGCGCGGCGACGGTCTACGCCGTGGACGTGGGGGCGGGGCAGATCGATTGGAAGCTGCGCTCAGACGCGCGGGTGGTGCTGCGAGAGGGCGTGAACGCGCGATACCTTTCCGCTGAGCACATACCCGAGGCAATCGATTTCGCCTGCGCGGATGTGAGCTTCATCTCTGTGACGCTGATCCTGCCCGCGCTCGTGCCGCTTCTCAAACCCGCGGGCTCTATGGTGATCCTGGTAAAGCCGCAGTTCGAGGTCGGCAAGGGGCAGGTGGGCAAGGGCGGAATCGTTCGGGATCCGGTGTTGCACGCGGGGGCCTGCGCGCGCGTGGAGCGGGTGGCGCGCGAACTGGGGTTTGAAACGGCTATCATCGAAAGCCCGGTGCTCGGCGCCGAGGGCAATAAGGAGTTCCTGCTGCATGCGCGACGTTAAAACGGTCGGGATCTTCTCAAAGCCGAAGGTGCCTCAGGCCGCGGAGGTGGTGCCCGAGCTTCTGCGGTGGCTGTCGAGCAGGGGCGTGGCGGTCCGCTGTGATGAGGCTACAGCAGGGTACGCGGGCAACGTCGAGAGCCTGCCGCGCGAGCGCGTTGCGAATGGCGCCGATCTGGTGATCGTGCTCGGCGGCGACGGCACGCTGCTATCAGCGGCGCGGGCGCTGGGCGGACGCGACATCCCGCTGTTTCCCGTGAACCTGGGCGGGCTCGGCTTCCTTACGGCCATCACGCGGGACGAGATTTGCCCGGAGCTGGATCGCTTTTTCCGCGGGGAGCACCGCATCGGGCGCCGCAGCATGATCGAGTGCCGGGTGGTGCGCGACGGCCGCGAGGCCGTGCAATATACGGCCCTGAACGACATCGTTTTGACGAAGTCCTCCATCGCGCGGATGATCGATTTTGACGTGCGCGTGGATGGCCGGTTTGTCGCGGCATACAAGGCTGACGGCCTGATCATGTCTACGCCGACGGGTTCGACAGCGTACTCACTTTCGGCCGGCGGACCGATCATCTTCCCGCAGGTAAGCGCGTTTTGCCTGACGCCCATCTGCCCGCACATGCTCACGAACCGTCCCGTGGTGGTGCCGGATACGAGCGCCGTGGAAGTGGTGAACCGGGCCGCGGATGGAGAGACTTACCTGACCATCGACGGCCAGGTGGGTGAACCGCTGCTCCGGAGCGACACCGTCGTTGCGAGCCGTTCGGCGCACGTGCTCCAACTCGTGCGCCCGCCGCGCTCGACGTTCTTTGACGTGTTGAGGCAAAAGCTGAAGTGGGGTGAGCGATGAGGCGGATCAGCCTCACCGGCTGGATCTTTATCGGGATGGCGGCCGGGATCGCGGTGGGCGTGCTGTGGCCGGATGTGGGCCGCGTCTCCGCCCCCATCAGCAACATCTTCCTGCGCCTGATCAAATCGATCATCGCGCCGCTGATTTTCGGCACGCTGGTGTACGGGATTGCAGGCGCCGGGGACTTCAAGGCGATGGGGCGCATTGGCGCGAAGGCGATCGCGTATTTCGAGATCGTCACAACCGCGGCGCTGTTCATTGGGCTGGGCGCGGTCAACCTGGTGCGGCCCGGCGACGGCATGCGCCTCGAGCGCACCGCCACCACCGCGCCCACAGCGGCACAGCCGACTCTCTCGGGCGTGCTTGAACACGTATTTCCTTCGAGCATCATCGACGCGATGGCGCGCGGCGAGGTGCTCCAGATTGTCGTGTTCGCGTTCCTGTTCGGCGCGGCGTGCGCGGCGATCGGGGAGAAGGCGCGCCCGGTAGTGAGCTTCGCCGAGTCGCTCTCCGAGGTGATGTTCCAGTACACGCGCTACGTCATGTACCTGGCGCCATTCGGCGTGGGCGCGGCCATGGCGGTGACCGTGGCCAGCCAGGGCGTCTCCACGCTGGTGAACCTCGGCAAGCTGGTGCTGACGATGTACGCGGCGCAGGTCATCTTCGTAGTGGTGGTGCTGGGCGCGGTCATGCTCATCGCGCGCATCCCGGTCCGCGGATTCATCCAGGCGGCTAAGGAGCCGTTCCTGATCGCGTTTTCGACCGCGTCGAGTGAAGCTGCGCTGCCGCGCGCGCTCCAGAACATGGAGCGGTTCGGTGTGCCGAAGCACATCGTGTCCTTCGTGATCCCGACCGGCTACAGCTTCAACCTGGACGGTTCGACGCTCTACCTATCGCTCGCGAGCGTGTTCGTGGCGCAGGCCGCAGGCATCGAAATGAGCCTCGGCCAGCAGATCCTCATGATGCTCACGCTGATGCTGACGAGCAAGGGTGTCGCCGGGGTGCCGCGCGCTTCCATCGTGATCCTCTCAGGCACGCTGGCGACATTCGGGCTGCCGCTCGAAGGCGCGGCCGTGCTGCTCGGGATCGACGCGGCTATGGACATGGCGCGGACTTCGGTGAACGTTTTGGGGAACTGCCTGGCGACGGCGGTGGTGGCCCGCTGGGAAGGGCACGCCCTGGCGCCGCAACCGGATCCTCAGACGGAAATCGCCTGACGAGTGGCTATCGCGGACGGCGAAGCGCCTTCTCGTACGCCGCCCGGAGTTGTGCTTTCTGGTCTTCAGTAAGCGGCGGCGGAGCGTCCGCGCAGGTGCAATCCCGGCACAGGCACATGCTTCGCTTCAGGCTCTCGAGGAATTCGATGCACGGCGGGCAATGGCTCAGGTGCGCCTCGATTTCCTCGCAGGATTGCGGCGCCAGTTCGCGATCCAGGTACTGCGAGAGCAGCTCGAACATCTGCTTGCAGTCCGCGGAAGGTTTTTCCTCGTGCATCAATTCGTCCTCGCCTGCACGCTCTTCAAGTAACCGTCGAGTTTCTGCCGCATCGCGAGGCGTGCGCGGTGCAGGCGCGTTTTCACCACTTCGTGACTGACTTCGAGGACCTGCGCGGTTTCCTCGGTGGTCAGTTCCTCTATATCGCGAAGGAGGATCACCGAGCGGTAGATATCCGGCAGTTCCTCGATCGCATTCCTCACGACGGACTGCAACTCGCCACGGAGTACCTGGTCATCGGGCAACGCCGTCCAATCGGCGATGTCGAGCTTGCGGGCGCCTCCGTCCTCGTATGCGTGCGGGAGGAAGTCGTCGAGCGATAGCTCCTGCGTTGGAGCGAACACGCTCTTGCGGCGCTTCATCAGGCATGCGTTTTTTGCAATCCGAAATACCCAGGCGCGGATCCGCTCGGGATCGTCGAGCTGATCGAGCTTGTTGAACACCTTCATGAGCGTGTCCTGCGCGACCTCCTCGGCGTCCTCGCGGTGGCCGCACATGAGCAGGCTGTACTGGAAGATCTTCCCGCGGAAGACCTCCACAAAGCGGTCAAAGGCTCCGTCCTCGCCGGCCATGAGGGCGCGGGCGAGGGCGGCGTCGTTTGTCTTGTCCCGAGTGGGCAATCCGTTTTCCCCACCGCATTGTAGCGCCCTCGCGAACTGTAGGCCGTGCACAACCGGTCCGCTACAATCATAAAGAGGCCTTAATGTCCGGCAACCACCTGGTCCGAGCGAGTTTCGAGCGCGATCTCGATGGCCGGCGGATGGAGGAGCGTGTTATGGATCAGGCACGATTTCACGGCCCGCATGACGCCCTCTTTATGGCGCTCATCCTCGAGTCCCGGGATGATCACATTGATGTGAAACGAACCGAGGCGTGCAGGCTTGTCAACCGCCTTTTCAGCGGAAACCGTCACGCGTACTCCCTCGGCGGGGAGGCTGCGGGCGCGCAGGTACTGCGTGGCATAGAAGCCGGCGCAGGTGCCCAGCGACGCCAAAAGAAACTCGGGTGGGCTCATGCCGGCATCCTGCCCGCCGTTGCCGACGGGCTGGTCACACACGACCTCGTGGTCGCGGATCTTCGTCTTCAATGCCGTACCGCCGATGTAATCAACAATCAATTCCATATCGATTCCAATCTCAACGATGCAGGGGATGCGGCTAGGGTGACAGTGTCACCGGATGTGAATGTCTGCATCTCAACGGGTGACATCCATGCGAAACCTAATGATTGCCGCGCTTTTGGCGGCGCCTCTCAGCGCGCAGCAGGCGCTTTCGCTCCAGGAGGCGATTCAACTCGCGCTGAAGCAGCACCCGTCGCTCGAAGCCGGGCGAAGCGGCGTGAACGCCGCGGAAACGCGCGTCCGCCAGGCGCGCAGCGGCTATCTACCCAAGCTGAACTATGCAGAGACGTTCCTGCGCACTAACAATCCGGTGGTGGTGTTCAGTTCGCTCCTGACGCAGCACCAGTTTGCGGAACGGAATTTCGCGATCAACACCCTGAATCGCCCGGATGCGCTGAACAACTTTCAATCGCAACTGACGGTGGACCAGGTGGTGTTCGACGCCGGCCAGACCAGGCACGCGATTCGGTCCGCGGAACTCGGGCGCAGCCTTACTCAGGAGGACGAGCGCCGCGCGGCGATGCAGGTGATCGCCAATGTCGCGCGCGCATACCACGGCGCGATGGTTACGGCGGACGGGCTGAAGGTGGCGGATGAAGCCGTACTCTCGGCGGAAGCGGATCTGAACCGCGCCCGGACCATCCGCGAGGCCGGCATGTCCACCGACGCCGACGTCCTCTCCATTCAGGTGCATCTGGCGGCGATGCGGGAGCAGCAGATCCGGCGGCGGGCTGACCTTGACGTGGCGCGCTCCGCGCTGAACGAGGCGCTCGGCCTGCCGCTGGATACGGACCTCTCACTCGTTACACCGCTCACACGCGCTTCATTCAAAGGCATGGAACTGGCCGCCTACGAAAAAGACAGCCTCCAGCACCGTCCCGAACTGCGCCAGACGCGAATGGCCGTCGCCCTGGCCGAGACGCAGGGCGCTTCGGCCAGGAGTTCCCTGTTGCCTCAAGTGATTGTCCACGCCGGCTTCGAGGCGGACCGGCAGCAGTTTCTCAACAAGGGCGGATCGAACTGGCTGGCCTCCGGCTCGTTGCGCTGGAACTTGTTCAACGGAGGCGCTGACAAGGCCCGGATCGACGAAGCTGCGTTCGGCCTGCAACGCGCCCGCGCCCAGCAGAAGGAAGCCGAATCGCAGATCCGGCTGGATGTCCGGCGAGCCTACGCGGATTTCCGGGCTGCCGAGCAGCGCATCGAGGTGGCAGAGGCCGCGGTAGCGCAAGCGGAAGAGAGCCTCCGGATCACAAAGAACCGTTTTGAAACCGGGCTCACCGGAGTCACTGACCTGCTGCGCACAGAAACGGCGGCGCTGGATGCGCGCACGCGCCGCTTGTCCGCGGTCTACGATCAGCGGCTCGCCGCGGTGAACCTGGCGTTCGCGGCAGGCACGCTGACGCCGCAATCGGAAGTGGTCAACTAGGGCACAGAGAGAAACCCATGAAGAAGAAGAGAATCTTGACCGTGATAGCAGGCGCCGCGTTGCTCGCAGGCTGCGGTGGATCGGACGCGCCGAAAGCTGCTTCGGCAAACGAGGCCCCGGCCGTGGCCGTCCAGACGCTGACCGTAAGCGAATCGCCGCTGGCCTCGTACTACGAAGCGACGGGGACCGTGCGGGCGCGATCGGCCGCGGTGCTCTCGGCGAAGGTGATGGGGCACATTCGGGAAGTGAAGGCCGGTCTAGGCGATCGAGTGCGCTCGGGCCAGATGCTGGTGGTGCTCGATTCGCGCGATCTCGAGGCGGGATATCTCCAGGCCGAGGCGGCGCGCAATGAAGCGCGGAGCGCGATGCCGGAGGTCGAGAATGCGATCGCAAGCGCCAGGGCGAACCTGGATTTGGCTGAAGTCACCTTCAAGCGGATGAGCTCTCTCTTCGAGAAGAAGTCGATCTCCAACCAGGAGTTCGACGAGGCCCGGATGCGGGTGGAAGTGGCTCGCGCGAATCACCAGATGGCGCTCGCCAAGCGCGAGCAGTTGAAATCAAAGGTCGCGCAGGCCGAGCAGGGCGTCGCGTCAGCGGCCGTGATGAAGGGTTACGCCGAAGTGAAGGCGCCCTTCGACGGAGTTATTACCGAGAAGACGGCCGAGCCGGGAAGCCTGGCGGCTCCGGGGCAGCCGCTGATGACCGTCGAGCGCGCCGGCGGGTTCCGGTTGGAGGCGGCGGTGGAGGAGAGCAAGGCAGCGCTTGTACGGCCGGGCCGGGAAGTCGTGGTTGCGCTGGACGCGCTGGGGGTCACGGTGAAAGGGCGTGTCGCGGAGGTGGCGCCGGCGGTGGATGCGGCGTCCCGGACGCTCTTGGCGAAGATCGACCTGCCCGCATCGCCGGGAATGCGTTCCGGCGTGTTCGGACGCGCGCGATTCGAACTCGAACCGAAGCGGGGAATCACCGTGCCGCCTGAAGCGGTAATAGAGCGCGGCCAGTTGACCTCCGTTTACGTCGCCGATTCGGGGCGGGCGCGGGCTCGGCTGGTGACCCTAGGAGAGAATACGGCGAACCGTGTCGAAGTGCTCTCGGGACTGGTCCCGGGCGAAAACGTGATTGCTCCCGTGCCGCCCAACCTGAGCGATGGCGCAAAGGTGGAGGTGCGGCAGTGAGCGCTCCCGTAAAGCTGGGCATTGCGGGCCGGTTCGCGAAGGTCTGGATCGATTCGAAGCTGACGCCGCTGGTGATTGTCGCGTCGCTCGCGCTCGGCGCGTTCGCGGTGGTCAAACTGCCGCGCGAAGAGGAACCGCAGATCATTGTCCCCATGATCGACGTCTTCGTCGGCATGCCTGGTGCGACCGCCCGTGAGGTTGAGGAGCGGGTGACCCGGCCGATGGAGAAGCTGCTTTGGGAGATTCCGGGAGTCGAGTACATCTATTCGACCTCGAGCCCCGGCAACTCCATGGCGATCGTTCGCTTCAAAGTAGGAGAGGACGAGGAGAACGCTATTGTCCGCTTGAATCAGAAGCTCTTCGCGAACCTGGACCTGGCGCCTCCCGGATCGACGCCGCCGCTGGTGAAGCCGCGGTCGATCGACGACGTGCCCATCCTGGCGCTCACCTTCTGGAGCAAGCGTTACGGCCCGTACCAGATCCGACGTGTTGCGGCGCAGGTCCATGATGCAATCAAGCAGGTGCCCGACGTATCGCAGTTAGCCATCATCGGCGGGCAGCGCCGCGAAGTGAAGGTCGAACTCGACCAGGGCAAGCTCGCGGCCTATTCGCTCTCACCGCTGCAGGTGCAACAGGCTCTCGGCGGATCGAACCGGACGCTGCCCTCCGGCCGTTTCTCTTCCGGCAACCGCGAGTTTGTGATGGAAACCGGCGGCTTCCTGCGGAATGCGGAAGACGTCCGCAACGTGGTGGCGGGAGCGGCCAACGGCAGGCCGGTGTACGTGCGCGACATCGCCCAGGTAATCGATGGCGGCGAGGAGCCCGTGGACTATGTTCAACACGCCGAGCACGGGGAGTATCATCCCGCCGTGACCGTTGCGGTTTCGAAGCGCAAGGGCACCAACGCAATCGAGATTGCGGAAAACGTACTGCACCGTGTCGAGGGGCTGAAGGGAAACGTGATTCCCGCCGACGTTGAAATGACCATCAGCCGCCACTACGGCGAGACTGCGGCGGAGAAATCCAACGAACTACTCTTTCACATGCTGATCGCGGTCATCTCTGTCAGCATCCTGATCTGGCTGACGCTGGGGTTCCGCGAATCGCTGATCGTCTTTATCGCGATCCCGGTGACGCTGGCGCTGACCCTGACTGTCTTTTATCTGTACGGCTACACGCTGAATCGCATCACGCTGTTCGCTCTGATTTTCTCGATCGGCATTCTTGTGGACGACGCGATCGTGGTGGTGGAGAACGTCGTCAGGCATGCGCGGATGCCGCACAACGCGATGCGTCCGCTGATGCAGGTTACCGTAGAGGCTGTGGACGAGGTCGGAAACCCAACGATTCTCGCCACGCTGGCGGTCATAGCGGCAATTCTGCCTATGGCATTCGTGGGCGGCCTCATGGGTCCGTACATGCGGCCGATCCCGATCGGCGCGTCTGCCGCGATGGTCTTCTCGCTGATTGTGGCTTTCGTCGTGACGCCGTGGGCGGCGGTCCGCATTCTCAAACTGCGCGAGGAAAACGGCCACCACGAGACGGAAGATCGCTTCACACGGCTGTACCGCCGTGCGATGGGCCCGCTGCTGCACAAGCCTGTGGTCCGTTGGGGCTTCCTTGGCGGCGTAACGTTCCTCCTGCTCGGCTCGATGGCGCTCGTGTACGTCGAGTTCGTCAAGGTGAAGATGCTGCCGTTCGATAACAAGAGCGAGTTCCAGGTGATCGTGGACATGCCCGAGGGAACCACGCTCGAGCAGACGCAAACCGTCACGCGCGAACTTGCGGACCGGGTGTTGAAGCAGCCAGAGGTCGTCAACGTCCAGACCTATGCCGGCACTGCGTCACCCTACAACTTCAACGGGCTCGTTCGGCATTACTACATGCGGAGGGGCGCAAACGTAGCCGACATTCAGGTGAACCTGCTCGGGAAGCACGACCGGGACTTGCAGAGCCACGAGATCGCCAAGCGCGTGCGAAACGAACTGCTGCCCGTCGCGCGCCGCTATGGCGCCAACGTCAAGGTGGCGGAAGTGCCGCCCGGCCCGCCCGTGCTTCAGACGCTGGTGGCGGAAGTCTACGGCCCGACACAGGAAGGCCAGCGCAAACTGGCGCGGCAGATCCAGGGCATTTTCAACCGTACGGACGGCGTGGTGGACGTTGACACCTATATAGAGGATGACCAGCCGAAGTACCGCCTCGTCGTGGATCAGGAGAAAGCGGCGCTGAACGGCATCTCGGAGTCCGAGATCGCCCAGACCGTGCGGATCGCTTCCGCGGGAGACGTGGCGGGCCTGCTGCACTCCGACGCCGAAAAGGAAGACGTGCCGATCACGCTGCGCCTGGATCGGGCGACACGCTCGGATATCGAGCGGATCACAAGCTTGCGTGTGCGCGGCGTGCCGCTGGGGCAGTTGGTCCGCACCGAGCAGTCTATCGAAGACAAGAGCATCTACCACAAGAACCTGATGCCGGTGACGTATGTGACCGCCGACGTGGCGGGTGCGATGGAGAGCCCTGTCTACGCGATCCTAAAACTCGGGCCGCAGATCGACGATATCCAGATGCCCGGGGGCTACACGATCGAGCAGTGGACCTCACGCCAGCCCGGGGACGACCACAAATACGCCATCAAATGGGACGGCGAGTGGCACATCACTTATGAGGTGTTCCGCGACCTTGGCATTGCGTTCGCCGCGGTGCTGCTGCTGATCTACGTCCTCGTCGTGGGCTGGTTCCAGAGCTTCATCACGCCGCTTGTGATCATGGCGGCGATCCCATTCTCGCTAGTGGGCATCCTGCCCGCGCATGGACTGCTGGGCGCGTTCTTCACGGCAACGTCGATGATCGGGTTCATCGCAGGAGCGGGCATTGTGGTGCGGAACTCAATCATCCTGGTGGACTTCATCGAGTTGCGGCTCGCGGAGGGCAGTCCGCTCGACCAGGCCGTGATCGATGCCGGCGCAGTCCGGTTCAGGCCGATGATGCTGACCGCCGCCGCGGTCGTAGTGGGCGCAGCCGTGATCCTTTTCGACCCCATCTTCCAGGGCCTGGCGATCGCCTTGATGGCCGGCGAAATCGCCTCACTGGCGTTGTCACGAATGACGGTGCCGGTAGTGTATTACGTGATTAACAAGCGGCGGAAGAACCGGCCGCCAACGCCCGCCGCGGCGGACCAGCAGCAGCCCGTGTTATCGAATCACTGAGCCGGGCACCTTCAAAATGGGCGCGGGCGAGAGCCGATTCCCGCGCTCTTCCATTTCGCCCCGTTCTGTTACCTCGATCACCAGCCCGCATCTCCTGAGTTGAGAGGACACCCAAGATGACGTTGGACCGCTACCTGAGAATGATCGCCGGAAGCTTCGTGCTGGTGAGCGTGGCACTGGGCGCGACCGTTAGCCCGAAGTTCTACTACTTCACCGCATTCGTCGGCCTGAACCTTCTGCAATCGGCATTCACCAACTGGTGCCCGATGATCACCTTTCTGAAGAAGCTCGGCGTCGCCGGATGCGCGCATGAGGTGAAGTCGAAAGTGGCGCGCGCCTAGAGGGCCGCGCAGAGCCTACAGTCTCCTGTTACGATTCAGCAGTATGGACCGGAGCGCCACGCGCCGGGCGTTCATCGTTTCGCTGCTTGCCGGCGCGGCGCATGCCGCGAAGCGCCGCCTGTTTCCTTCCAGGGCTGTGCGTTACACGGATCGTCTCACGGAGTTCCCGGTCGACCTCCTGACGAATCCTGCTCACGCGAGCCGCCTGCCCCTGCCTTCGTGCCGCGCCGCGTCGCTGCGCAACGCGTTCCTCGTCTACGCGAGCCGCCGCGAAGGCGCACCTCAACTTTTCCTGCTGGATCACAAGAAGGGCACGTCGCAGCAGCTCACGGACGCGAGCACACTGGCTGAGACCGAGTTCGCGCTGCTTCCGCGCGATCGAGAATTGCTTTTCATCGACCGTGATTCCCTCCGAATCCTCACGCTGTCATCGGCCCGCGAGCGCGAGCTATACCGGGTGCGAGCCGGCTGGCGAAGGGAAACCTGGCTTGCCCTGACTAGTGATGGGTCCGCCGCGATCCTCATCGAGACGCGCGACGGTGTCTACGAAGTCCGGCGGATTCCGCTTGCCAAGCAGGACCCGGAAACGGTGCTCCAGGCGGGCGAACCGGTTGCAGGTGCGCTGTCGCGTCCGGGCGCGGCGGGATTCCTGTGGCGGAGCGCCGCCGGAGCGCTGTGGATGTCGGAAGGTGCTGATCGGCGAAAACTCCCGACGCCCGCGGGGACGGTGAATCAGGCCTGGTGGCAACCCGATGGGGCATCGATCAGCTATCTGCACTCCGGTCCGGACGGCCGAACGACCGTGCGCGAGATCGATTGCGCCAATGGCGCCGAGTTGAGCGCCGCCCAGACGAGCCGTTACGTCCACTTCGCGCCGAATGCGGACGGCTCCGTGTTCGTGGGCGCAAGCGGCAGCCTGGCCTCGCCGAATATCCTGCTGCTGCACAGAAAGACGCGGCGCGAGCTAACGTTGTGTGAGCACGCCTGCAGGGACGCGGCGCTCGCAGCTCCGGTCTTCTCTCCCGACAGCCGTCGCGTCTATTTCACCGGCGATGCGGATGGGAACGCTGCGATCCGGTCGGTGGACGTGAGCAGGCTGGTAGAGGAAACATAGTCCGCCCCGGTCTCGCTCAGCCCTGTAACGCCAACAAGTTCCGCATCGCCATTCGTTTGAGCGGTAAACTTATGGTTCTCATGAAAGCGGCAGCCCTACCCGTCCTCTTCGTCCTG
>DATMXS010000088.1:0-5801 GCA_035561355.1 Bryobacteraceae bacterium | reverse complement strand
ACGCCTAAGGGCTGGTTTGAAGCGCCTGCAGATCCGCGCACCGGCGACTGGAGGCACCACGCCGATTGGGA
Source organism: Bryobacteraceae bacterium (assembly GCA_035561355.1). GTDB lineage: Bacteria > Acidobacteriota > Terriglobia > Bryobacterales > Bryobacteraceae > DATMXS01. The sequence goes on along the minus strand of DATMXS010000088.1, from coordinate 5,730 downwards.
CGAGGCGGGTCACCTCTCCTTCATGCACGTGCTCGACCTGAACGGCGATGGCAAGAACGATGTCCTGACCGCGCTCTCTCATGACTACGGCATCTTCTGGCTGGAGCAGGGAGCGGCGGGCAAGTGGACCCGGCGAGTGATCGACGATTCCTGGTCACAGCCGCACGCGCTGACACTGGTTGACCTCACCGGCGACGGCCATCCGGAACTGATCACAGGCAAGCGCTACATGGCGCACAATGGCAAGGATCCTGGGGAGCGCGAGCCCCTCGGTGTCTATTGGTACGAGAGCCGTAAATCGGCAAACGGTCAAGTGGAGTGGGTCCGCCACGTGGCGGACTACGGTTCGCGCGCCGGCGGCGGCATGCAGATCGCTGCGTCCGATCTCGACGGAGACGGTGACATCGACCTCGTCTGCCCCGGAAAGAGCGGCCTCTTCATCTTCGAAAACCGCACGAAATAGAGGTAAAAGCGTTTCACCGCAGGAGACGCCGAGACGCAGAGAACGGCAAACGCAGAACAACGAGGAAGAACAACAAGCGGTGAACCAGTTAAGAGCCATCCCTTCCACATTCCGTTCTCTTGCTTTTCTCTGCGCCTCCGCGTCTCTGCGTTGAAGATTTCCGCGGTTCCCTTGTTATCCTGACTTCTTTCCCATGAAATTCTCGTTTCCTGTCCTCAGTGCCGCCGAGGCGGCGGAGATGATTGCGCACGGCCAGACTGTTGGCTTCAGCGGCTTTACGCCGGCCGGCGCTCCGAAGGCCATTCCCAAGGCGATCGCGGATCGCGCTACTCGGGAGCATGAGGCCGGCCGCAGTTTCCAGATTGGCGTTCTCACGGGTGCTTCCACCGGACCTTCTCTCGATGGCGCGCTGGCCCAGGCTCGCGCGATCAGCTTCCGCACGCCTTACCAAAGCGATCCCACGCTCCGGGCGCGCATCAATGAGCGCTCGACGCGCTTCTTCGATATGCACCTCTCCCTGATGCCGCAGGCGGCGCGCTACGGCTTCCTCGGCCCGGTGCACTGGGCGGTTGTGGAGGCGAGCGACATTACAGCCGGAGGCGGAATCGTGCTGACTTCATCGGTAGGCGCCGCCCCGACGTTCTGCTCCATCGCCGACAAGATCCTCGTTGAGCTGAACCATGCCCACCCGCCTACGCTGCTCGGCATGCACGATATCTACGAGCCTGCCGATCCGCCGCACCGGCGGGAGATCCCGATCTATGGGCCGTCGGACCGGATCGGCTCGCCCGTGATCAAGGTGGATCCTTCGCGCATTGTCGGCGTCGTCGAAACCGATCTCGATGACGAAACGCACGGGTTCGATCCTCCCACGCCGACAACCGAGAAGATCGGCCGCCAGGTCGCCGAATTCCTCGCTGCGGAGATCGCTATGGGGCGCATCCCGAAAGGATTTCTGCCGATCCAGTCGGGTGTCGGCGATATCGCAAATGGGGTACTCGGAGCGCTGGGAATGCACCCGGAGATCCCGGCATTTGAGATGTACACGGAAGTGCTTCAGGATTCCGTCATCCGCCTGATGGAGCAGGAGCGCGTGCGATTCGCCAGCAGTTGCTCCCTCACGGTGAGCAAGGACGCAATGGCGAAGGTCTACGGAAACCTGGACTGGTTCCGGAAGCGCGTGCTACTGCGCCCACAGGAAATCACGAATCATCCGGAAGTGGTCCGGAGGCTGGGTATACTCTCGATCAACACAGCCATTGAGGTAGACATTTTCGGGAACGTGAACAGCACGCACATCATGGGCCGTCAGATGATGAATGGTATCGGCGGCTCGGGTGATTTTACGCGGAACGCATACATCTCGATCTTCACCTGCCCCTCGACGGCGAAGGGCGGCAAGATCTCCACAATCGTTCCGTTGGTGAGCCACGTGGACCATAGCGAGCATTCGGTCCAGGTGGTGGCGACCGAGTGGGGTATCGCGGATCTGCGCGGGCGGGCTCCCTACGAACGCGCACGCCTGATCATCGAGAACTGCGCCCACCCGGATTATCGCGACACCCTGCGCAACTACCTGGAAATCGTGGAAGGCGGCCACACCCCGCACACGCTCTGTGCCGCATACAGGATGCATGACCGCTTCCTGAAATGCGGCGATATGCACGGCGTGGAGTGGGCCGAAGCAGGATCGTAACGCACGCTATGATGCCGGGGAGATGCCGATGAAGCTGCTGGTCTTCTCCGATATCCACGGCGATATCGCCGCACTCGAGCGGTTGATCGCGACAGAGGCGGATTGGTACGTCGCGGCCGGCGACCTCACGAGTTGGGGCCGCGGCCTGGACCGGTGCGGCACGCTCCTGCAGCGCCGCGCCGGCCGTGTCTGGGTGCTTCCCGGGAACCACGAATCCGACGCTCAGATCGCGACGTTCTGCGAACGCTTCGGCTTGTACGATTTCCACGGCCGCACCTTTCAGGCGGGCCGCTGGACGGTGGCTGGACTGGGCTATTCCAACCCGACGCCGTTCAACACGCCGGGCGAATACTCAGAGCAGGAACTCGCCGACCGGCTGAGTGCGTTCGCGGGCATCGACCCGCTCGCGCTGATCTGCCACTGCCCGCCGGTCGAGACGCCGCTCGACCGCATTCGCAAAAGCGTTCACGCGGGCAGCCGCTCGGTGCGCGAGTTCATCGAGAAGAACCAGCCGGCGCATTTCATCTGCGGCCACATCCATGAGGCCGCGGGCGTCACCACGCTGATGGGCCGCACGGCCTGCGTGAACGCGGGACCGCGCGGCTACATGCTCGAACTCGATTGACGGCGCCTACTCGGGCAGTCTGCCGGCCGCCCAGAGAATCGCACGGTGGACCAGCGTCCGGAACGCCGGGTGCTGGTGCGACAGGCGATCGTGCCCGAGTTGGATGTATACCACGCGCGATTTCCGGTACGGCGCGATCCAGGCGATCACCGGGTCATTGAGTTCGTGTTTCGTCGTGAGCAGGGGCGTGATCTTCGGCGACCGCCACATGCCCTTATACGTCTCGTCGCTGATATAGAACTCTCCAATGCCATCGGTGATGGGGTGCTTTCCCGTGACCGAAACGAGCATTTCCTGATCGTGCTTGTAAGTCGAGGCGGGCATTCCGAGATCGGGTTTGAGCAGATAGCGGCCGCCGACAACCTCTTGCCACCACCAGGGCCAATCCGCAAAGTCGACGATCGCGTGGTGCAGGACTACCATGCCCTTGCCGCTCTCGAGAAACTCCTTTGCCACGGCCTTGCGCGCTTCCGGAAGCTCCTGGACGGAATCGTAGAGCACGATGACGTCGGTCTCCTTCAGGACCCGGTTGCGGAAGGCATCGGGGTGAGGGTTCACAATGACGTGCAGGTCCGGCCTGCCCTCGAAGACGTCGTACAGCGTTCCATCGTGGTCATGCCCGCCGCTGATCAGTTCGACCTCAACTGCGTCCTTTGCGAACAGCGGCGCGGGCTTAGGCGGCAGCGCCACCGTTCCTGTAGCGGCCCATTCGGCGCCGCGCGCGAGAGAAGCTTGGAATCCGGGCGTCTGCATCGCGGCGACATCGTGCCCGAGTATGGTGTGGAACACGCGCCCCTTGCCATAGTTGACCGTCCAGAGGACCGGTTCGTTCTTGCCGGTGCCCTGGTACTTCGGATCATCGAACGCGGTTGCGATGACGTTCACGCCGGGTCGGAAGCGGAAGTTGCGGTAGAGCTCGTCGTGGATCTTGAACGGCTCCAGGCCCTTCGTCACCGGATGCGCTGATGCAGCGGGCTGGACAGTAAAGAGGTGCCGTGGTCCGTGGCCGGTGGCAGGCTTCGGATCGGCCACCCAGACCGCGCCGAGCATGTCGCCGTAGTCCTTCCAAACGGGCTCGCGAAGGCCGGTGGGCTTGTGGCCGTCGCCGAGGACGGGCAGACCCCCGAAGGCATAGCTCGCGGCGTGAACCGCGACCAGTCCCTTGCCGTTCTTTACGAACTCCTGAACGGCGCGCTCCGTGGCAGCGCCCCAGCGCGGGCCCTGGTAGTCGAGAACGATCACGTCGAAACCGGCAAGAGTAGCCGCAGTGACGCCCGCAGGCTCCTCGATCACCCGCACGTCGAAGCGTCCGGTCTTCTGGAGAATGTCCCGGAGCAGGGGTGTGGTGGTGCGCCAGTCGTGGTTGTTGTGGCCGGAAAAGATGACCGCGCGGACCGGTTCGGCAGCCGATGCGGCGAGCGCGGCCACGAACAGAAACGTAAAACTAAGCGACTTGCGCATGTGCCTCCTTTGAGAGGATCGCATTGAGGTGCTTCAGGCTGCGATCCGCCTGGTCCGAGGTACCGCACTCGCAGGAGAGGACGCCGCTGAAGCCGGCCTCGCGGAGAATCGTGATGACGCGAGTCCAATCAATCACGCCATCGCCGCAGGCGCAGCCCACGGGAGTGCCGGTCACCTTGCCGCGCTCAGCGTCCGCGTGCTGCATCGTGATGTCCTTCGCGTGCACATGGATAAGGCGGGGAAGCACAGCCGCAAGCCCCTCGTAAGGGTCCTCGCCGCCCAGGAAGCCGTTCCCGGTGTCGTAGTTGAACATGAGCATCGGCGAATCCACAAGTGACCCGATGCGGAGGAGGCCCGCGGTGGTGCTGGAGATGCTCTGGTGCGGCTCGATGCCGACTGCAACGCCGTAGCGTTCGGCTGTGCGCAGCACCGTGCGGAGCGTGTAGGTCATGACGGGCCAGGCGAGTTCCAGATCGACCCACTCGGGCCGGATCCCCTCGTCCGTATTCACCACCGGCGCGCCGATTGCTGCGGCGAAACGAATCGCCTTTTGAAGATACGGGACGCTGATCTCAGGCCGCATCAGCGGGCAGTGCGCGCTCAGTGCGGATGCTTTGACGCCGTAATGATCGAGGACGTCCTTGATTTCGAGCGGGTCCTCGTCCATGGAGACGGAGTGGAAGTAGCCCGCCTCGCTCAGCAGTTCGCGGCCATTGTGGACCATGGGCTCGACGTACTTGAAGCCGAGCCGGGCGGCGCGCTCGACACCGGCGGCAAACGGCTTGTCCTCATGGCGGATGAATTCCATGTTCACGCCGACTTCGATAGGCATGGGTCGATTATGGCGCTTGTGGGTTGAGGCTTGGGGCGCCTTCGTTCGATTCGTTTTGCGGATTCACTGTGGCGGGTAGTGCTTGGGCCATGGTGGATTCGGTGAAAACGTCCGGTGCGGCTGGTTGCTTGGATTTGTTTTGCAGAACGTCGCCGGCGGGCGCTTGGGTCGTGGGCGGTCCGGTGGGATCGGCCGGTGCGGGCGGGATCTCGGGTTTGTTTTGCGGAACTGCGGCCGAGCTTTCGCCCGGCTGAACCGGCTGGGGAGCCGGTTCGCGGACGCGGGCGTCCGCCTTACTGGGTTCGTTCTGCCGCATGGATTGGTACTTGAGGAGGTTGGCGAAGGCGCGCTCGCCGGAGCGGCGGATGCGGGTTTCAAAGCGGCCCAGGGCGGTCAGGTCATCCTTGGCGGACTTGAAGGCCATGCCGGTTCTGTCGACGCCGTCCATGGTGGCGCATTTCTCCACGTCATAGATCTTCTGCATGGCGAACTGGTAGTCGAAGATCGAAGTTTCGATACCGAGGCAGCGCTGTAGGCGCCAGCGGGATGCGGCGAACTCGTCGGCGTAACCGAGCTCGATCGCTCCGACCGGCTGGAGAGTCTCGCGGCACTCGTCGCGAAACTCGCGCCATTCCTCTTCCTCTTCCGTGCCG
>DATMXS010000087.1:0-5902 GCA_035561355.1 Bryobacteraceae bacterium | reverse complement strand
TCGCAGCACGCTGCGGCGGCGGCACTGGAGGACGAGCCTCGCCTCTTCGTCGATGGCCGGGGACCGCATCGTCGTCGCCGATCGGAGCCGACTGGGCAAGCCGGAGGGCGATGGCGAACGGGGTGGTAAAGCATCTACCGGGGCGGCGCGACGGGGAGCCGCGCAATGATAGTTCACCGCGCTCGCAGTGAGTCGAACAGCCTGGCACGCCGTGATCTGCTTCCACCCCTCGCCCTCGACGACGCGCTCCAGGGTAATCTCGTCGAAGTATTCGTCCAGCAAAGCGTCACGTTCTTGCGCCAGCGGCGGCACGGATTCGATGCAGGGCGGGCGCGACGTGACTATCCCGGAGGCGTCATGCCGTAGGACTGATCTCACAACCTGCGGCAGCTCGTCAGAAAAACAGGCCGGCTCGATGAATGCTCGTGGAGCCGGTGCAAACGGGCGCAGTCGGACCGCACGAACATTAGTGGCGCGCCGCTGCGCTGTTGTTGCCGAAACCGCATTGACTCCCGGGCTTTCGCCCTGCCAGACTGACTGCAGCTCAGTGGAGGAGTGGCGCATATGAAGTGTGTACCGCTGGTCATCTCCCTTTTGGCCTGTGCTGCCATTGCCGCACCGCAGGCGCCCTCGCGAACACCCGCAGAGAAACTCACGGCCGACAAAGAGGTCACCACAGCCCGCGGAGCCACATTTACCGCTCCGGGCGGCTGGTCCATCGTTACTTCCGGACCCCTGGTCATTCTCGAGCCGCCGGAAGCCGACTCGCACATCGTCATCTTTGACACCGATGCCGCGACGGCCGACGCCGCCATCAACGAGGCGTGGGCCGCGTACAAGCCCGGCGAGAAACGGCCCATCCGGCAAAAGCTCTCGCCCCCGGCTCGCGAAGGTTGGGAAGAAGTGCAGGTATATCTCTACGAGACTTCTCCCAACGAACGCGCTGTCGTGCAGGCGATGGCGCGCCGGTCTAAGAACACATGGACCGTCATCATCGGGGATGGCAAACAACCCACGTTCGAGAAGCGCGGCGCCGCCATCGGCCAGATTCTCGGCAGCCTGCGGCCCGCCTCGTACCAGCGCGAATCCTTCGCCGGACGTAAGGCAGGTGCGCTGAACGCCGCTCGCCTCGCGCAGATGGACGAGTTCATCCAGATGGCGATAAAGAAGCTCGACATCCCGGGAGTAGCTGTCGCCTACATCGATGGCGGCAAGGTCCTGCTGGAAGGCGCCTACGGCGTCAAGGAACTCGGGAAGCCCAATCCGATCAACGTCAACACGCTTTTCATGGCCGCCTCCAATACGAAGGGCATGACGACCCTGCTCCTGGCCAAGCTCGTCGACGAAGGCAAGGTCAAGTGGGACGACTACGTCACAAAGGCGTACCCGAAGTTCAAGCTCGGCGACGCGAAGACTACGGAGCAGGTGCGCATCGAGCACCTCATCTGTGCCTGCACCGGGCTGCCTCGCCAGGACCTGCCGTGGCTGTTCGAGTTCCGCAAGGCAACGCCCGCCTATTCGATGGAGATGCTCGGCAAGATGCAGCCGACGAGCGGTTTCGGCGAGGTCTTCCAATACAGCAACATCATGGCGTCGGGCGCGGGTTACATCGCCGGATACCTTTACAATCCGAAACTCGAGCTCGGCGCCGCCTATGACGAAGCGATGCGAAAGAAGATCTTCCAGCCGCTTCAGATGCACTCGACGACGTTCGACTATGCCCGCGCTCTGAGCGGCGATCATGCCAACCCGCATTCGTACGACGTGGACGGAAAACAGAAAGTCGCCTCGATGGACCTGAACTACTCGGTACAGCCGCATCGTCCCGCGGGCGGTGTCTGGACTTCGGCGCACGACCTGATCCGCTACGTTCTGCTCGAGCTGGCGAAAGGCAGACTTCCGAACGGCAAGGTCCTCGTGTCCGAGACCAACCTGCTGGCGCGCCGCAAGCCTCGCGTCAAGGTCGGCGCGTACGGCAGCTACGGGATGGGGCTGCAGGTCGAGAATCGCTGGGGTACTCCGATGGTATTTCACGGCGGCAGCATGCTGGGATTCAAGAGCGACATCATGTTCCTGCCGGAGCACGGTGTCGGCGCCGTCATTCTGACGAACTCGGATACAGGCGGGCTGCTGCTCGGTCCCTTCAAGCGTCGGCTGCTCGAAGTCTTGTTTGACGGCAAGCCCGAAGCCGCCGAGGATCTCGCGACGGCCGCCAAGAACTACAAAGCGATCCAGGCGAAGTTCCGCGAACGTCTCGTTGTGCCAGCGGACAAAGAGCCCGTCGCCAGGCTGGCGGCCCGCTACACGAGTCCGGACTTGGGCGAGCTGACCGTTAGCCGTGCCGAGTCCTCTACCATTTTCGATCTCGGCGAGTGGCGCAGCTCCGTGGCTACCCGCAAGAACGACGACGGGACGATCTCGTTCATCACCATAGATCCGGGCGCGTCAGGCTTCGAGTTCGTCGAAGCCAAACGCAACAACAAACGCGCCCTGATCGTGCGCGAGGGCCAGCACGAATACGTGTTCACGGAAACCCTGTAGCGAAGCGGGGGGGAGACTTCCAGGGTAACGCGGAAACGCGGCTCCGCTCCCAACGAACCTAACTCCGGACACGGCGATTGGCTGGTGTTGAGCCGGGGCGTAAGGGCTGGTCTCACTATAAGCGACCGGGCTATTGACCTTGTTCTGAGCCGCGGCGACGCGCTTCCGAGCGGCCGCCGACATGGGTTCGCTTCTTCCCTGGCACGGCCTTTTTCCGGCGCGGCCTTACATGGCCGCCCCGCGAGCGGAGTTCAGGTCATCCTTCTGTTAACCAGAGACAGAATTCGGATCGTCACTTCCGGCCTTCTCCAGTCGTACCGACGTTTGTTTGGGTTACGCGGGTCGTAGATTCTCTGGCTAACGCCGAAGGCCAATTTGGGTTGATGGAACGAAAGAATTCTCATCTTCCGCTTATGCGCAATAGGCTGGTGCACCAGGAGTTTGCCCCACGGAGCCAAAATATCTGCTCCAAGTTATTGATTCCACATGTATTGATCCGGATCTGTATTTGGTGTACCCCGTACGATTGACCCCGGGCTGTACGATACGTGATGTTTTTTGCGCCGCGTCTCTACAAAATCCACTACAGCGTGGGCCTTGGTGGTATACCCGACCCGACTACGTGCATGAGGGAGTGCGCGCGGCCGCGGAACAGGACACTCTGTCGGCCCTATCCAAGCTGCACCTTCAATGGGCACTCTATTAGCGTATCGGAGCGATTGCTGCGGAAGTCTTTGAATCCAAGCTGCGTCGGTATGACGAGCAGTGTGAGTGTTGCAAGGGGTCCGAGGAATTATCCGATGATCCACGGGGCGACGCCGGAGGAGCGTAAGGCGAGCTACAAGGCGCGGTTTGGGCGGTTGTTCCGATGAAGCTGCACGGCGGGCTAACCACGCCTCCCGCCGCCCAGAACGGAGTATTCGGAGTGCTCATGTCCCGCTCCCACGTTCCGTCGCCGACGCGGAAGTTGTCGTACGGTCTTCGGGGGCGGTTCCGCTTCTTCTTCGGCGGCTGCTTATTCGCCGCTGCCTCGGTTTTCTTGGGCTTTGAATCAGTGGCGCTTTGCGCCCGTTTTTCGGGCCGCTGCGCTGTCTTGACCTTGCGAGTCCTTCCTGGAGTGCTTGCTGGTTTGTTCTCCTGAACTCCAGTAATGGGCATGAGCGGTTGTGCGATCGCAACTTTTAGCTTCTTCGTGCCGCCGTTCTTAAACGCCACATCAACGCAATCCCCGTCGATTGCCTGACGATGCCGGGCCGAACTTGCGATGCTCAACAGTCAGGCCCGGCTTGTAGTCATGGTCGCTCATGCCGCCCAATCCGCACAAAGCGCTTCAGCCTGCTCCAACACTGTCTGCGTTGCGCGCTCCTGCTTGTCTGGTGGATAGCCGTACTTGCGCAAGATGCGCTTCACCAGCACCCGGATCTTTGAGCGCACCGATTCCTTGATCGTCCAGTCGATCGCGGTGTTCTTTCCCACCGTTTCCACGAGTTCGCGCGCGATCGTCTTCAGCGTGGGCTCGCCGAGCACGGCTACGGCGCTATCGTTGACTTCGAGCGCGTCGTAGAACGCGATCTCGTCATCATTGAGCCCAACTCCTCGCCGCGCTTCCCGGCTTCGCGCATCTCCTTCGCGAGTGCGACCAGTTCCTCGAACACCTGCGCCGTATCCACCGCGCGGTTGTGGTACGTGCGCACAGAGTTTTCCAGCATTTCGGAGAACAGGCGCGACTGGATCAAGTTAGGGCACTCCTAGACATTCACTTCTGTAACGGTAACCGCCGTTCGGACGAGGGTTGCCGAAACCCGGGAATACGCCGCATACTTGCCCCAGAAGCGGTGTTTTCCGCAGACGCAAGAGGAGGGGTAGGCTATGCGTTCAGAGTTCGTTCGTTCAGTGTTCTTGTGCACTGTTGCTGTCCTCAGTAGCGCTGTTCTGCTTGAGGCTCAGGTCGAGGTTGTTGCATCAGGCTTGAACAACCCAAGGGGATTGGCCTTCGCGCCGAACGGCTCGCTCTATGTCGCCGAGGCGGGCTGCGGCGGCGCAGGACCCTGCCAGACAAGCGCGGAACTTGGGACGCGGTGCTACGGCCCAACTGCCAGTATCATGGCGATTGACTTCCGGAAGGCGACCCAAACCCGAGTTGTGACGGCACTGCCCTCGCTGGCCCCGAAAGCGGAAACAGGGCGGCCGGTGTTGATGACGTCTCGTTCCAGGGGCTGGGGAACCTGTATTTCACGATCGGGTACGGAGACGATCCGGCCCACAGGGTGGACCTTGGTGGAGTCGGCGGCTACTTCGCGCAACTGGCGCGGGCGACTCCAAATGGGCGCTGGAGCCTCGTGACCGACTTGGGATCGTACGAGGGAGCCAACGACCCGACCGGAGATGGTCCCGACACCAATCCGTACGGGGTCCTGGCGCTGGCGGGGAAGCAGGTCGTAGCCGATGCTGGCGCCAACGATCTCCTGCAAGTAGCCGCGAATGGCACGATTAGCACCCTTGCTATCTTCCCGAACCGAACGGTGCCCGGCCCGGCCCCGGGAACAGAAGTTTCAATGGATGCGGTGCCGACGAACGTCGCGGTAGGACCGGACGGCTACTATTACGTGGGCCAGCTCACAGGCTTCCCGTTCCCGGTCGGTGGCGCGAACGTCTATCGCGTACCGCCAAGCGGCGGCGCGCCGGAGGTGTATGCGACCGGATTCAGCGGCATCATCGACCTCACATTCGGGCCTGACGGTTCACTCTACGTCCTCCAGATCGCGAACAACGTGCTGGCCGGACTCAGTGCCAACGCCTGGACCGGAGCGTTGTATCGCATCGCCCCGGACGGCACGCGGACCGAACTCGCGCCGGGAGAACTGTTCGCGCCCGGAGGCGTGGCGATCGCTCGCGACGGGACCGTCTACGTCACGAACAACAGCGTGTCGTGCGGTGACGGCGAGGTGCTGAGGATCACGCAGTAGAGAAGTCCGACACGTGAACACGGTCAGGGATCACCCCTGGCCGCTGTTCCGCGCCGGCCTACCGCTCACGCAGGGTTCACGCCGCTTCGTGCGGCTCGTCGCTGCACTGCGTGTGAAGCCTCGCAAACGTTCTCCGGGTCGCCGAGCCCGATGGTTCCAACCAGGTCAATCAAGTTCAACCGAGCCTCTGCTTGTCGAGTCCCTGCCGCGCGTACGCCTTGTTGCTGCATGCGCGCCAGCGCTCCCTCGCGGTCGCGGCACGGTTTGCTGCCGCGGCTGGCAGAAGTCCGGTTCTGCCAGAGGCGCCCCGCGTGCCGCGTACGTGCCTGCCGAGCGGACAGCCCTGCGGTGCTCTGCCGGAATCGGAAACTGAGCTTTCAGAACTGTCCGGGCAG
>DATMXS010000086.1:0-11609 GCA_035561355.1 Bryobacteraceae bacterium | reverse complement strand
CCACCAGCGCCGCTTGAAGCTTCAGTTGCCCGAGCGCCGAGACGTTGCTCCCGAGCTGCGGCGCGAACAGGCCCGGCTGATCCATACCGCGCTCCGTGTCGATGATCGTGCCCGCCATCTGAATGGAGTAGAAGATGAGTTGTGCGAGAAAACCGATCGTGAGGCCGATCATCGCCTCCTTCACCAGGAGCGCGACGAACGTAGTAGCACTGATCTCGGGAGGCTGGACGGAGATGCCGGACAGCAGAACGGCTGTGAAGAGAAACGAAAAGCCGGTCTTAACGGGGGGCGACACTGATTTGCCGCCGACAAACGGGCACAGGGTCACGGCGGTTGCCACACGTGCCAGCACCAGGCCGAAGATGACCAGGAAACCCGCAAGATCGGTCTTGTAGCCCGCGCTCGCGAGAATCCGCTGTGCCGCATCGAGCAGGCCCACAGCGGCTCACTTCACATACGCGATGCTATCGAGCAGGGTCCTGGCGAACTTAGCGGTCTGCGCCAGCATCCATGGCCCCATGATCGCGAGCGTCACGAAGACCGCGATGAGCTTCGGCACGTAACTGAGCGTCTGCTCCTGGATCTGCGTAGTCGCCTGGAACACACTCACCAGGAATCCGACGATCATACTAGCCAGCATCGGCGCCGCCGATACCAGCAGCACGAGCAGCAAGCCCTCGCGCACAATCCGGATCACCATTTCAGCGGTCATACAGCACTCCTCACGCGTAACTCAGCACCAGCCCGCGGACCACCAGATACCAGCCGTCCACGAGCACGAACAGGAGCAGCTTGAAGGGCAGCGAGATCACGACCGGCGACAGCATGCTCATGCCCATCGAGAGCAGGACATTCGCCACCACCATGTCGATCACCAGGAACGGCACGAAAACAATGAACCCGATCTGGAACGCCTCCTTCAACTGACTGGTGGCGAAGGAGGGGATCAGCACGTGGAAGTCCTCCTTATCGACGACTGGCGTCTGCTGCCCGTTCTGGCGGTCGAGGCGCGCGGCCATTTCCATGAAGAGGACGCGGTCCTGCGCGTGGCTGTGCCGCGAAAGAAACTTCCGGAGGGGCTCCTTACCCCGCTGTGACGCGTCGTACAGCGTCTTCACGCTCGCCTCGGAAAACATGTCGCGCGTATTCGGAATTGCGCCTGCCGAATCATACATCTGCCGCGCCACCGGCACCATCACGAAGATGCTCAGAATGAACGCGAGCCCCGTGACCACCGGGTTCGGAGGCACCTGCTGCGTGCCCAGTGCGTTTCGGAGAATCGAGAGCACCACCGAGATCTTGATGAACGCGGTGAGCATCATCAAAATGAACGGCGCAAGCGCGAGGGCTCCAAGGACAATGACAAGCACGACGGGGTTCGGCATGGCGCCGTCTTGCGCCATCACGGGCCGCGGTGCGGCAACCAGAACCGCCACGGCAAGCAGGAGTTTCATGCATCAGCCTCCCTGAGATGAGCCCTTGCCGCGCGCGAACGCTTTCACCAACCACGAGAAGTCCGTGGAGGGCGGGTTGTGTAAAGAGGCGAGCGCCGGTTCGATGCCGCTCGCTTCCAGCGGCGCCAGGTACTGCAAGCCTGATTCCGACGCCCCGAGCAGCATGTAGTCCGTGCCTGCCTTGACGATGTAAAGATGCTTCCGCGGCTCCAGCGCGAGCCGCGCCGCAACGCGGATAGGCCCGGAATCAGGCGGACGCAACCCCGTCATCCTCGGCAGCCAGTAGCGCAGCGCGAAGAAGGCGAGCGCGGCCACGCCTGCCAGCGTCAACATGAGTTTGAAATAGTCCGCCAGGCCGCCGCCGATCGGATCCGCCGGAGCTGGTGCACCCGCCTGCGCAAGTGCGAGCACAAGCCTCACGCGCCCCTCCACCCGGCGATCCTCACCCCGAGCCGCCCTTCCACATCCACAAGTTCGCCTTCCCCCACAACGCGCCCGTTCACTGCGAGCCGCACCGGGCCGGCCGGAAGATCGAGATCCAGCACGGAACCGCTCGCCAGCCCGTTCGCTTCCGCGAGCGTCAGCACCTTCTCTCCGAGAATTACGTGGAGGCGCACTTCGAACTGCCCGAGGTCCGGCTTGCCCAGCACGGCGGGGGTCTCCTGCGTCTTGGTTTCGCCGTTCGTCAAGGGCTCCCTTTCAAAGTAGTTATCGAGGGACACCTTGTTGATGTTGTCCGCCATGAATGACAGCCTCCAGCCGCGATCGGGATCGCCGGGAAGGAGAAGCGCCGCCTCGGGCTCGATCAGGACGACGTCGTTGCGCTCGAGCGAGGCTGCTTCCATTGCACTCAGCTCAACCCATCCGCGTGACACCGGAAAGCTCCATGACACCGGGGCCGCATCTTCCGAGCCGCCCGCTTCTTCCGCGAGCGCTGCGATCAGCCGGAACGGCAGCCACAAGCGAAATGCGCCTGTGACGCCGGCCATCCGCAATGAGAAGCACACCACCAGTCCGCGCGTAGCTGCCGAGGCTTGCGGCGCGCGATTCAGAGGCCCGGGTTCGATTTGCACCGGGAACTTCAGCGTGCAATTGGCGGTCTCGGCGAGCGTGGCGACCAGAAGCTCCGCGATGCCGCTGTCGAACGCGCTCACGCCCAGCGCTGAGCGCGCGACCCCCAATGGCTGAGTGATGCGGTTGAACAGCTCGTCGAGAAACGGACCGCCTGCCTCGATGCACGCCACTTCGTTGAACGGCAGAATCGTCACCGGCAGCGGCGCACGGTCCCACGCAGCGGTCCGCGAGAACTCCGCCCACGTCGCCGGATGCGTGCCGCCCGCGGCGGCCAGGACTTCCGAATCGCGCTCCCAAGTCTGGTTCAACGCTACATCGAAGGTGTAGGGGAAGATCGCGAGCTGATCTCCCGTCGCGAGCAGCCGCGGCGTGTTCGCAGGCAGCCGCACCTTATTGACGTACGTGCCGAGCGCGCTGCCGAGATCTTCCACAAAGCAACTGCCTCGGTCGATCCGAATACGCGCATGCCGCTTCCCCGCCGCGCGCACGGGGATCGTAATGTCGTTGTCCTCATCGCGGCCAATCAGGATCTCTTGCTTTTGAAACGCCAGCGCGCGTTCGTGCTCGGAAGCGTCCACCGAGTTCTTTTGCCGAACGGTAATCTCCGTCCCGGCGGGCCGCTCCAGGAACGCTCCGAGCGCCTCGCCGATGCGCGCCTTCCACCACTCTCCGCCCGGCATCGCCCGCGCCAGCCAGTTCGCCAGCGACGCTTCGTCACGCGAGTACCGCGGCAGACGGGCCGTCCAGCGGCGTGCCGCATCGGGCCGCGGTTCCGGGGCGAGAGAAGGGTTCATTGACGCCGCCGCTCCCTTCCGCCGCGATCCTGCCTGCTCCCCGAAGACCCCCTACGCGGATCGGATTCACTGGAAGGCGGCTTCGGTTCGCTCACCACGGTCACGGCGCCCACCTGGAAGCCCCGCGCCTGGAGCGCCGCCGCAAGCGATTCCGTGTTGCGTGTCAGCAGCGCGGCAACGCTTTCCGAGTTCGTGTTGAAGCGCACCGAGATGTGCTCCCCCGCCTTCACCACGCGAACGTGCAAACCTGCGAGTGTCTTCGAATCGAACTGTATGTCCACGGTGGAGGTGTTGCGCGGCTCGACCACTGCCGAAATCTCCGTGACCAGCCCGGTCAACAGCGCGGGTTCAGCGGGCGCGGCTCCCGACGCGTGCCGCACGGTAAGAGTCTCGGCTGTGTGCGCGCGCGCCGCCATCGCAGCAGCCGCCGCTCCGGCGGAAACGTCGAACGCCATGGCAGCTTCTTCGCCTTCGGCCGGCGGGCGCTCGGCCTCGTCCTCATCCCGGACCCCGCGCTCACCTTTCCGCTCTCCCGAGCGCTTTTCGCCGGCCGCCCGTTTGTCACCGGCGGAACTCTGGCTTTTCTGCTTATCGAGAACGCTCGAAAATCGCTTATCCTGCGCGTCCTGCGCGGGGCGCTTTGAGCTCGGCTGCGCCGGCTCCGGGTTAGGTTGCACTTTCACGATCCCTGCCTCCGCCGGAGGAACATGACGTTGCCCATCTCCTCCTGTTCGAGCGATTCCTTACGCTCGACCTCTTTCGCGAACTGCGCACGCAGCCGCTCGCGGTGCTTTTCGAGCGTGTCCACCTCTCGCGAGCACTCCGCCAGTAGCTTGCGCGCGGCGTCTACCGCATCTTCGGCCTCACGGATGCGAAGCTCCTGCGCGTGATACGCGTCCTGCGCCTCACGCAATTCCTGCTGCAGCCGCATCGCAAATTCCCGCCGCATGCCGATCAGCGCTCCGCTCGCACGCTGCTCCGCGCCCCCGGCCAGCATGCTTCGCCTCAGGTCAGCCAGCTTTGTCCGGATCCGTTCGCGCTCCTCAGCGCACGTTTCCAGCGCGTCGCGTTCCGCTTTCAGGTCCTTCTGCCGGTCTGCCAGCGCCTGCTGCGCCTCATCCTTCGCCGCGATCTTCTGCTCGAGCAAACGCTCCAGGCGGTAGCGGAACGTAGCCATGGCTTACCCGTGCCGCGGAAACAGTTGCTTCAACCCGGCGACAGTCTGCTCGATCGTCACCTTGCTCTGCGTCTCCTGCTTAAGGAACCCATTGACCTTGTCGATCATGCGAAGCGCGTAATCCACTCGAGGGTCGGAGCCCTTCTCGTACGCGCCAATCAGAATGAGGTCCTTCTGTTTCTCGTACGTCGAGAGCACCTCGCGCATCCGGGTCGCGGCGCCGCGATGCTCCGCGTCCGTCACCGCGGTCATCACGCGGCTCACGCTGTCTAGCACGCTGATCGCGGGATAGTGCCCCTGCGCCGCAAGGTCTCGCGAAAGAATGATGTGCCCATCGAGTATGGAGCGCACCTCATCCGCAACCGGCTCGTTCATATCGTCTCCGGCTACAAGCACCGTGTAGAACGCCGTGATGGAACCCTTCTCCGAGTTGCCTGCGCGCTCCAGCAGACGGGGCAGTTCGGAGAAGACCGAGGGCGTGTACCCCGCCCGCGCCGGAGGCTCGCCGCACGCCAGCCCGACCTCTCGTTGCGCCCGCGCGAAGCGCGTGACGGAATCCATCATGAGCATCACTTTGCGACCTTGGTCGCGGAAGTACTCGGCGATCGCCGTCCCGACATATGCCGCCTTTAAGCGAACGAGCGAGGGCTCATTCGACGTGGCGCACACCACCACAGAACGCTTCAGTCCCTCCGGTCCCAAGTCATGTTCCAGAAAATCCCGCACCTCACGGCCGCGTTCACCGACCAGTGTGATCACGTTCACCTCGGCCTCGGTATTCCGCGCGATCATCCCGAGCAACGTACTCTTACCCACGCCGGCCGCGGCAAACAGGCCGATCCTCTGCCCTTCTCCGCATGTCAGCAGCGCATCGATGGCACGCACGCCAATCGAGATCGGCGACGTCACGCGCTTGCGACGCAGCGGATCCGGCGGCGCGGCGTACACCGGGTATTCACCCTTGCACGTCAGCGGGCCCTTGAACTCCGTGTCGATCGGCTCACCGATGCCGTTCAGAACGCGCCCCAGCAACTCCTCGCCGACCCTGACTCGCAGGCAATTGCCCGTCGCGACAACTTCGCTTTGCGGCCCCAGGTTCGTCAGTTCCCCGATCGGCATCAGCAGCACGTCGCCCGCTTGAAACCCGACCACCTCCGCCTTCACCGGCACGCGCGACCTGGGATTGTAAATCAGGCACAGCTCTCCGATGAACGCCTGTGGAAGGGCGGCCTTCACGATGAGGCCAATTACCTCTTTTACGCGGCCCTTCACCTGCACAGGCACGGCGCGATCGATTTCGTCGAAGTATCGCGCGAGATCGACGCCGGTTGCCGCCATCACTTCCTCGCGGCGCGCAGCAGCGCGTCTTCGAGACACTTGAGCTGAGTTTCCAGGCGCGCGTCGATAACGCCCAGTTCACTCTCGACGATGCAGCCGCCGGGTTCTACCGACGCGTCTGCAATCACCTGGATCTGCCGCCCGCCGCCGACGATCTGTTCCAGCCGGTCCAGCCGGCTCCGCACCTGTCCGGCCAGGTCAGGGTGTACCTGGATGGTCAGCGACCGCTCGCGACGCACGCTTTCGAGCGCCTCGCGGACGATGCTGACGATAGTCTCGGGATGGGTTCGCAACTCCTCGCCGATGATCTTCCCGGCGATGCGGACAGCCAGGCGGACGATCTCGGATTCCTGGCTCTCGAGCAGCCGTTGCCGTCTTGCGTCGGCCGCAGCCGCTGCGTCGTTCCAGTGCGCCAGGCCTCGCTGATAGCCTTCTTCGTGCGCTGCGCTGAGCAACCGCTCGCGTTCGCGCGCGGTTCGTTCCATCAGTTCGCGGGCTTCCCTGTGCGCGGCCTCGAGAATGTCGCGAGCCTCAACGGTCGCGGCATATGCATCGCGCTTCAGGATTTTGGCATCGCCGATGGCCGGGGCCGGCGCGGCCGGCGCCCCAGTTCCGGCCTTGATGATCTTTTCGTTCATCGCGGCATCCCTGCGGCCCGAGCCGCGAGCCATTTCTGAATCACGCGGGGTTCCGATGCGAAACCGCCGCCCCATCGACCGAGCATGCGCTCGCGCAATTCACGGTCGGCCGCCGCGCTCAGACCGTTGAGCCGCTCGACTGCCTGATCCCGCGAGAGACCCGCGACCTGCTCGAACTCACGGTTCAAAGCCTCCCGGCGCGGCTCCGGCAGAACCTCGAGAATCGGTTGGATGTGTTCCCGGCAGCGCAGCAAACCGAGCAGGCAGAACACCGCGTCTCGCACGCAGCCTCCTAGCGCCCGCTCTCAGCAGCGCTCAGTTGTTGTGGCCTGCTGGATTCAAGCTGCCGCTTGAGGGCCTCAATGGTGGCCTTCTGGCGCCGTCCGCGAAAAATCAGCACGAGCGAACCGAGGCTCGCGAAGAGCATCAGCGCGAGCGCCGCCGCCACGACGTACGCATCGCTCAGATACCAGCCGACATCGCGTGCCGCCTGCGGCGCCGCCGGAACCTTCTTATAAACGATTGCGACGTTGTCAGGCTGAAGCCCCTCTATACCGCGCGACACCAGCCGCTTGACTTCATCCTCCGAGAGGGGAGGCTGCCCACCCCGGTATTTCACCAATACCGACGCCGTCGGCGGGCTCCATTGGGATCGATCCAGTAGCGGGCTGTTCTCCGGCAGGACCACCTGAACACGCGCATCCACTACCCCAGACACCGCTTTCAACATGCGGCTCATCTCCCCCGAAAGCGCCAGCAGGAGCCGCGCCTTTTCCTCGCCCGCGGTGGGGATCATTCCACCGCCCGAGAACACCTCTTCCAAGCCTTTCACGCGCTGGCGCGGCAAACCGTTCTCCTGGAGCACCTGCCAAGCCGCGACGACATTGCGATCGCCGCCCTTCACGCGCACAGTCCACGCCGGAGCCGCGTTGTGATCCGCGCCCGCGGCCGCAGCCCGCACGGGGTATGCGGCGATCCCGTTCTGCTTCAGCAGGACAATAATCTCCTGCGCCTCCGGCTCTGTCAGCCCGGTCTGCAATTCACTCGAAAGGCAGCCGCACATCGCCACAGAAAGGGCCAGCACCAGCAGCGCGCGTGCAGCATCGGCGGGTCTGCTCTGGGTCATCGTTTACACCTGGGTCTGGAGAATGGTCTTAATCCCGCTGTTCACCGAATCCACGACTTTGGAAAGCACTTCCATGTTCTTCGTCACTTCATAGAGCTGCATCTGAACTTTCAGCAGCGATTCGGGGTCGTCCAGTTTCCCCAGGTTCCCCAGCAGCTTGCCGGTTCCTGCAAACTGCGTTTCGATACTCTGGAGGCGGCTGCGAATCGGGTCGAAGGCGCTGTGCGCGGGCAACTCGGTAATTGTGCGACGCACGTTCTCGATGCTGTTCTCTGCCCGTGCACGCTCCACGCGCAGGTCGGCATGGACCTGCTGCGGACTGGATTGCGAGAGCTTCTTTTCGAGGTCATTCCGAAGCGCCGCCTGCTGTTGCGGTGAGATCTTCACTTCCGGCGGAATACGGGATTGATCGGCCAGGCGCTGGACAAGTTCCGAGCGTAATTCGTCGAACTTTGAAGGAGCAGTCTTCTGAGTTTGAGAGGCTGCGGAGCCTGTTCGAGCCTGCGCCGCGCCCCGGGCTGCCGCCTTGCCGGTAATGGGGTCCATACTTGCTGTTGTTATCGGCGGCGCGAGCGTGGACGTTGCTTACCCGGCGGCGGCTTTCTGGGGTGTGTGGTCCAACTGTGCCCGCAGCATTTCGAGGCTTCGCGCGTGCAGCCGGCACACCCAGGATTTCGAAAGGCCAAGCTTGCGGCCGATGTCTTCCAGCGTGCAGTCGTTATAGTAGTAGTCTTCGATCACCTGCCGGTTCTTGGGCGGGAGTGCCGCCAGCGCCGCACGAACTCTCCGCCGGTCCTGTTCCTCGCCACACTTCTCCTCCGGAGAGCGCGACACCACATCGGCGGGCTCCTGCACAAGCGCGTCCAGGGACACGACGTATACGCTCGCCACCGTCTCCGTGATGGTCTGAAGCCCTTCCCATGCGGACTGGGCATCAGAGGCGGCGGGGGGAGAGTCGGAAGCGTACTCCTGCAGGACTTCGTTGGCGCCCGCCTCGAAGCGAAGCCTCGGGGCATTCTTTAGCAGCCCGAGTTTGCGCAACGAATCATAGATTGCGCCGCGGATTCGGTAGTACGCAAACGTCTTGAACAGCACGCCCCGCGATGGATCGAAGTTGCGCGCCGCTTCCACGAGGCCCAATTCGGCGGCGCCGATCAGGTCATCGCGGTCCACTGTGTGCGGCAGCGCCTTCGCCATCTCGGCGGCGATTGCATGGGAGTAGGTCCGGTGTGCTTCAATCAGCCGGTCCGGGTCGTGCTTCGGAAGAGCGTTCGTCCCCATTTTGAACGCGCCGGAGCGTTCAGGCGTCAGCCCAGAGGCTTCGCGCATATCGGCCGCCCCTCATTTGTAACTTATGCTTCGTCCCAGTTAGTCGCGGTCTTTTAAGATCGCAAAGCCCTTGAATACAATGGGCCTCGCAAACAGCCACTCGTGTTAGCGATGATACTACCCGCCAGGGACTTCTGAAAAGCAGGAAAACTCACAATTCACTCGATTTAATTTTCGTAGGTTACGTCCGCGTGTCCTGAAGTGCAAGGGTTACGGTCGGACAGCAACATACGCCTGGCAGTAGCAACGTCTGTAGCGTCACGTCCGAAAAGTATCCGAGGGCGCGAGCATTCCGTGGAGAGCACGGCCGCAACCGGCGAGCGTCCTATCCGCGAACGGAGGTGACGTGCATCCTTCGCTTCAACGGAGCGGCGGCCTGCAACCCGGCCGGACGCTCGCAGAACGATACGAGATCCTGGACGTCCGTGTGTCGGACGCCGTGGTGTCGGCGTGCCGCGCCCGGGATCTGCTCTCGTCGAGGGAAGTCAACGTCTTCTGCTTCCACACCGAATCCTCACCGGGCATGCGTGTGCTCGATCAGTTCCGCCGCGACATCTCCCGGCTGCGGACCGTCACGCACCCGAACGTGGCCCAGGTGATTGACGCCGGCGACGATGGCCCGCTGTTTTACGTCGCTATCGAGGCCTGCGAAGGTCGTCTTCTCTCTGACCGCCTCCGTGACACCGAGCGGCTCCAGCCCGCCGAAGCCGCTGAGATCTTCGAAGGTCTCGCGCGAGGTCTCGCGGCGCTGCACAACGCCGGCCTCGCCCATCTCGACGTGCGGCCTTCGCGCATTCTGCTCTTGCGCGGCGCCATCAAGCTTCTCCCGTTTGACCTGGAGCGCGATGTGCGCCAAATGCGTGCGGCTGATCCCGTCACCCGTTTCGCTTGGTCGGCGCCGGAGTACGTTCTCGGCCGAGCCGCTGCGTTCCCGGCTGACGTCTACTCTGCCGCGGCTGTCGCCTACGAGATCCTCGCTGGCTATCCTCCCCATGCCGGCGCGCCGCTGCACACGCGTTGCTCCACTGTTCCGCCTGCGGTCGCTGGAGTTCCGCAATCGTTCTCCGAACTGCTGGAGCAGTGCCTGCAGCCGGAGCCCGCCTCGCGCTTCCAGAGTGCCGCCGCGCTCTCGGAAGCCTGCTCCGTTCTCCGCCAGCCGGCGCCGGCCCAGCACGCAGCCGCGCGCACGATGACCAGTCTTCTCAAAGACGATCCCCAGGACCCGTCCGCCGTCGTCCCGCTCATTCTCGCCATCTGTCCCGTGCTCCGCGGCATCCACGAGCGTGGAAGGGCCCACCGCGATCCGGCGCCCGACAACATCATCCTCACGGACGCGGGCGGTGTGGACATGCCTTCCAGCGATCCACCGCCGCCGAACGCCACCATGATGGTGGAGGATCCCAAGTACACGGCGCCCGAACTCCTGCTCTCGCGTCTCACGGCGGGCGGCACGGCGCATGTCCTCGCCGACATCTACGTCCTCGGCTTCGGAGCGTACGAACTTCTCGCGGGCCGCACGCAGTTCAATCGCCAGTTCGGCGGAGCCGACGGGCCTCAAGAGCACCTGGCCTGGATGAACTGGCATGCGGATACGGCTAAGCGATTGCCGCCGCTGCGTGAGCTGGCTCCGAACGCGCCGCAGTCGCTCTGCGAACTGATCGATCGCATGGTCCGCAAGAACCCCGCCGAGCGCGTGCAATCTCTGGAGGACGTCGCAAAGGGGCTGCGCCACCTCGAAGTTCGCCTCGAGGATACACAGGAATTCGAGGTTAAGGCGTTCACGCATCCGCCCCCGAAGCGGAAATCTCGAGCCCGCTTCTTCTTCTCGGCGGCCGCGCTGGTGTTAATCGTCGCCGCAGTCGCAGGCTGGTTCGCGCTGCGTTCCTTCGGCCTCGAAGAACGCGGATTCCAAGCCGCGCTCCAGGATGCATACTCGACAGCGGCGGCATGGCTGCCCGGCGCCCCCTCCCCGCAGTCTAAAACGCCAGGCGCGCCTTCCCGCACGCTGGCCACGGCATCCGGACCCATGGTCCTGATCCCTGCCGGGGAGTTCACGATGGGCGGCGATGCCGCGCCGAACGAAAGGCCGGAGCATCGCCTGACGCTTCCCGCGTACTATCTGGACCAGTTTGAAGTTACGAACAACGCCTATAAGCAATTCTGCGACCGCACGCATCGCCCCTATCCCCGCGCGCCCGGGTGGGCGCCCGATTACTTCACGCGGGCTTCACATCCCGTGCTGAACGTCACCTGGGATGACGCGCGCTCATTCTGCGCAGCCGCGGGCAAACGGCTACCGAGCGAGGCGGAGTGGGAGAAAGCCGCACGCGGCGGCGACCAACAAACGGTGTGGTCGAACTGGAGAGTGTCCGGCCTCGCTAACCTCGGGACGGGAGGCCGCGGCGCGCCGGCCCCAGTGGGCTCTTATGGAGCGGACGTGAGTCCCTACGGGGTTGCCGATATGGCGGGCAACGTGCACGAGTGGACCGCCGACGACTATGCTCTCTATCCGGGGAACAAGGCCGCCCTTCCTCCTGCCGCGCCGAGCAAAGTCGTTCGTGGCGGCAGTTACGCGATCAGCGCGAACGGCCTTTCTCCCCACTGGCGCGCATCGTTGGCGCCCGACCTGCAGGGGCGCCAGGACTTGCCCGTCGGCTTCCGCTGCGCGGCAGATGTGCC
>DATMXS010000085.1:0-6845 GCA_035561355.1 Bryobacteraceae bacterium | reverse complement strand
CCTGCGGGACGTATCGCATGACTTCGTGACGGCGATACGGCAGGTCGAACTTCAGGGGTTGCCTGGCGCCCCACGCATCCCACCAGAACTCGGCGAACTGGCGCAGGCTTTGTGGCGATCCCGATGCGACGTTCTCGAAGTAAGGCACGCCCGCCTGAATATCGGTTCTCCGGCAGCCGTTGAACAGCCTTTCACAAACCGCCTCCACGGACACGAAGTCGCGGATCTGTTCGCCCGGAGTCATGTGGAAGTCCCCGCCGCTCTGTGCGGCTCGCCGAAGCGAGGGCCAGAAGTTCCCGCTGAACTGCCCTTCCCCGTAGACGGAGAACAGCCGCTGATAGACCGCCTCGAGCCCCATCGCCTCGGCGAGGGCCCTGAAGGCAATGGAAAACGACGCCTTCGACGCAGAATACGGCTCGGTGGGCTCGAGCGCGCAGTCCGCCGGGATCTCCGCGTACCGCGTCGCAGCCCGCCCATACTCCGCGAACGATCCCGTGGCCACGATTCTGCGGACGCCGGCCTCCGCGGCCAGAGATGCCAGTCGAACCGACTGCAGCACGTTCACCTTGTAGCACACATCCCACGCAGCGGGCTGCGGCGACACCCCGGCGGCCGCAAGGTGGACGACGATGTCCGTGCCTTCCAGGTCGCGTCGTTCGATGTCGGCGAGGCTCCGCGTAAGCCAGGTCAGCCCAGGCGGGATCGGATGATCAGTGCGCGGTTCGCGACTGACGGCAATGACTTCGGCGCCGGAGGCGACCGCGTGCCGCGCGAAGTGGGCTCCGATGAAGCCGCTGGCGCCGGTGACGAACAGCCGCATTCCTAAAAAAGCGACTGCAAGGTTCCGAGCGCGGGCAATGCCTGGTCGCGCTCAGACACGATAGGGTTCGGAACACCCCACTCGAAGTCGAAGCTGTTCCAGTGAATGCCGGCGTCGTGCGTCGGCGCGTGCACGGCCGACGTCAGGTAGACCATTGCCGTGTCATCTTCCCGGGCCACGAAACCGTGGGCAATCCCCGGCGGGATGAACAGGAGCTTCCGGTTGGCTCGACTCAGCTCGGTCGCGGCCACCTGGCCGGGCCTCGAAGCCGCCCGGAGGTCAACCACCACGTCCGTGACGCACCCGTTGATGCAGTAGACCAGCTTCGCGTGCTCATGGGGAGGTAGTTGAAAGTGCATTCCTCGAATGACGTTCCGTCGGGAAACCGAGAAGAATTCTTCGGCAGGCGTGAACGGGATGCCCAGCTCGCGAAACAGGCCGGCGTGGTAAGTCTTCACGAACTCGCCACGAGTATCCTGGAAGGAGCGCACAGTGAGAGCCCACGTTCCAGGCAGGAGCTCCTCAGATCGCGCTATCATCGCCGCCCGACATGTAGGATGTGATGTCCTGGTGCATGAGGTCGAGCTGCGTTGCGGTCCGCTCGGCGCGCCGGCGGTACCAACCAACCGTTCGCCCGACCGTGTGCGCGAAGTCCCAGCGCGGATGCCAGCCGAGCAGGTGGAATGCCTTCTCCCAGGCGAGATTCAGCTTCCCCGCTTCATGCCGCGCATCCGGGTCCTGGTGCGTCTCCCTGGGGCCTGGCCAGTGGTGCAGGATCTCGTCGACCAGCGCGCCGACGGTCCGGTTGGAGGCGACCGGCGGCCCGAAATTGAACGCCGCGCACAGCGCCTCGATCCGCGGCCGATCTTTCGCAATGAGCGCTTCCCGCTGCTGCATCGCGAGGACGAGGTACCCGCTCAGCGGCTCGAGAACGTGCTGCCACGGCCGCGTCGAATCCGGATTGCGCACGACGACGGGCTGTCCCTTCTCCAGCGCCTTCATCGCGTCCGGGACGATCCGGTCGAGCGCCCAGTCTCCGCCACCAATGACGTTGCCTGCGCGGGCCGACGCGATGCCGACCGTCACGCGGCTCGCCGCGGGATTGAAGAATGAGCTCCGGAACGATGCGATCGCGATCTCGGCGGCCGCTTTGCTCGCGCTGTACGGGTCGTGTCCCCCGAGCGCGTCCGTCTCGCGATACGCGTGATTCCATTCGCGGTTCGCGTAGCACTTGTCGGTGGTGACGAACACCGTCGCGCACGGTGTCGTGCGCCCCCCGAGGACGCGAAGTGCCTCGAGCAGATGTACCGTTCCCATCACGTTCGTCGCGTACGTTTCGACGCTCTGCTCGTAGGACAGCCGCACCAGCGGCTGGGCGGCGAGATGGAAGACGAAGTCGGGATCCACGCTCGCGACGATGGCGCGCAGCGACGCCGCGTCGCGGATATCCTGGATGCGATGATCCATCCGCGCCTCGAGCCCGATCTCGTCGAACAGGCTTGGCGTCGTCGCCGGTGGCAGCGCAACGCCAGTTACCTCGGCACCGAGTGAAAGCAACCACTCGCTGAGCCACGCGCCCTTGAAGCCGGTGTGCCCGGTGAGGAGGACGCGCTTTCCGGCATACGCCCCCCGAAGGCGCAACTGGAACGACGGTTCAATCCCAGGCATCGACGAGGACATGGTCGGCGGGGACGTGATGGGTTTCGATGAGCCGCGACTGGAATGAGCGAATCATTGACCTCGGGCCGCTGATGTAGAAGGACACGTTCGCGGTCGCTCCGGTGTCACGCACGATGGCATCCACGTCGAGCATCCCGGGGCGAACCGCGGCGTCTCCCGCGCCGTCCTGGGCATAATAGCGCGCGGTGAACCCGGGCACGCGGCTGGCGCAGCGGTCGGCCAGCTCGCGGTACACGAGAAGCTCGGGGCGCCGGGCGCCATAGTGGAGGATGGCCCGCGGGGCCGGCAACGAGCCCTCGGTAAGCGCGGCATCCATATATGAAGCGAACGGCGTGACGCCGGTCCCGCCGGCGATCAGGACGACCGCGTGGTCGGCCGACGGGGTCAGGCTGAAATCGCCGTACGGGCCCTTGCCCCAGACGTCGCTGCCGACGACGAGCTCGTCGAGAACTCGGGAGGTGAATGCCCCCTGGCGACTGATGGTGAGCTGCACCGTCTTCCGGTCGGCCACGGCGTTGGCGACCGAGAACACCCGGCTCGTGGGCCAGAAGCTCGCCGGGTCGTACGGGTCGATGGCGAGGTGGATGAACTGGCCGGGCACGAACCGCGGCAGCCGTTTGTCCGCGCCGAGCACGTAGGTGGCCGTGTCGGTGTCATGTCGCGTGATGGACTCCACGCGAGCGTGAAAGTGAACCGGCTGCGCCACCGCTCAGCCGAGGTAGCCGTCGAACGTCGCGAGCACGTGGTCGATCATCGCTGGCGTCAGGCCGGGATAGACCCCGATGAAGAACGTGTTCGTCGTGATCGTGTCGGTATTGGCGAGATTCCCCGATACCCGATGCTCGATGTCCTGGTAGGCCGGGTGCCGCAGCAGGTTGCCGCAGAACAGGCTCCGCGTCTCGATCCTCGCCGCCTCGAGCGCACCAACGAGCCCCGCACGCGTCAACTCCGTGCCCTCCCGCACGGTGATCACGTAGCCGAACCACGAGGGATCGGCTTTCGGGGGGCAGGCGTGGAGCACCAGGTACTCCTCGTACTTCCTGAGGCCGTCGCCGATGCGGGCGTGGTTCGCCTTTCGCGCCTCGATGAACGAAGGCAACTTGCGCAGTTGCGCCGCGCCGACGGCCGCCTGCATGTCTGTCACCTTCAGGTTGTACCCGAGGTGGCTGTACACGTACTTGTGGTCGTAGCCGTGCGGCAGCGTCCCGAACTGCTGGCTGAAGCGCTTGCCGCACGTGTTGTTCTCACCCGGCGCGCAGTAGCAGTCGCGACCCCAGTCGCGGTAGCTCCGGGCGATGCGCGCGAGGTAGTCGTCGTTCGTCATCACGGCGCCGCCCTCACCCATCGTGATGTGGTGGGCGGGATAGAAGCTCACCGTCGCGAGGTCACCGAACGTGCTCGTGTACTTGCCGTCGTAGCGGCTGCCGAGCGCATCGCAGTTGTCCTCGATGAGCCACAGCTTCTTCCTCTCGCAGAGCGCCTTGAGCTCCGAGAGCTCGAACGGCACGCCCATCGTGTGGGCGATCATCACCGCCTTGGTGCGCGGCGTGATCGCGGCCTCGATCGCCTCGAGCGTCGGTACGTACGTACCGAGCGCCACGTCGACGAACACGGGGATCGCCCGGTTCTGGATGATCGGGTTGACGGTCGTCGGGAAGCCGGCGGCGACCGTGATCACCTCGTCGCCGGGGTTGATCCGGCGGTCGCGCAGCAGGGGACTCGTCAGGGTCGTGAATGCGACAAGGTTCGCTGACGAACCTGAGTTCACCGTCAGGACATTCTCGAGGCCGAGGAAGTCCCCGAGGCCGGATTCGAATTCCTCGGTGAAGCGGCCCGCGGTGAGCCAGAAGTCGAGCGAGGAATGCACGAGCGTCGTGAGCTCGTCGTCGTCGAAGACTCGCCCGGCGTAGTGCACGAAGTCCCGGCCGGCCACGAAGGGCTTCTGTTCAGCCGCCGCGTGGAACTCGCGGACCTTGGCGATGATCTCCGCACGGAGCGCGTTCCTGTCCGTGCTCATTTCCACACCTTCCAGGGCGCCTTGCCCGAATCCCAGAGTGCCTCGAGGTGCGCCTTGTCGCGCAGGGTGTCCATCGGCTGCCAGAAGCCGCGGTGGAAGAACGCCCGGAACTGCGACTCCTCCGCGAGGCGCTCCATCGGCGCCTGCTCCCAGATGATGGGGTCGCCCTCGATGTAGTCGATGACCTTCGGCGAGAGCACGAAGAAGCCGCCATTGATCCAGGCGCCGTCGCCGGCAGGCTTTTCCTGGAAGTGCCGGATCGTGTCGTCGTCGAGGGCAAGCGCGCCGAAGCGGCCCGGGGGCTGCACCGCCGTGAGCGTGGCGAGCCTGCCGTGCGCGCGGTGGAAGTCGATGGACTCGGTGATGTTGACGTCGCCCACCCCGTCGCCATAGGTGAAGCAGAAGGCATCGTCACCCTGGAGGTAGTCGGCGACCCGCTTGAGGCGGCCGCCGGTCTGGGTCTCGTCGCCGGTATCCACGACGGTGACGCGCCAGGGCTCCGCCTTCTGGCTGTGGACCTGGATGCTGTTCGTCGACATATCGAACGTGACGTCCGACATGTGGAGGAAGTAGTTGGCGAAGTACTCCTTGATGACATAGCCGCGGTAGCCGCAGCAGATCACGAAGTCGTTCAACCCGTGGGCCGAGTACGTCTTCATGATGTGCCAGAGGATCGGCTTGCCGCCGATCTCGATCATCGGCTTCGGCTTGAGGTGGGTCTCTTCGGAGATTCGGGTGCCAAGCCCGCCGGCAAGAATGACAACTTTCACTGGCGTAGTGTTGAGTGGAGGACGCGCGTGACCAGGTCGTACTTGCGTTCAACCGTTGAACATCAACCGCTGCCGGCTTAGTGTCAAGCTTCAGGCGCGCTCGTTTTTGAGAGCACGTACAGCACGACGATCGATCTTTGCCCGAACGGGTTGGTAACCGTCAGTGCGACGTTCAAGCCGTTGGCTTGGGCCGCTGTGGCCACCTGCTCAGGCGTGTGGCGGATCGGATACGCTCTGTATGGTGGAAATGCGTTGTCGAGCATATTGGCATCGACCAACTCCACGAGCATGGATCCCCCTGGCCTGAGCGCCTCTGCGTACGGCTCCAGGAATTCGCGGAGGATCAGCTCCCGGTCGACCCGGCTCTCCACCGGGTTGGTGTAGTTCCCCATCCAGGCCGAATAGACCCAGTGCATCGCCGTTATACAGTCGTACTGGCGCGTGAGCTTGGGCCTGAACCCATCCATCTGCCAGTACTTGATAGGAACGTTCGCAGCCTTCGCGACCGCCTGCGCCGCAGCGACCACATTGGGCAGGTAGTCGAAGCCCTCGATGTCGTGGTAGCCGCGCTCGAAGAGCGGAATCGTGGACAGGCCCACGCCGCATCCGGTAACGAGCACCGAACCCGTCCTGGCAACGTGTTCGGTGATATAGTCGAGCTCGAAGTGTGTCAGGTCGTCTGCGGCGTTCCGTCCATCAAGCGCCTCGTACCACCAACTCGGACGCCCCGCTTCGTTGAAGCCAAGCCCATTGGCGGTGAGGATCGCCTTGATGGCACGATCAGGCACAGCAGTATTGTATTTCGACCGCGATAGACTCGGCTTGCCCATCAATCGACGATAGACCGGGCGCAGAAGCCGGCGCTTCAGTTCGTAGAGCGCGATGTTCCCAAGGCGGTTCATGAGTCGCGTTTGGAGGGTGGTTGGTGACGTCGCCGCCGGGTCAATCTGCAGGAATAGCAGGCGATCCGTAACTACTGCCCCTACCCTAACCGGGCGAATCTGTCGGAGACTCCGGGGAGGGGCGTGGGGGACCCCAGCCGGGCTGCTATTGTAAGGAGCCGCTTGCCGGGTGGCGCCTCACTCGAGAGGCCGGCGTGGGTAGCCCGTAGAAGGCAATGGACGCGTTGTGTGCGGCGAGCTCAATCGTCCGCACCGAGAATGAACCTGATGACCTCGAACGCCTCCGCGAAGTCGGTGTTGCACTGCATTCCGCGGACGCGCGCCAGCGACCGGACATACTCAGCCGATGAGTAGTTCCGGAAGCTTTGCGACTCGTACGCGGTCAGGGCATGCAGTTTCCGCTCGATGTGGTTTTCAGAGAGCTGCACAAACGCCGTCGAATGAAAGTTGGGGGTATTCTGCGCCAGCTCGTACCCGAGGATCGATGAGTGCTTGAAGGCCCGAAACGCTTCCTCATAAACCGTGTGGTGATCCTGGTGAATGTCAGTGGACGCTGGCACGAGCACGAGGTTCGGCCGCACCGACGCCCGGAGTTTCACGAACAATTCCAGAATCCGCTGCCGATCGCGAGGGAACTGCCGTACCTCGAAATCGCC
>DATMXS010000084.1:0-13048 GCA_035561355.1 Bryobacteraceae bacterium | reverse complement strand
GTCCGGGCCAGCTGCCTTCTGATCTGGTCGGAGCCTTGCGCTTCCGATTCGAGCCTCTCATGAAGCTGCTCCAAGACCGGCTGCGGATCGCGAAGGAACGCCTCCACATCTGACCAGACTTGCTGTTCCAGGTCGTCACCGCGGACCGCCTTGGACTCGCAGCGTCCCCGTGTCGAGTAGATCGAGGGACTGTGGGCGCCGTTGCAGCGATAATAGAATTCCCGCTTCCCATTGGACCGGTTTGCGGCGAGGCCGACGTAGGTCAAGCCGCACTGGCCGCACTTGATCAGTGCGCGAAGCAGGTACTGGTTCTTCGCGCTCCGGGCGCTGAACAGGAAGTTGTTCCGTAGCGTCTGCTGCGCCTTCTTCCAGACTGCCTCGCTGATAATGGCCGGCACCGGTCGCACGATCAGCTTTCGAGCCTTGTTGGGCGACCGCTTGCCGTATTCGTGGCGCCCCACGTACGTCGTGCTGACGATGATGTGGCGGACTCGTCCAGGGTGCCAAAATCCCGACGTTCGCTGCTTCCGCTTGCCCCGGAGAACGGACCGGCCATCTCTGGCATAGGCGGATGGCACACCCAGCCGGTTCAGGTGATCCGCGATCTTCTGGCAGGACTTCCGCTCGACTGCGGCCATGTTGAAGATCATCCGGATCACGTCTGCCTCGGACATCTCCATGCCGGAAACAGGCTCATCCGAGATGGCCAGGCGAGCCGCAGCCTTCTCGCCCACCTTGCGGTAGCCGTACGGGACGATACCGCCGAGCCACGCTCCGGACTCGGCGACCCGGTTCGTACCGGCGAGCGACCGTTCCCGAATGACGTCGCGCTCGTGCGAGGCGAAACCCGACAGCATGGTCAGCATGAGCCGGCCCGTTGAAGTGCCCGTGTCGAACTCCTCAGTCATACTGCGAACACGGACCCCGAGCTTCTCCAGGTCTGCGACGGCGTTCAAGATCAGGCGGGTGTCGCGCCCGAGCCGGTCGAGCTTGTAAACGAGGAGTTGATCGAACTTGCCGAGTCGCGCATCCTTGAGGATCTGGCTGCCTTCCGCTCGCTGATCCAGCGGAACGGTCCCGGAGACACCGTCGTCGGCGTAGACGCGGTAGACCGGGAGGCTGTGGAGCTGGCAGTATCGGTCCCCGAACTCGCGCTGGGTCGCGATCGATTGGCGCTCTCGCTGCTCTTCGGTACTGACGCGAACGTAGATCCCAACGGCCATCAGCGTGTTCCGGTTGCCTCCACGACATCAGTCACTCTGGTCGGCGCAGAAAGCAAGTCAGATAGCGGCCGAACGGGCGATGCGACGAGCGGAGCATTGTCGTCCAGGAGCAGGCGGATTGCCTCGGCAAGGTCATCCACATCGCCGTCAGCAGCCGCAAACTTCCGGACAAGCCGCGGCTGACTTTCGGCTCGGCGGTGCTTCGGTGATGTCGCGCAGCGGTCTCGCATGGATGTGTGGGGTTTCGGCACCCATAGCGAGGCCCACTTCGCGGCAGCCCTCTCGCTATCAGGTGGTGGGATGAACGCAGCCGTTCATTCGGTATGTACCCGAAAAGAGCGAGAAGTGTCTCAGGCTCCGCTCCGAGAACTGCGCGACGCCGCGCATGGCGAGGTGCCGCGCTCGCAGACAGGCAGGAGTGGACCAGCGTTCGGTCCGACTCTGTGCCGCCGGTCGTGAGGGAGTACGTGGCAACCCAGCCGGCCCTGTGCGGTTGGCTTGGGCGCAACCCGATAGACTGGCCGCCCACCCGACACACGGTTGGTCGAGAATAGCGGAACAGAAGGGAAGGCTCATGGTGCAGCCTGAGATCTACTATCCCGAGGACAAGATTCCCTTCGTGCGCCTGGTCCCGATGGGAATGCAGCACGTCGTCGCAATGTTCGGGGCGACGGTGTTGGCTCCCCTCCTTATGGGGTTCAATCCCCAAGTGGCATTGTTCTTCTCCGGCGTTGGAACACTCCTGTTCGTTGTTACGACCGGGTTGAAGGTCCCGAGCTATCTGGGATCGAGCTTCGCCTTTATCGGGCCTGTTCTCGCCGTCACGGGCGGCAACGCATCGAGAGTGCCGTTCGCCCTGTGCGGAATCGCCGGAGCCGCCCTCCTTTACTTCGTCGCGGCGCTGATCACCATCCGATGGGGTTCCGGCTGGATTGACCTGCTCATGCCGCCGATTGTGACGGGATCGGTTGTGGCGCTGATCGGACTGAACCTTGCTTCCTCCGCTGTAACCGATGCGATCAACGCCGACCTGGCGGTTAACAGCGCAGCAGACCTTCCGGGGCTGATTGTTGCGGCGGCGACGTTCTTGACGGCTGCACTCGTACCGCTCCACCTGAAGGGCTTCCTGCGACTCTTGCCCATCCTCAGTGGCGTGATCGTCGGGTATTTCCTCGCAGCGCTCTTGGGCGTGTTGGACCCTGACAGCGTCGGGCGTATTCGAGACGCCGCGTGGATCGGGCTGCCACCGTTTCAGGCACCGGCATTCAGCCTGCATGCGCTCGTGGTGATTGCGCCGATGTTCATTGTGCTGCTGGCGGAGAACAAGGGGCACATTGCCGCGATCTCCAGCTACATGGGCCGTGACCTCAACCCGCACCTGGGGCGGGCATATCTGGGCGACGCGCTCGCGACCCTGCTTTCTTCTCTGGGAGGCGGGACACCACAGACGACCTACGCCGAGAACATGGGGGTCATGGCGATTACGCGCGTGTTCAGCACCTATAACTTCATCATGGCGGCCTCGGTTGCCATCCTGCTCGGGTTGTGTCCAAAGTTTGGCGCGTTGATCCAGTCCATTCCCAAGCCGGTTCTGGGTGGCATTAGCCTGATGCTTTACGGGCTAATAGCGTTGATGGGAGTGCGCATATGGATCGATGCGAAACTGGACTTCGCGGACGCCCACAACCTGGTGGTCGCGGGCGCCTCGCTGATTACCGCCACGGGATTGGGAGTCAGAGGCCTGACGATCGCCGGGGTCAATATTGCAGGAATCGCGTTTGGGACCCTGCTCGCGATTGTGCTGAACGCAGGTCTGTCGATCGGTAGACGGCCGCCGAGGTCTGGCGATGCCGCGCGGAAGATGTCGTGAAGGAGAGCATGAGGGATGCCGGCATCGCTTGCTCGCGGACGAAATGACCAACGGGCTTACAATGGCCAGGGCTGTGGTGCGGCGCCGCCACGCGGGCGGCAGCGGAACGGAACCACTCGCGCCGCGACACGGGCCGTTCCGGGGAGTGAAACCCGATACCCACGGCAGGACGAGCCTGCCACCACGCCCTAAGTCGTCTGACGATCGATTGCAGGCCGTGATGTCCACCCAACCTCTACCCAGCCAGGCACCGCGGTAGTATGGGCGCGTGCGACCTGACGGGAAGTACACCCACAAGCAGGGGCAGTATCTCGCGTTCATCTACTATTACACGAAGATCCATGGAGCCCCGCCCGCAGAGGCTGAGATGCAGCGGTACTTCAGCGTGACGCCGCCGACAGTCCACCAAATGATTCTCAGCCTCGAGGAACGCCGCCTGATCACGAGGATGCCGGGCGTTGCACGTTCAATCCGGCTCACGTTGCCGCGGACGGAATTGCCGGACCTGGAGTGAATCAGCGTTTCAGCGGTGGGTTCCGACGTAGAACACTCTGGGTGCCAACGGGACCGCGGAGGACGCTGCACACCCGTTGAATGCTGTTCCTACCCACCATTGAGAAGCGTGGCGCAATACGACGAATCGCTGCTAAAATGGCCTTTTCGCCGCAAGCTTCCGCCGTACCGTTCCCCTGTCCCTGCGCTCTTTACTTGCGGCCCAATCCACTTCAGAGATGAACCTGTGAACTACCCGGATGAGCGGGACATCACGAATCCTGCGACTACGTTGCCGCCGCAGGTGGCGGCAGAGCTCGTGCCCCTTGTTGAGGCGGCCCAGCGGCGCTACCGCCGATTTCGTCAGAGTTCAGTCGATTATGGGCAAGAACCCCACATCGTCATCGACCACGCTGCTGAGGTGTTCAAGACGCTGGCTGTCCTCGAGCTGCGCTTGCGCTCTGCGACATTTCAGGATTTCTGCACCAGGATTCGCATGGATGCCGGCGCCGCAAACACGGCATTCCGATATGCGCACTACCTCTACAAGAACGTCCAGGGTGGCCGGATGCTGGCGATCTGGCATCGGCAGGTGCGGGATCGGCTGTTTGGCCTGATCAGGGAAGCCGAGGACCTGTGGTGGAATCCGGACGTTGTGCCTCAGGGCTGGGAAGATTTCATTACAAACAGTGGTTCCTCACGTCCTGCCGCGCAAGGAAATGTCGCCGTCCAGGGCGAGATACTCTACTCCGCCGTCGCCGAAGGCTCTGGGGCGATCCTCTATCCTCCCGGTGACGGTTCGCCGGATGGGGACCCGACGGAAGGCATGTTCGACAGCGTCGGCGGCGAGCGGGAGAACGTGTCCGACACTCCATCGGTAATCCTGCTGGATCACGTTAGGACGGAATCATCCGCACAGCGCGACAACGCTCTCACGAGCGGTCAGGAACGGCGTGCGATGGTTGATGCGTTCATCGAGACATGCCGGCGTGAAGCTGGGGTGACCGTGACCAGAAAGATGATCTGGAGTGTGGCCGGATACAGCAGCGGCACCGATTTCGAACGTTGGCAGCGCAACAGCGCGAAAGTGACGCTGAAGTCTGCCCAGATGTTCGCCCAGGTGCTGTCCATGCGGACTGACCGTTTCGTCGACCTGCTGAGAAAGCGTCAGACCCTGCCGTAGGTTTGCCTTTTCCTGTAGTTCCCTCGTTTTCCCGCTGATTCCCGTGTGGCGTCCCGCTATACGGGGAGCCTTATGCTTCCGCACAGGTGGCACTAAAAGCCACTGAGCGAGCATTCGATGTCGAGTCTTCAAAACACTTCAATCTGCCTTCTCAACGAACATCAGGTCGCAAAGACCCTGGGTCTCTCGGTGGCCACGATCCGCCGCTGGCGGCTTTACGGGCGGGGACCCAAGTTCATTAAGACTGGCGCCGCAGTGCGCTACACGCGGGAAGATTTTCTCCGCTGGTTGGCCACCCGTCCGAGCGGCGGCGACACGGGCCGGGAGGCTGCCGGTGAGTAGCCTCGGCCCCCTCTTGAATCCGGCTGTGCTGGTGGCGATCCGGTGCGAGGCGCACCGGGCGTGGCGCAGCCTTCGTCACTTCGGCTTCGACCATGGCGACGTCCACCAGGAATTGTTGTTGCATTGGGTCCGGCGCCGGCGGCACCACGATCCCAACCTGTCCTCGCCTGCGACCTTCGTGGGGCACATCTGCAGGCACCGCTCCATTCAGATGTTGAAGGCCGCGACGGTCCAGAAGCGCGGAGGCGGCGCTTACATCGAGTCGCTCTCGGACTCTCACCGCGCCGATGGCGCCGCGAGCGGCGAGAGCGTGGAGCCGATCTCCCACGACTGTTATGAAATGCGGATCGGCCGGAGATCGCGGCCGGATCTCGAGCTTCTGGCGCTGCGAATCGATGTCGAGCGCACTCTCGAGACCCTTCCCGACAATCTGGTCAACGTTGCGCGCCTGCTCAAGCAAGACCAGCCTATTGCCGCCGTGGCTGCTAGCATCGGCCAGTCGCGCGCCACGGTGTATCGAAGGGTTTCGGAGTTGCGCATCGCGTTTGAGCGCGCCGGACTTCACACGTACATGAGAACGCAGGGGAGGGTCTAGAGATGGCGCGCAAGAGCAAGAACAACAAGAAGCGCGAACCCAAGCCCGCCAAGCCTGCCCCGGAGGTCCGCCAGGCGCCGCCTGAAATCGCGGCCATCATCGACGCGGTTATGGCCGATGACCGGCGCTGGTTCGAAGAACACCCCGGTGTCGCCACCCGTCAGAGGCGCGCGGTTGTGGGCGAGTTCTGGCCGATGGACATGAGCAACGTGCTGTATGTGATCGTGTCCCAGGTCCAGCCGGGATTCCGGCTCCGCGGCCCCGTGGTGCGGCTCAATGCGCGAGCCGGGAGAGTGCAGTAGTGCCTTCTGCGGATGCTGACCCTTCGCCGGCACGGAGTCGTGACTCCGACCTGCCGATGCTAGTCCGGCCAGCTGAGATCGAGCACTTCCTGGGCTGCTACGCAGATGCGCTGGAAGCGTGCGACGCCCGGATCGCTCTGTTCAGCCTGCCGGACCGGCGCACCTTTGCCTCCAGGAACATTGCCACGCTCGCACGCGAGGCCGCCAGGCTCGCACGAGACCGTAAGGAGGTCTACTTCCACATCCACCTGCATCAGCTGCAGGAAGGGGCCTTGAACAACCGTGGCAGCATCGAGACTGCCGGTGCCGCCCTCGGGCTGTTTGCCGATATTGATGCGCGAGGACCTGGTCGCAAGAAGCCGCCCGAAACGCTGTGTCACACGGTGGCGGACGCCATCGGGTTGGCAGAGCATTTCAACACGCTCTACCACCCGCTCCGGGTTTCGCTCATCCTTGCCTCCGGGTATGGCTGCTATCCGGCGATCTTGTTCAAAGAGCCCTTGATCCTCGCAGAACCGGAAGATAGGCAGCTGCTCGAATCGCTCGGCCGCCGTTTCCATCGCGCGCTGCACGGCATCGCGTCCGAACGCGGCTGGCCCGGCGCGGTGGACTATTGCGACCTCGGGAAAGTCCTGCGATTGCCCGGCTGCGTGAATTGGAAGGACACCGCGAACCCGAAGCCCGTCCGGCTCATTCTGCAAGACGACTCGGCCCGGTTCAACCTCGCGGATCTCGACGAGTGGCTGCCGCCGGTGGACCCTTGGCGTGGGATCGGTCAAGGCGATGCCAAGGTCGAGATGGCTGGGATCAATATCACTCTTGATCCCGCCGACGAAGCGTCGCCGAACCTGCTGAACGCGCTGGCTGAGAGCCACCCGCTGTTCACGCCTACGTGGAATCACCAGCGGACCGATCTTCGGGACGGGTCTTGCTCCGGGTATGATCTTGCTCTCGCCGGCATTGGGGTGGCGCGCGGCCTGACCGATCAGCAGATTGCCGATGTTCTGGTCGTCAGCCGCCGCAGGTTCCGCGGCCCCAAACAGGAACGACGTGGCCGGGCTTTGCTGCAGTACCTGCAGCGGACCATCTCCACGGCCCGCCAAGGGCACCAGTCGTCGCAGGAGGCCGAAGGGGCGTGGGCGCAGTTCCACGAGCACATCGACTCCCAGAATCGCGAGGACCGCGAGGCACCGAGCGAGGATCGTCCCGAGAAACCGCCATCGGAAACTGCCGAGCAGGCGGCCAACAATCAGGCCAATGCGGAGTCGGCGAGCAACGAGTCCGATGCACAGTCTGAGACCCGGCCGGGTGGCGAGCACGACAGCGCTGGTCGCGACGAGCCGGGTGGTCGCGGTTGTCACTTGCCGTGGGAGTTCCTCCTGGCGAAAATCCGCGCTTCGGGCAGCATCGAGCTCCTGTACGAGCACATCGACATGATTGCCGCCCTGTCGGATGGTGAAGTCGCCGTGGCCTACCAGGCGCTGAAGTCTGCACTCGGCTCGAAGCTGAATTTCCACCACTTCAACAAGGCAATCAAGGACGCCCGCGCACGTCGGCAATGGGGTCACGCAGAGCAGCAAGGCGTCGATCTGAGGCCGATGATCAGAACCGACGACCGTCTGCTCGACGAGATCGCGGTGGAGACCGTTGCGGCGCTCGAAGCTGCCAATCAGCCCCCGGTCGTGTTCAAGCGCGGCGGGGCGTTGGTGCTGATCCACCCCGACGAAGACGGCCGGCCTGTCATCATGCGGGCCACGGAGCCGATGATGCGGGGCCGATTGGCTCGGGTAGCGCGATTCTTCAAAGAGGTGAAAGATGGTGTGAGACGGGTCTCTCCTCCGGAAGACCTGACGCGCGACATTCTCGCCTGCAATGAGGGCCAGTTCCCGCCGCTGGGAGTGCTGACGCAGCTTCCGATTCTGCGGCACGATGGATCGCTTCGCCTCGAGCCTGGCTATGATCCGGTGACCCGCGCCTACTACCAGCCGACGCCGGGATTCGTGCTGCCGCCCATTGCTGCGGCGCCGGGCGGGACCGAGTTGATAGCTGCTATCGATTCGCTGGACGAGGCCATCGGACAGTTCCCCTTCGAGTCGGCCGCAGATAAGGCCAATTGTATCGGGCTGCTGTTGACGCCGATATTGCGGGTGACGTTCCGAATGAAAGCACCCCTGGCCTTGATCGATGCGCCCAAGTGGGGCACCGGCAAGACCCTTCTCGGCATGGTGGTGTACGCGGTCGCCACGGGCACCGAAGGCACCGTTTGCGTGGCTCCAGCGACCGAGGAGGAATGGCGCAAGAGGATGATGTCGATCCTGGATCGTGGCAGCGCCGTCGTGATTATCGACAACATCGACCAGACCCTCCGCTCGCCGGCTCTTTCCGCCGTACTGACGACCTCGTACTGGGAGGATCGCATTCTCGGCCGAAGCGAGGATGTGCGCTTGCCGAACGTCTCGAGCTGGATCGCCACTGGCAACAACATCGTGCTCGGCGCCGAGATGGGTCGCCGCGCTTACCGCATCCGATTGGATGCCCAGGTCGCTAACCCCGCCAAGCGCACCGGGTTCAAGCGGACGGACCAGGAGCTTCTTGATTGGGTCCGTGAACAGCGGGGCACGCTGGTAGCAGCATTGCTGACGATGATTCGGGCCTGGTGGGTGGACGGCCGGCCGAAGGCCGACGTGCCGGCGTTCGGCAGCTTCAACACTTGGGCCCAGACCGTCGGCGGGATTCTCCACCACGCGGGCATCGAGGAGTTCCTTGGAAACCTCGAGACCGTTCAGCAGCAGGCTGACGAAGAGAGCGCCCAGTGGGATCAGTTTCTGTGTGCCCTCGCGATCATCTTCGGCGAATCGGATTTCACGGTCGGTGATATTGTCGAGCGCGTTCTTGATGCTCCCACCGTGCTGAGTTCTTCTTTTCCGGATGACATCGGGCATCCGGATGAGCACAGGAACGAGGGCATTGGGTCGCTCGGCCGCAGGATCGGGAAAGCCTTTGCGCGGAAATGTGGCACCCGGTTCGGCGATTTGGAGCTGCGGATCGAGCGTGCCCGGCCCGACTCGCACACGAAAGTACAGCGCTGGCGCGTTGGAGGGGACGTTGCGGCTCTGCGCTCGGAACGGACCAGAGAGTCTGCGGGGTTTGACAATGTGACTTAAGTCTCTGTTTTCACATGAGCTTACGGTCGATTTGCGGGGTTTGCGGGGTTTCCTCTCTCTCTCAACGCGCGGGAAAAGCTGTGAGAAGAAGATAGTGGTGGGTATTACAGGAATAGGGGCGTGGACAAACCCCGCAAACCCCGCAAGAGCTGTTCATCACATTGAAAACATAAGAGGAAGTGGCTCCGGCGAAACCCCGCAGGCAGCGGACCAATGCCAATGATGAATCACCGGAGCGAGACGAGAAGCCATATGCGCGGGGTCGCGTGTAAGAGCGGCGATGAATTGGTCCTCGGCAGTCCTTGGATCAGCTGCGTTGTCCTCACCGGCTGTGACCAGTGCGGCCGGCGCGCGCCGCAACTGCACCTCGCCGGAGGCGAGTATCGGAGGCCGTAAAGTTTGCACGTGCAACTTCGGGTGACCACCTCAATTTGCGCGTGCCGCTAGATTCAGCGTGCCGTATCGCCACGCGAGCCAGTTATAGCCCAGGGAGGACCCATTTCATTTGGCGAAAAGGAATGCTTCGGAAACCAGCGTACGAATGGAGAGCTGGCCATCGCACGCATGTGCGGACCTGCCTCATGAGGATCGCGTCAGGTTGGAATCCCTCTGCGACTTGGTTCCGACCGGCGGTTCAGTGAGCGGTCGCGCTTCCGTGGCATGGCTTTCCGCGCGCGAACGCGCAACGCCCATCTGCCGCCGGTCAACGACGGATGGACGGAGCACCAAACGCGCGATGGCGGTCTGGTATTGCCGCACCACTGCCCAAACCTCGCCGTTACCGACGTTGGTAGCTTTCACGTCAAAGTACAGCGCCACCGGCTCGCTAGGAGCAGGGACGTCGATCTCCGCGCGATCGGTGTCGCCGGCCATCGCAAAGTTCACCTTCGGGATCACCTGCACGATGATCTTGCGTGCGGGGTCCACTTGACCGGATGAGGTGGCAGCTGTTCTGCCCGCGAGCGGCGCAATCAGGTCACGCGAAATGCTCACTTCTACAGTCGCCATATGGTTCACCTGCACCTGCGAGTCGATCTCGGCCAGGAAGTGGCAGGTGACGGGAGCAGACGCAACGGTGGAAGGCACCGCGACCGCGACAGGTGGTCTTGCGAACGTCGGCATGGTACGGCGGAGCGCTACGATGTCGGTGGAAGATGGGTTAGCGGCCATCTTCGCAAGCTCCACCACGTCGGACTGCCCAGGCGTCGCTTCGGGCTCAGGCACAACGCCAACGGGATGACCGTCGCTGAGAACAACGCCTCGTCTCGCTGTAAGCGATACGGCGGTTGGCTGCTGCGCGGTGAGCACTCCCCCGAGTGGCTGCGTCTGTGAGCTATCAGTCTCGTGCAGATTCAACGCAGTGGTGAGCACGACGTCGCGCGCGCCTGGCCAGCTTGCACATTCGGCGAGCTCCTCGGCGCGAAAGGCGTAGTGCAACGTGCCGCCCTCATACGGGCGAGTGACGACCAGATAGCTGGGATTGACCTCGCGCACCAAGTCGAGCACCTCGCCTGTGTTGCTCGTGCCGGAGGCAACGACGATATCCGTGTCGACCACGGCGGGTGCGGCGACCGCTGCGCTGCGGCGGCCCGGAAGCGGAGCCGGCAATTGCAGTGTGGCTGTTTGTAGCTTCCGCGCGCTGCGGAGGACGGGCCCCGTGCGTTTTACCCACACCAGGCCCGCAGAGGGCTGCTGCTCCTGAAGCGCAGGCGGCGGGAGCTCGAGCCAGCGCGTGCAAGCGTTCACCAACTCTGGGCGGGTGAAGTACGTCGTGTGATACACCATGGGCGTCGTACCAAAGGCCACGGTGTCCTTGATGAACCCGCCAACGTGCGCGTCTATGGCACTCATGGACGGCGTGTCGACTACCAAATCGTTAGCGGCGTTCATGACACGATCGACAAGGCGGTCAGCCAGAGTCAATACGAGACGCAACGGAAGCTCCTTAGGTTTGTGATCGCCTCCAATGAGCGCGGGACGAAATTCCGACGTAACAGCGTAATAGAGCGTGTCTGCGGGCCTAGGCTGGTTGGCCTGTGTCTCGTTTAGTATTCGGACGAAGTCGCCGCCGGGGCGCATCGCGAGCCCCGGGACGTCGCTGGTCGCGTTCGTTGCCAGATGCTTAACAAACGCACCGACGGACTGCACGAGCCCGGTAAGGATCAGCGCGGGGGCCTGCACTTGTGGCAGCCAGCTTAACAACCGGAACGCGCCCACAGCGATGTTCGTGTACAGATCGAGAAATGTATGCCAGTTCTCTGCGTCTGCAAGCTTGGTTCCGGCATTCGTGCACGCGACAAATACTGCCTTTCGAATTCGTCCGCGGAAACGCGACGCGGGTAGGACATGCTCGACCAGGCTGCGCAGTACCAGCCCGCCACGGCTGTACGCGACAGCATCGATCTGCGGCGGCACCGAGCACCCGAGCGCCTCCAGTTCGCCCAGTAGGTGCGATGCGTTCTCGATCGGATCTGCGGCGAGAAACGCCTGGCCCCAAGGTGTCCCACAGAGATGGCCGAAGCTGCCAATCGTGCTGCTGAATGTTCCGTGCACAAACAGCAGGATGCGTGCCGACCGGTCCTTCGGGAGCTTGACGTCGCCTGCGATGATCTGGTGCCATGCCGATGGGTCCAGGCCGTTCATCCGGATCAGCCCCGTACGCACGTTCCGCTCGAGGTACTTTACTGTCTGCCCGACGACGAGCCTGGCGGCGAACCTGTCCAAGTCCTCTTCGACCCAATGGAATGCATCGTCGCCGATCTCGCCGTTGGCAAGCATGTTCGGAACTGCGTCGCGGGCTGCGTGAATAGCGGAATCCGTGCGGTCTGGGAGGATCGTGAGTCGCCATCTTCACGGGTTTCAGGTGCCAGGCGGATCACGAACGCCTCGCGCATTGCGTCGGCGACCGGTGATCGCTCATGCTCAAATGTCGCGAGTCCGGCACGCAGCGCGCATGCACGGGCTTGACAGAGCTCGCGACCTATCGGGTCATCGTCCTTCGAATCGAGAGCTCGCAGCATGCGATTATCCTCGAATCGGCCCCTCCCACATCAGGGCAATCCGCGCGCTTGCGCCTCGCAACGGCTGCCACGCGTTAGAATGGATGCAAAGCAATAAAGGGAGGCGGACGTGCCGGACGCATCCACCGCAGTCCTGAAATTCGAGCCCATGTCACATGGGCGCACCGACCTGCGCAAGCGGAAACCAAAACAGCTCGCCGTCATCAATGAGAACTGCACCGGGTGCGCGGGATCTCCTGTTTGCGTTCAGTACTGTCCCGTCGAGGCGTGCATGTTTTGGGTACCCGACGATGACAACCCGCCGTTCGGGCGCATCGAAGTGGACAAGGCGACGTGCATCGGGTGCGCAAAGTGCACCAGCAAAGGGCCTGACGGGACGTTTCTCGACGGCTGCCCCTGGGATGCGATCGACATGCTGAACACCGAGGAGTGGGAGGCCGCTCACAAGGTGCAACTGCCGGCGCAGCCTGACCGGGCGCCTATCGATTGGACATACGTTCCGCGCGAGTACGTATAGCCTGCGCGGTTTGCGCCGCCTGGCGCCCTATGCGGTCGGAGGCTCCGCTCCAGCGGTCTACGTCCGGCAGATCGTCGGCTTGGCCAATCAGGTACAGGCCGCGCAACGCTTCCCATACCTGATCCGGGCTTGCCGAAAGCGTGAGGAGTTCCGATCCGGCTGCGACGTGGCCGCCCGCCCGCACCGCAACGGCTTCGACGCTCGCTGCGAACGGCGCCCGGACCTCAATCGCGCTTCCGTCATCGCGCCGGATCCGAGCGGCGAGCGCCTGTGTGCCGATGCTATGCCTGGCTTCCGCTACGGTTTCGATACGCCCCGCCGCGGGGGATCGGATGGCATA
>DATMXS010000083.1:0-5781 GCA_035561355.1 Bryobacteraceae bacterium | reverse complement strand
GGACGGAATCTCCGCCCGGACCATGACCGAGCACTACAAGCTGTATCAGGGCTACGTCAATAAGTACAACGAGATCATGGGCAAGCTCGACGCGGCTGACCGCGGCGCGGCCAACCAGATCTTCAGCGACGTGCGCTCCCTGAAGGTGGACCTGACGTTCGCCATCGGCGGCGTCAAGAACCACGAACTGTACTTCGGCCACCTCGGCGGCAAGGGTGGCGAGCCGCCGGCCGAAATCAAGAACCAACTCGAGAAGGACTTCGGTTCCGTCGAGAAGTGGATGGCCGATCTGAAGGCGACCGGCATCGCCTCGCGCGGGTGGGCCTGGACAGGCTACGACCGTGACTGGGGTTACCTGTTCAACTACGCCGGTGACGCGCAGAACTCCTTCCCCGTGTGGAACGCCGTGCCGATCGTCGCTCTCGACGTCTACGAGCATGCCTACTACATCGATTACGGCGTGGCACGCGCGAGCTACATCGACGTGTTCTTCAAGAACCTCAACTGGGAAGCTATCGGCGCAAACTGGGACCGCGCCCGTACAACTCCCAGAACCGCAGGCGCGTAAAGCGTCAAGTACCGGATACGGCACGCTTCCCGAGCGGAATCGTGAGCGAGCCGAGTGCGCCGGTTACAGGGTTCCTAACCACAACGCGTAACATAAAAGCGGTGGGCTGTACGCGCAGTTTCTTCCTGTGCGTCAGCCCCGCTTTTTCTACCGCAGCAGCCTGTTCCTGCTTCAAAGGCCACTCCAGTGCGTCGGCGCTTGCGTCGATCTGTCTCCCTTCGCCGTCCTTTTGAACGACGAAAATCTCGAGCCGGCAGCGTAGGCCGCTTTCGGCTGGCTCGAACGCCA
Organism: Bryobacteraceae bacterium; assembly: GCA_035561355.1. GTDB lineage: Bacteria > Acidobacteriota > Terriglobia > Bryobacterales > Bryobacteraceae > DATMXS01. Next base: position 4,925 of record DATMXS010000083.1, on the reverse strand, counting down.
GCGCCCTGCCATCCACGTGCAGCTCCACCGTGCGCTCGCCCTCAGCCGCACCCGACGCCCCGGGCGCCATTTCGAGCACGGCGTCCACCGGAACTGCCGTCGCATCGACAGGGCTCCAAACCGCGGCCTGCAAAGCCGCTTTCGCGTCATCCTGCGCTGTGCGCTCATCCGCAACCGCGTAGTAGCCGGTTCGGTGCATCACCCGCACCCCCGGCCGTTTCACCTTCACCTGGATCTTGCGGAAACGCCCGTCATTCTCAACGGGCGGGGCGTAGTAGCCGAGAACGTACGACACACGCGTGTTCTCGAAAACGTCCGACAGCGCCTTGTCCACACCATCGCCGGAGTACAGCCTGCCCCCGGTCTCCACGGCCAACTGCTTCATCGTGGTATGGCTCTCGGTGACGGAGATATTGCTCGCCATCAAGCCGCCTCGCTGGGCAGTAAACACCGATGCGCCGATGTCGTTGGCCCTCCCCCGGTCGAGCGAGAATCCCGCCGCATCGGCCAGTGCCAGCACGCCGCGCGCATCCACCGGGTACACCGCCACGGCGGCGTCGTTCAACGCGCGCACGGCGCGATCGTACTCCCCGGTGAACGCGGCGTCGCGCTCGCCGGCGGAGAATTGAACGTCCGTCGCCGGGCGCCTCGAGGCAAAGCCGGTGAATCCGATTTTGAGGGGCAGTCCCGCGGAAATCCAGACCAGGTTCTTTCGTCCTGGTACCGCTTTTAGCCGGTTCGCAATCGCGGTTAGCGCCTTGAACGTGGCCGAGATCCGGTTGGCGCTTTCGAAGCCTCCGGACAGCCGGTCCGCGCGGGCAATCATCGCGGCGATCACATCCAGGGCGTCACCCCCGCCGAACAGCACCGCACCGGCTTGCTCGGGCCTGGCCTGTTCGACTCTTCCGATCAGGCCGCTCTCCGAACTCGCCGCGAGCAGGTCTCGCGCCTCCATGGCCTTGCGGGCCAGCAGCGCCGTGTCTGAAGTGAAGTCGTGGAAGATCATGAGCCCAGAGGAGCCCAGCTTGTAAATTGCGACGCGAAACCGCGGATCGATGCCATGCAGAAACTCAGACAATTTCTGCCGCGCCTGGCCGTAATACTCGGGCGGTGTATTCAGCGCGTCCACCAGGATCACCGTCGCACTGTTCGGGGCGCCCCCGGCGCTCAGACGATTGGAGAAGAACCCGGCTGGCAGGGTCTCGGCCGTTGCCGCGCCTTGCTGCCCGTGCTGAACGGAGAAGGTCCGCAACTCCTGCTGCTTGCCGCCATCGGTAAGTTCAAAATCTGCCTGAGTAAGTCCTTCAACCGACTTGCCCACCTTGTCAGTGACGACAACACTCACTTCGATGAGCTTCGTTGTTGTATGAAACGTCGTTTGGCAGCACAAGACTGCCGCAGCGATCATCGCCAGAGAGGCCAGCTTCATGCCGCCGACCAGTGTACACCCCACCCACCGCCGCTGCTATGCTGTGCGCATGCGCGGCTTACTGTTTCTTGCGTTCACGCTTCCGGCGATGGCTCAACTGCCGGAGTTCTATAAACACGTCGATCACGTGGTTTGGCTCGTGAAGGATCTGAATGCCGTCGCGGCGGCGTGGGACAAGAACGGCTTCGGGCCGGTCACGAAGTTCGATGACGAAGGAGTCGCTACCGCGCGGTTGAAGAACGTCGAGATCAACTGGATGCAGCCCGGAACCAACGGCCCGATGGCAGATCATCTGAAGAGTCGCGGTGAGGGCGTATTCAGCCTGGTTCACCGCGTTCCGACGCTCGAAGCATTGAAGGCGGAGGAGGCGCGGCTAGGCGCACTCGGGGTGAAGGTGCTCCAGCGGATGACCCTTAACGGCGGCCAGATCAACGTCGTGTTCTTTGATACCGCGCCTCAGGGCAAGTACGTCATCGGGCTGGTCCACGGAACGGAAGACGCAGAGCCCGCCGCCAGTGCGCCGGCTGTTAGCCAGTTTGCGTTCGTGGCCCGGGACACGCGGGCGATCTCGGCATATTGGGCCAAACTCGGGTGGCCGGAGATGACGTACACGCATGGCGGGCTGCGCGACCTGGAATATCGGGGGCAGCCCGGGAAGTTCGACCAGGAACTCGGGTGGCAGCGTCACGGGAAAGTCGTATACGAGTGGATCAAGCCGCTCGCCGGACCCACCGTGTACGAGGACTCCCTCAAGATTCACGGCGAGGGCTTCCATCACTTCGGCATGGACGTGCCGGACATGGATCAGGCGATCGCGGCCTGGAAGAAGTTGGGGTACAGCGTATCGCAAGCGGGCGGCTGGGGCGAAGTTGGGAAGAAGGGCTCCGGGCGGTTCGCGTATATCGATACGGAAGCCGCGGGCGGCATCACGATCGAGCTGTTGTGGAACCAGCGGTAGCCGTCTAGAGCAGGCGCTCGATGGCCGCCAAGGCTTCGTCGAGGTTGCGGGCGATTGCGACGGGGCCGCGCCCTGCCGGGCGCCAGCGCTCCGCGAAGCGCTCGCACGGATAGCCGGTGAACACGCTGACGAGAGACACGCCAGACGCAGCCGCGACGTGCTGGCCGGCGGAATCGTATCCCAGGTAGAGTCGCGCGTGCGCCACGGTCGCGGCGAATTGCGCGAACGAACCATGTAGGATGCGGGCCGAAGTGCCTTCTGCCGCAACCCGAACGCGCTCGACCTCCTCGGACGCAAAACCGGAGTCGATCACGACCGGGAGCCCTGTGGCGCACAGGTGCCGGAGCAAGTCGCGTTCGAACTCGCCCCCGATTCGCTTGGCCGGGTTTTCGCCGACACCCAGGCTGACTGCGATGGCGTTGAAAGCGGCAGGGGCGTCTGCCGGAGCGATGTACGCGCGGGCATGCGCGGTGCCGAAGGTCTCTTCCGCCCACCGGGCAGCGAGAGCTCCGAGGGGCTCGCTTCCATTCGCGCCATACGCGCGGCTTTCGAAGAAGTAATAGCGCTCCTCGGGGCAGACGGGCAGCAATCCGAGCTGCGTGATCCGGGAATCGGGATCGACCACGATCATGCCCGGGTCGTCGAACCACGGGGCGTGAAGGCGGTCCGCGAGGCTGCCGCCGTAGAGGATCGCGAGGTGCGCGATACGCTCATCGGAGGCGAAGAGTTCGTATGACTTTCGGGGCGCGACAAAGAGAATGGCGGCTTCGGGAAAACGGCGCTTGAGCGCGTCGAGGATAACACTGGTGACCGCGACGTCCGCGCCCAGCGTGATGCGGGAGAGGACGGCGATGGTGTGCGGCTCCGGACCCGTGAAGCGGCGCGGCCTGCGGACCCGTTCATACCGATCCCGCAATGCCGAGGCGTCATGTTCGGGGCGTACGGCCGCGATTACGCGACTGAAGATGTCCGCGTATCGATCGACGAGTGCGGGTTCGAATCGATCCGAGAGCCCCTCGGCTACCACAGAGAAGAGGGACGGATCGTCCGCAGCGATGAGGGCATCAAGTGCCGCGGCGGGCCACGGCTGGCCGCTCAGGCACGCAGAGAGGATCTGCTCCGCGTGCCCGGAGCGGGAAGAAAAACGGTCAGTCATTGTGCCGCGGGCACTCGCTACAGATACTTCCCGACGAGAAGTTCGAGCTTCTCGCGCGTCGCGGGCGGCACGGCGGCGCGATCGGTGATGATGGCGTGCGCGAGCGCTGATCCGCACTTGCACTCACGCGCAGTGGGCGCACTGGCCACGGCGCGCGTCACCACCTTACAGGCGTTCTCGGCATTCTTCACGAGAGTGGCTATGATCTGAGCTACGGTGACGGAGTCGTGTTCGGGATGCCAGCAGTCGTAATCCGTGACCATGGCGACGGTGGCGTAACAGAGTTCGGCTTCGCGCGCCAGTTTGGCTTCCTGAAGGTTCGTCATGCCGATCACGTCCATGCCCCAGGAGCGGTAAACGTTGCTTTCGGCCTTCGTCGAGAACTGCGGACCTTCCATGCAAAGGTAGGTGCCCCCGAATTTGGCGTTGACGCCCTCTGCGATGCAGGCCTCGTAGACGATGCGCGCAACTTCAGGGCAGACGGGATCCGCAAAACCGACGTGGACGACAAGGCCGTCACCAAAGAACGTACTGGCGCGGTTCTTGGTGCGGTCAAAGAACTGATCGGGGACTACGAAATCCAGTGGACGGTGCTCTTCCTTCAGCGAACCGACCGCGCTCAGCGAAATGATGCGTTCCACGCCAAGCTTCTTGAAGCCGTAAATGTTCGCGCGGAAATTCAGTTCCGACGGCGAGATGCGGTGCCCGCGCCCATGGCGCGCGAGGAAGGCAACCTGCTTGCCCGCGAGACACCCGATCATGAAACTATCCGAGGGCCGGCCCCACGGGGTATCCACGACTGTCTCGGTTTCGAGCTCGAAACCGGGCATGGAATACAGCCCGCTGCCGCCGATGATGCCGATTGTTGGAGACATGGATGAAGAACCAGAATACAGGAGGGAAGAGGGACGAGGTAGGGCAATGGCTTTGGCCCGGGACCGACTGGGCCGATGGTCGCTTCGGGCCGCCCACTGAGGACCGGACCGGTGTTCGAGGCGGTCAACTACGGCGCGGATCCCACCGGCTTCAACGATTCCACTGCTGCAATTCAGCAGGCCATTGATGCTGCCGGAGTTGCGGGTGGCGTCGTTTATTTGCGGGAAGGGACATATCGCTTTGAAACAGCCGGCAGCGTTGGACTGCGCTTGCGGTACAGCAATGTCGTATTGCGCGGCGCGGGCGTTGGCAAGACATTTCTGCTGAATACGACCACGCAAATGCGCGGAAAGACCACGATCTTCATGGGCTACAGCCCGAACGGAGGCTGGGATGAGATCAACGGCGCAGTTGTCAAGCTCAGCGCGGACGTACTCACGCCAACGAACCGCATCCCGCTCGAGAGCACGGATGGATTCGCTGTCGGCGACCACATCGTTCTTGCC
>DATMXS010000082.1:0-7088 GCA_035561355.1 Bryobacteraceae bacterium | reverse complement strand
TTATCCTTTCACGATCGTACAGTGAAGGCTCAGGGGTTTCCGAAGTCCTTGCGACCGCGCGAGAGCACGTGAAGTGCCAAGCTGATGTGAAGGGGTGGTGGGCCTGACAGAACTCGAATCTGTGACCTCCTGCGTGTCAAGCAGGCGCTCTAACCAACTGAGCTACAGGCCCGTAAGGGACAGTCTAGCACTACGCTTGCGTCCGGTGTCAAGGCAGAGGCCAGCGTCTGAAGCGATCTAACCGGCGATCTGGGGTGTCACGAAAAACATGGAATAGCTGGACGGAAGGTTTTGGGGCCACTTATCGTTAAAGGGCCGTTGCTCCATTCCAAACCATCCTCTTCACATCGAACTTCGACTTGATTTCCATCGGGCCGAAGTGCGTGTTAAACTCGACGGCTTTGTTATCCAGACCGATGCCTGATTTGCGTGGAAACAGAAAGACCGTCGTCCGGCCCTCGGCGGTCATGGTCAGGCCCACCATCTCCGGCCGCAGCGGTTCCATGCCCTTGACGTGCAATGCCGTCGCTTGCTTGAGTTGCTCTGACTGTTTCTGCGAGAGGCCCTCAACTCCGTCCGGGCGATGCTGGGCATTGGTCTGAAACACCGTAACGACGTAGTATTGCTCGAAGAGCTCCGGCCGGATCTCGGGTGCTTTCGCAATCCTCAGTGCCTCGCGGACCGGCGCTGCGACCCAGCGCACCTGAAACTTCACCGGCGCCGGTCCCGAAGGCCGCGCGCCCATATCGCCGGGGCCCGCTGTCGCACTGCCCGATGGCACTGCGCCACCCCAGTCGCTGGCGCTCGCGGACGCACCGCCTCCGCGCCTGCCGCGGCCGCCCGCGGACGGCACGTCGGCAGTCGTCGCGCCTACGCTGACGCTGACCCTTCGCCCAGGGCGATTGGGTCAAGGACGGCGCGCACTTCCTTCTCATTCCACTCCGCAGGCTTCTTATCGTTCCATGCATCGCCCGCCAGAAGGGGCGCCGCCAGCGCGGCCACCAGAACCACCGGATGTTTCATTCGATGATCCGAGTGCACGTTCTGTCAATCGATCGCGAAGAAGTCAAAAACGATGCGCGTGCGCGGGTTCCACATGATTGCGATGTTACCCATAAAGCCGCGCTCACAGCCGTAGGGCGCCGCCGGCAGCCGCTCGAGGAGGTATGGAGGAAACGCCACCATCTTCTTTTCCAGGCCGGGAGGCAAGTGGCCTTTTCGCCGAAGCTGCTTATACAGACCCGGGGGAAGGTCGCCCTTCTTCGCGAGCCCGGGCGGCAGGCCCGAGGGCGAACGGTAATAGTCGATGACAACGCTCCGGTGTTCGGGGACGAACTCGTAATACCCCCCGCGGTGAGCGGCCCGAGCTTGCTTGGCCTGTCCGCGTCCGTTTCCCTGGCCCTTGCCTTTGTCCTTGTCCTTCCACGGCTTCGCGACGACGGCGAGCGCGCAGATGAGCAACAGAATTGCTGCTTTCCGCATGCGAAGATCCTAGCACGGGCTGGTACACCACTGTAGATGGATTCGCGGCACGCATGCATCCTGTCGGATACTGGTGAGTTATGCCATTCGCCTCGATTCCAGAGGCCATCGAGGAGATCCGCGCCGGACGCATGCTCGTCGTCGTCGATGACGAGGACCGTGAGAACGAAGGCGACCTCACCGTGGCCGCCGACAAGATCACACCCGAGATCGTCAACTTCATGGCGACGCACGGCCGCGGCCTCATTTGCCTGGCGCTCACTTCCGAGCGCTGCGACGAGATGGACCTGCCTTCCGGCGCGCGACACAACACCTCCCGATTCGCCACCGCATTTTGCGAGAGCATCGACGCGCGTGAAGGTGTCACCACCGGCATCTCCGCCGCGGACCGCGCTCACACGATCCGCGTCACCGTCGATCCTGATGCCCGTCCGAGCGACCTTGCCCGGCCGGGCCACATCTTTCCGCTGCGGGCACGTGACGGCGGGGTTCTCGTCCGCGCCGGCCAGACCGAAGCCGCGGTGGATCTCGCGCGCCTTGCCGGCCTGACCCCCGCCGGAGTCATCTGCGAGATTATGAGCCCTGACGGCACCATGGCCCGCGTGCCGGAATTGGAGCATTTCTGCGCCGAGCACGGGCTGAAGATGACCTCCGTAGCTGAACTGATCCGTTACCGCCTTCAGCACGAGCGCTTCGTGCGCCGATTGGCCGAGGGCTGCATTCAGACCCCTAACGGCGAGTTCCGGGCAATCATGTACGCTACCTCGACGGACCCCGAGTATCATCTCGCGCTGGTCCGCGGCGACCTCGCGGGCCGCGAGAACGTACTCGTCCGCATGCACACCCATTGCCTCTACGGGGACGTGTTCCGCGCAACCACCTGCGATTGCCACAAGCTCGTGCGCGAGTCCCTGGAGCGCATCTCTGACGAGGGCGCGGGCGTGCTGGTCTACCTCCACCAGACCGGCGCCGGCGTACGCATCAACGGCGCCGAAATGATCCCGCACGCCCGCGATTTCAAACACTACTCCAGTCCGGATGGCCAGCGGCTTCTCCAGTACGAGAGCGGCATCGGCGCGCAAATCCTCGCAGACCTCGGTTTACGCACAGTGCGCCTGCTGACGAACCACCCGCGCCGCGTAATCGGCCTCGAAGCTTTCGGTATCGAGATCACCGGACAGATCCCGCTGTAACCGATTTGAGCGCCTTGGCAACCTGCGCCACGCGCGCACCCTGGAACTTCGCGACGTCGAGGTCGTCCGCTGTGGGCCCGCGGTCGGAATTCGGCCCGGTGACGGCGGTAGCTCCGTACGGGGCGCCCGTCGCGAACACCTTGGGATTGACATAGCCCGGAGGCACAATCACCATCCCGAAGTGCGCCATCGGCGCGTACATCGTAAAACTCGTGAGTTCATTGCCGCCGTGAGGCGACGATGTCGAAGTAAAGGCGCTGCCAGCTTTCAGATTGAGTTTACCCTGTGCCCACAGGCCGCCGAGCGAATCGACATAGGCCTTGAGTTCGGACGAAACGAGCCCAAAGCGAGTGGGCGAACCGAAAATGATACCGTCAGCCCATTCGGCATCAGCAGGCGAAGGCGCGCCATACTCTGCCATCATGCGGTCGCTGTTTTCCTTCCACCCGGGAGACTTCTGCATAATCTCGGGGCCGAGGAGATCGGGCGCGCGCCTCAACCGGACCTCGGCTCCTTCGCTGCGCGCGCCCTCGGCCGCGGCTTTGGCAAGCGCTTCGGTATTTCCATTCCGTGAATAGAAGGCGATCAGAACTCGAACTGCATCCATTGTTTTCCCTCCTGAAGTGGACGGCTGTTTTCATGATAGGTCGCCAAGGACGGCGGCTACATTGTCGACACGTGCGACTGCAGTCGGCACGCTGCCGTTGAACAAAGCAGAGTTATTTGCGAGGCCAGTGCCGCAGGAGTCTTCGCCACGTGTAGGCTGCCACTGACAGGAAGAAAAGGGCGCTGATGGCGATGACGGCCGCCCTGCGTTGCGGCGAGAGTTCGCCCGGCTCACCGCCAAGCCCTGTTACTGGCTCGAATGCTACACGAAGCCAGACTTCCGCGCCATAACGCCCTTCCATGCGGTTGTCGATGAGGATGGCATACCGGCCGGGATCAAGTTCGCGGCGCAGGTGTCCCTTCTGCTCGTACCCGGTGGAAAGAAGGACGCCGTGCAAGTGGCCCTGGCGGAGTTTCGCCGCGCTCTCTTCGGTGAGCAGCGCGGCCCGCACTCCGGCGCCTTCGCCCATGAGCATGAATTCGCAAACGAACCGCGACCGCTCGTTCGGTGTCTTGAAGGGCACTAGCTTCCACTGGCCTGCGCCCACGGACACGACGTCATTGAAAGCCAGCAGCGCCAGGAGAGCGAGAAACATCACTCGCCCGAGTAGACCACCTCGCCTGCGACCACGGTCATGCTGACCCGCGCCCGGCGGATTTCAGGAACCGGCACGCGCATGATGTCGGCCGAGAGCATCACGAAATCGGCAGCCTGGCCCGGTGCGAGCCTCCCCTTCCATCTCTCCTCGAAGGCTGCATATGCGCCGTCCAGGGTCCAGCTCTTCAGAGCCTCATCGCGCGTCATGCGCTGGTCCGGCATCCAGCCGCCCTCTGGTTTGCCTTCGCGGTCCTGGCGCGACACGGCGGCGTAGAAGCCCTCGATGGGGTTCGGCTCCTCCACTGGGAAATCCGAGCCGTTCGGCACGGGTAAGCCGAGCGAGAGGAACCTCCGCCACGCGTAGGCGCCGGCAACGCGATCGCCTAGCCGAACGCGTGCCCACCGCATGTCGCTGGTAGCGTGCGTCGCCTGCATCGCAGGCAGGACCGAATATTTCGCAAACAGCTCGAAGTCCTCGGGGGCAACCACCTGAGCATGTTCGATCCGGAAACGGCGGTCGTTCTTGCCGCCGAGAGCAGCCGCATAGGCCTGCAGCACGGTACGGTTGGCGCGATCACCGATGGCGTGCGTGTTCACCTGGAACCCCGCCGCAACGGCCTCGCGCGCGATCTTTTCGATCTCTGCGCGATCAAGCATCAGCAGACCGGTGTTGCCTGGATCGTCGGCGTACGGAGCCAACATCGCCGCGCCACGCGATCCGAGTGCGCCATCGGCCATCAGCTTGATGCTGCGCACGGCGAAGCGTTCACCGACCTCGGGTCCGCGCTTGCGGTAGTGATCCCAGAGCGCCCCCGGACCGCCGATCATCGCATACACGCGCAGGGGCAGAGCATCTTTCTCGATCAATTCCCGATACGCTTTGAGCGCCTGTTCGCCGATACCTGCATCGTGGACCGTGGTGATGCCAAGCCGCACGCACTCGCGCGCCGCCGCTTCCAATCGCTTCCGGGTTTCGGCGAGCGTCGGGGCTGGAATATGCCGCGCGACGAGTCCTTCCGCATTGTCGATAAGGATGCCGGTAGGCTTACCTGAAGCGTCGCGATGGATCTTGCCGCCGTGCGGGTCGGCGGTGGCGGCGGTGACACGCGCGATCTGGAGCGCCCTGGTATTGACCCACGCCGCGTGCCCGTCCACGCGGACGAGGTACACGGGATGCTCCGGCGCGGCGGCGTCGAGATCGGCGGCGTTCGGAAACGTCCCGCCCCAGTTGGTCTGGTCCCAGGATCGCCCGCGAATCCACGTGCCCTTCGGGGCTGCAGCCGCCGCCTTGCGCACGAGCGCCGCGACCTCGGCGACCGAATTCACATTCCGAAGGTCGATCGTTTCTAGCTGATCGCCGAGCCCTTCGACGTGCGCGTGCGAATCGATGAAACCGGGAATGATAGCCGCTCCGTGCGCCTCGATGCGTTTGGTTTGCGGGCCGAAAAAAGCGGACGGGTCATCGCCCGTGTAGACGATCTTTCCATCGCGCACGGCAAGGGCGGAGGCGACGGGAAGCGCGGGGTCGAGGGTATAGATGCGGGCTCCGGTAACGATCATATCGGCAGGCTGGGAGGCAGCTAACGTCAAACATACCGCGAACTTAGCGGCAGCCACCCGAGCTAGAATATGGAACATGGAAGACAGTATGGCACATCCGCGAATGAGCGCCTCCGCTTGGACCGCGCAGTCGTGGAAGCCTGCAGCGGGCCACATCATGGCCGTTCTCGCCGCCATTCCCTTCATCGTTGCCGGCGTCTGGAAGATTACGGATCCATACGGCGCATCGGTGCGCCTCACGCAGGCCCTGGTGCCCGCGCAGCTTGCGCTCGCTGGCGCGATCGGCTTCGGAATCGCCGAACTGTTCGGCGCGGCGCTCATCCTGATTCCGCGTTTTCGGCGCTGGGGCGCGCTCGTGATCGGGCTCCTGCTGGTCGCGTTCATGATCTACATGGGAATCTACTATGAACGGCTCTCGGGAGAGGAGTGCAACTGTTTCCCTTGGCTCAAGCGAGCTGTCGGTCCAGGCTTCTTCATCAGCGACGGCGTCATGCTGCTCTGCGCAGCCCTGGCAGGAATATGGACGCGACCTTCGAGGGGACTGCGCAGCGCGGTGGTGATTCTGGTTGCGATCGCCGTGTTTGCGGGCGTGTCTTTCGGTATCAACGCGGTGCGGCAGGCGTCGATCAAGGTACCGGCGCTGGTGGAAGTGGAAGGCAGGCCCTTCGCACTTCGCGACGGGCGCGTGCTTGTCTACTTCTTCGATCCGGAGTGCCTCCACTGCGCGCAGGCGGCGCGCGAATTGACCAGGCACACCTGGAATGACGTCACCCTGATTGCGACCGCGACGGAACAGCCGGCTCTGGCGCAGGATTTCCTGAAGTCGTCCGGATTACCGGCACGACTCAGCCGAGATTCCGCAACCCTGCGCACAGCGTTCCCGTTTGTCTCCGTGCCATTCGCCGTAGCACTGGAGGACGGTGAGGTTAAGGCGGAACTGCGGTACTTCGATGAAACGGAGCCGGCGAAGACACTGCGTCAGATCGGCTTCATCCGCTGAAGGCGCATAGACCGCAGAGGCGCAGAGACGCAGAGAAAAACCTTCTCCAAGAAGTAGAGGGAAGAAGTAGAGGAAAGACACAAAGGTAGCCAGGAAGACTAAGCTTTGGCGCCGCGCTGCCTATTCTCACCTGTTTCGGTCTCTGCGTCTCCGCGTCTCTGCGGTGAAGCCTCGCCGGAGCGTTACTTACCTCCGAAGATCCCCTTAATCCGTTTGCCGATTCCGGAGAAGAACCCTTCGACCGCGCGCTCCGCCCGCTGCCGGATGCTGCCAGAGTGGACGGGACAAAGACGCGAGGGCACATCGTCGCCGTCTTTGAAGTATTCGGTGTAGACCGGGCAATCCTCCATCGGCTGGAGGTAGGAAACGCGGCAAAGTTGCTCGGTCTTCATACCCGCGGGCACGCGAAACGGGCGCGCCGGGGCAACGCGCGAAGCGGAGCGCATGAAGTCCGCCCAGATCGGGAGTGCAACGCGCGCGGCGAACGCTTCGCGGCCGATTGGCTGCGGCTGGTCGTACCCCACCCATACGCCCACCACAAGCGACGTTGTGTAACCAACAAACCACGCGTCTCTGAACTCGTTTGTCGTGCCGGTCTTGCCGGCCGCGGGGAACGTCACACCCATTTGCCGCGCGGAGGCCCCGGTAC
>DATMXS010000081.1:0-6083 GCA_035561355.1 Bryobacteraceae bacterium | reverse complement strand
GTCGAGAAGTAGACTTGCGCGGCATCGTCGGTAACAGCGAGACCGCTGAACTGTCCGAAGGCAAGGCACCCGACCGATAGCAAACAATAGAGTAATCGCATACCGTTCCAGATCACCAATCGGTTAGATTGTACGTCCGATAGCGCCCTTGCGAAACGGCTATTTCGATGCGCAAAGCCCTTTTGAGCAGAAGACTTGTTCCGAGAGCAACGGGCAACCGGGGTAGTTTCCGAGATGGCCGTCTACCGACCAATAACCGCGTTCATCGTGCCACGCTAAGCTATGCCTGTGAGCCTCTTCCGCCGAAAGGCCCCGGCGCCGGGTCTGGAAACAGGGTTGACGCTCGCCCAGTGGGATGCGCTGTATGGCGAGGACGCGCAGCGGCGTCGATTGGCCAAGTTCAAGCACGCAGCATGGATTTCCGCTGTCCTGCTCGGAGTGACTGTAGTGGTAGTGTCTGTGGCGCATGACCTGCCCAGGACCGCCAGATACCTGATCGCCGACCTCGGCATGTTGTCGCTAGTGGTTTTCGCAATCAGCGCAGTGGTAGTGGGAGGGGACTGGCTGCTGAGACGGTTTGGCCCCCGACGCGAAGTGCAGCAGAACACCTTGTCACGACGGGGTAGGCACCGACGCAAACGCCGCGCACAAAACTAGAACGTCCGGCCCTGCAAGAGCCGACTCTGGTACCGGGCGGTATGTGGCCATACCGGAAACTACGCGCCCGGGCACAGGTTCGCCAAAATCACGAGGTCAGCAGCCCCGGACTCATCTGCAGACTCGCCATTTCCCGGCGCCCCGCATTTGACCGCGTCGCCTTCATGGCCGCACCCTGTACCGCACGCGGGTTCTCCACAATCGCGTTGACCGCCTCGCCTCGCAGCAGCGCGGTAGTCGCCGGACCGTCAAGGCGAATCACGACCGGACCGCTTCTTGATGCCGCGCCTCCGCCGATCCGGTCGATAGACGACTGTGAGCCGAGGCTGGTGAACCCGCCTCCGGCCGATTGAAAGAGCGAGCCTCCCGACTGCACTAGACCAACCGGCCGCATCGTGCCCGGCAACCCGGTCGTCTTCTGGCCGGTGCTCATCGCGTACAGCTCGACGATGTCGCGGACCTGCTGACTGCGGATCGCCATATCGAGGTTGCCGCCGAACACTGACTTCGCCGTATCGACGATCTGCTTCAGAATGTTCTTGTCCGCAATGTCGACGCCATACGTCGACTTGATCTTCTCGCGCGCCTTCTCTTGCGCTCCCTTCACGAATAGCCGCACCATACCGGCGGCGAATCCGATGCCCGCGCCGATTGCGGCTCCGATCGGTCCGCCGAACTTGGCACCGATCAATGCGCCACCCGCCGTCGTCTCTCCGACTCCCAACCAGCCGCCGCGCCGCAAGCCGTCCATCGCGAGGATGGAGCCGCCGGCGAGCATCGCACCGCCCTGCCAGCCGCCCACTCCGCGCGCGCCTGCGAGCTTGGTCATGTTGCCCATCTCGTCCATGCGCCAGCGCTCCGGCCGGAAGCCGATGTTACCCAGGTTCGAGAGCCAGCCCTTGTAGCTGGCTGCCGTCGAGCTCCAGTTTCCAAATCCGCCGGCGGAAGCTCCCTCCGAGGCGCCGCTGCCACTTCCCGCTGGCAAGAAGGGCGGGGTGCCCCAGCCGCCGCCCGTACTGCCCGGAATCGGCGCTCCGCCGCCGGTCAGGATGGCACCGAGACCTCCGAGCATGCCCCAACCGCCACCACTGGTGCCACCCGCTGCGGGCGGAGTGTAGCCGCCAGTCCGCCCCATGCCGAACAGCTGCATCAGCATGGCCGCGACGCGGGAGGTCACGACCTCCTTGATGGCGGTGAGCATTGCCGTCTTGAACGCGTTCCCGATCGAAGACCACACCGACTGGGACTTCGAAACCAGCGCGTCGAACACGCCCTCGGCCTGCCGCTTGAATGACTCGAAGACTTGCTTATTGTGGTCGCGGATCATCGAAGCCGTCCGGTTGGCGGCGTTCTGCCGCGCGGCGTCGATCGCCGCATCCGTGGCCTCCTGGTTGGCCCAGCGGATCTCGTCCCGCTGCTCGGTGAGTTCGGCGATGCGCGCCTTGATCTCGTCCGCTCGGTAGCCGAGCCGCTTCAGATTAGCCTCTTCCTCCATCACCATGCGGGAGGTTTCGATATCGAACAGGCGCATTTTGATGTCGTGGACCTGCTCAATGTAATCGACCTCAATTTGTGCCTTCTGCTGCTCGACCGCGACCTTCTGCTCGAGCGTGCGCGCATCGATAGCCTCTGTTGCCCGCATACGGGCGTCGCGATTCAATCCGGCCCGAGCTTCCTCGATCTCGTACAACCGCTCGACGTGCTCGACGTTCTTCGTCGCGATTTCAAGATCCTGTTCGATCCGGCGGCGGTACACCTCCGTGTTCAACTGGAGCCGCTCGTCTGCCTCACGCCGATAGATCTCGATCGTTTGCTCAACCGAGTCGCGTTGAATCCCGAGGACCTTGGCCCGGTGCTCCCGTTCCAAGTTCTCGATCGTCGCGGTACTCAGGCGCATCTCGCGTTCGGTGCCCTTCGAATCGACGAACACGGTCGCCTTGCGCGCCTTTTCGGCGAATTCGAGCAGCGCCCGGCCGGGCCCGGTGACGATGGCACGCTCCGCCGCCACGGCAGCCTCAAACGTATCGCGCTCGATCTCCCGCTGCTTCTTGCCCATGTCCCGAGCCAGTTCTTCCTGCTCGCGCTTGCGGATCTCGGCCAGTTCCTTATCGTTGACAACCTTGATCCGAAGCCCGAACTGGGCCTTGTCCATTCCGGCAAAGAAGTCCTCCGCGCCCTCCTTGGCGCCGACGAACGCGCGCCGGATCTGGTCAACGGAGTAGCCCATCTGCTGCAGGTCTTGGACGGTCTTGCCGCGCTCGACCTCGTACAGGATCCGGGTGGCTTCCGCGGCAGCCTTGTTCTGCTCCTTCAACTGCTGCTCCAGTTCGAGCGAGTCCTGGTACATCTCGTACAGGGCAGTGCCGGCGACCGTGGCCGCGATCGCGAGCGCGGTGACCGGGTTCCGGGCGAGCGAAACCGTCAGTGCATCGACTCCCTTCTTCGCGCCCGCGATCCAGGACACGAACTTCCCGACCGCGGCGCCCAGCGCTGCCGCGGCGATCCCCTTGGCCCAGGTCGCGATCGCGTCGGCATTGTCCTTGGTCCACTGCGCGAGTTCGGTCAGGCCCGAGATCGCCTTCCGCATCTCCGGGAGGAACGCCTCACCAATGGCGGCCTTTGCTTCCTCGACGTAGCGTTCGAGGGACGTCATCTGCTTGCCAACCGTGCCGAGCGAAGCCTCATAGGCGCCGGCGATCTTTGGGGCTTCAGCAAGCACACGGCTGAGCGCCAGGTTTTTGCGTTCCATGTCCGTCAGGTCGCGCCCAAGCCGCTGGCGTGCCGCGGCGAACTCCCGCTCGAAGGTGACATTGATGCCGTACGTACGCAGCACCTCAATCTGCTGCGTCGTGATGCCGTGCATGATGCCCTGCAGAGCCTGTGAGGAGTTCTGGCCGGCAACGACGGCGGCATCCTGGGCCAGGCGCGCGAGATCGGTCGCCTTCGACAAATCAAGCTGCGCCGCGATCATCTTATTGACCGTGTCGCGGGCGGCTTGCGTGGTGATGCCGAGCGCTTTGACGCGCTCGACCAGCCGCTCGATCGAATCGCCCTGATAACCGTTCGCGCGCGCCAACTGCTGATTGACGACCGCGAGAGTCTCGTTCCGCGCAGCCAGCTTCGCGGCTTCGACGGTGTATTCCTTGACCCAGCCAACAACCTTCTCGAAGGCGTGCGCGAGAACGGCACCTGCCGCAGCGCCCTTCGCTACGCTCACGGTGAAACCGTCGATGCCCTGCGACGCACCTCGCGCGGCCGTCTTCGCTGCCTGCTCGAAGGAGGACAGACCTTTGTTGATGCTCTTGATGGATGCATTGGCCCTGTCCACATCGACTTCGACGATCAGTTCGAGCTTGTTATCGGGCATGGATTAGGGGCGGTCAACTGGCGTCCCGAGCGGATCAGATTGCGAGAACTAGTGATGCCTACGATCGGTGTTCAGGAGTGTGCCGTGATGGAAGGTGGTTGTTTCCGATATGGCCACTTTCACGGCAACTCGAAACTACATTCGCCCTATTCACGACATCCTCCTTGGGTTAGACTCCTGGTATGAAGCATTCGAACTGGGTAGGCTTGATCCTGGGCCTGGGCGTTCTAGCGCATACCGCCTTGGGTCAGACCATTAGGTTTCGCTTCGATCCCTTGAGTCCAGGCCCACCAAATGCCGTGCAGGTGTTCGTCCTCGCTATCAATGATCGAGGCAACATCGCCGGAGTTTACTTCGATTCGGCGACTAGCCACGGTTTTTACTTGGACTCCGCTTCGTCGGACGCTTACACGACAGTTGAGTATCCGGGCGCCGCCTATAGTGTGGCGACCGGGATCAATGATAAGAAGGAGATCTCTGGGTACTACGGCACGCGACATTCGGGGGCAGTCGCACGTGGCGACCATGGTTTTATCCTGAGCGACGGCAGGTACATCACAATTGACTACCCAGGCTCTGCCGGGACCCGCCTTTACGGCATCAACAACGCAGGTGATGCTGTTGGGGAGTCACTGGCCCCTTCTACCGGATTCATCTATACGAAGGGCCAGTTCCGAACCGTAACCTGCCCCGGCGGAACTGCAGGGATACCGAGGGGCATGAATAACAAAGGTCAAGTCGTCGGCTTTTGCGCGATCCGAAAGGACGGCGGCACTCGCAAGCGAGATAGCTTCCTCCTCTCGGCCGACGGCGTTTTACTCATCGACTACCGCGCGCCGTGGCTTTCAGAAGCCGAGATCCTGCCGAATGCAGTAAACGACAGCGGTGATATTGTCGGCTGGTACTTTGTCGAGGGCGAAAGGCACGGATTCCTACTGAACGCAGGTCCGAATTCAGAGTTCATCCCCGTGGACAACGACCCGGCAACCCTGGTTAACGGCATCAACAGCAAGAGGCAGATCGTAGGTTTTTCTCGCCACTCCTTCGTCGGTCACCCTTAGGGTCCGCTCGTGATCTGTCCTGGGATTTCGGCTCTGAGACCGCTGCTCTGGACGCTAGACGGCCTTACCGGACAAGTGGCTTCGGGGGCGCGGGTCACCGGCCCTCCTGCTCCTGTTCCCACTTCTCCCGTTCCTCGTTCAGGATCAGCATCGCATGGAACTCGTCGGCTGCTACATCGTCAAGCGTGAGTTGCAGGCCCATCCTCGAAGCCGCCCGAAGGTCGAAGGCACGCCGTAACAGTCGCCCGGGCTCGGAGTTCTCGGCTTCATCCAGCCGGTTCAGTGGGCAAGCCTCACAACGGCCGCCTTCCTCGGGCGCATCGGGGCAGAGCCTCGGGTCGCACAACTGGTCGCGCCGGAGCGACCAATAAATGAGAAACCGCAGGGAGGGCCGCTCGGGCCACTCCCCCGCTAGAAATTTGCGTCTCGATCCTCCTGGAAGGCCATATCGAGAGCGTCAATGGCCGCCCTCACAGCGACCGCCTTGTGAACGATCGGCACCTGGCCCGCGTAGCCGTCGATCTCCTCGGAGAGCTTGTCGTAAAGCGTGCCGGCGACGCCGAGGTTAACCGTGATCTCCTGCTTGCCGTACGGCAGATCCACCGAGCGCAGGAAGCCGCGGCGATATTCGATCACGTTCTTCGCAGAGGGCATCTTCAGGACGTGCGTGGTCGTGCCGCCCAGTACGCGTGTCAAGACCCGAAAGGCTCCGCCCGCCTGGACGACGTCATCCACTTCGGCCTGGCTCAGCTGCTCGATGATGCGCGTGGCCTCGAACGGATCGACCTCGACCGGGTTCTCCTCCTCCAACCGAATCTTCCCGACGAGGGCGGCATCGATCTCCTCACTGCCGGCAACGCTCGTCTCGGACATGCCGCGCCCGAGGTTCTTCACGATCACCTTACGGCGCCGCTGCCGCGCCGTCCACTCGTCATCGGAGGGAAATCGTACCCGGACGGTCTTGGCGCCCTCGGGCGTGTTCAGCTTGAGCGCAATCG
>DATMXS010000080.1:0-3976 GCA_035561355.1 Bryobacteraceae bacterium | reverse complement strand
TTCAGCGGACGGCTCCCCGGCTTGGACAGCATCCAGGAACTGCGCGTTGAAACCAGCCTCTCTTCGGCCAGGTATGAACGGCCCGGCTCGATCATTCTCTCGACGAGAAGTGGAGGCAATCAGGTTCACGGGAGTCTGTTCGAGACGAACCGGAACAGCGCGATAGGAGTCGCTCGCAGGCGTCAGGATAACTGGAAGAGCGGAAAGGCCCCGCAGTATAACCGCAACGAGTTCGGCGGATCCGTCGGCGGCCCCGTGTTCATCCCGAAGTTGTACAACGGCAAGAACCGGACCTTCTTCTTCACCAACCTGGAGTACAACCGGATCGCCCAAGCATCCACGACCAGCACCACCATGCCGACCATGGCAATGCGGCGGGGTGACTTCAGCGGCCTGGTCGATAGCGTCGGCCGTTATACTGCCATCTATGACCCATGGAGCACCGGGCCGGCCCCAACATGGCAGCGGTTGCCTTTCCCCAATAACCAGATTCCGACGAGCCTCGAAAGCCCGGTAGCGAAGTACCTGAACAGCATCACGCCGGAGCCGACGAACAACGACAACCCGCTCATCAGCAACAACTACTTCGGGGCGGGCTTCAACCGGACGAACGACTACATGTGGACGAGCCGAATCGACCACCGCCTTTCCGATAGCGATCAGATCTACGGCAGGTTCACTCTTACGAATAACGTTCAGACCTATTCGAACGGCGTGCCCGCGACGGATCTGTCCAGCGGAGTGGGTTCGGTGTACAACCTGTACCGCGACGTCAATTTCGCCGGCAACTGGACGCATTCGTTTTCGCCCACGATGTTGAGCGAGTCGCTGGTCACCTTCTCACGTGAGAACAAATTCACCGGCGCGCCGCCGAGTAATTCGGGCAACCTGGCCACCATGCTGAAGTTGCCTAACCCGAATGACAATCCGTACGTCGCGATGCAGTCCTATAACGAGGGTTTCAATCTGAGCCATCAGATCCAGCAAATGCGCCAGAACATCACGAACATCCTCGTTGTGGACCAGAACTTCACGAAGATCGCCGGCAACCACGAGTTCAAATTCGGCGCCAAGCTTCACCACGAGTACATCCACATCCTGATCGATCAGCCCACGTCGGGAATGTGGTACAACGACCAGTTCACCGCTCTCTTCGACGCGGCGAGCGGATCGGCCTTTGCCAAGGTTCCTCAAACCGGGCACAACGCGGCGGGCTTCTATTTGGGAGCCGTGTCCCAATATCAGCTGACCTATAAGCGGCCGCCGTATGAACTCCGCGAAAACCAGTACTCCGGGTATATTCAAGACAACTGGAAGGTGACGTCCAAACTGACGTTGAACGCCGGTTTGCGCTACGAGAATTACCCGGCGATGTTCGAGAAGAACTATCTGATGGCGTCGTTCGACAAAGCGTCGGGATCCGTCGTTCTCGGCAGAACGCTCGAGGACATGTACTCGCTCAAGGCGACCAGCCCAACCGCCATCTCCCAGTTTCAAGGTCTCGGCGTCAAGTTCCTGACGGCCGATCAGGCGGGGCTTCCCAAAGCCCTGGTAAACGGCAACCCCTGGCTGTTCCGCCCCCGCGTCGGATTCGCGTACAAAGTGGGCAGCACCCAGAAGCCAATGGTGATCCGCGGCGGCTACGGGATGTTCGATTCCCAAATTGCGCTGCGCATGTGGAACAACACTCAAGGCAGCCTGGTCCCCTTCGGGTATCCGATTCAGTATCAGGTCAACGACCAAAGAGTTGTCGGCGACGGCAAGCCGAATTATGCCATGCGGTCCGCCCCGGAGTATATGGCGGGCACCGACAAATCCCAGGGTGTGCTCCAGGATCCGAGGTACGTCAGGATCAACGGTGCTGTTGGGATCGATTACACAGATCCCGATCAACGCCCGAGCACCGCTCACGAATGGAACATCTCGGTCGAGCGCGAAGTCTTCGGCGGCGTCGTCGCGAGCGCCCGCTACGTGGGGACGCATGCGGCGAATCTGCCGCAGAAGTACAACTACAACGCCGGTCCGGGCGATTACGTATGGTACATGCGGACGGGCGAGCCGGTGCCTACAGGGACCTATGCCTCAACGGCCAGGAATCCCTACAACAAGACCACTTATGGCACGGTAAACCAGTTCCAGAGGACGGGCTATTCGAACGCAAACGCTTTCCAGTTCGACATGCAGCGCAGGTATTCCAAAGGGATTGGATTCCAGTTCATCTATGAGCTGACCAACGCGCTCACGAATTCCAGGACGGTCGGGAACGCCTCCGATGCCTCGATCGTTCCGGCTACGAGCTACTTGCCGGGCGTCGTCCCTGACGACTTCGACGAGATAAACCGTATGCTTTACTACACACGGGATAGCGGCATCCCGAAGCACCAACTGAGGTGGAACTGGGTAGCGGATTTGCCGTTCGGCAAAGGCAAGCCGGTGCTCGGCAATGCCGGTAAGGTCCTGAACACCGTGATCGGCGGCTGGCAGCTTTCGGGCATGGGTTCATATCGCAGCCGCTGGTGGTCGCTCCCGACCGGTAACTGGGGTTACAAGGGCGATGTGGAGTACTACGGAACCAAGTACCCGATCGAGAACTGCACCGGCGGCCAGTGCATTCCCGGTTACCTTGCCTGGAACGGATACATTTCAGCTCCGCTCATCAACAGGAAGGACGCCAACGGAAAGTGCACGGGAATTTGCGGCGTACCGGACAACTATAAGCCGGCCGAGATGCCATTGATTCCGTGGGGCCAGACGGCCCTGCCGGCGAATGCCCCCGCTAACACCAACATGTCTCAGTATTGGGACTCCAACAACGTGTGGATTAAGTTGAATAACGGCAACGTGGTGCGGACCGGCTACAACGATAATTACAATCCGTGGCAGAACCAAGTCAGGCCCGGTCCGTGGAGTTTCGGCCTCGATGCGTCGCTGTTCAAGAGCTTCCCGGTGACGGAGGATGTCAATCTGCGGTTCAACGCCGACTTCTTCAACGTGTTGAACAACCCCGGCATGGGCACGCCCGGCGGCAACGGCATCATCAGCCTGCAGAATTCATCGAACTCGCCGCGCATGCTCCAACTCTCGTTACGGCTGACCTGGTAGCAGATGGAAAGCGTCATTACGCGCACGGAAAGTACTATGAACCGACGATCATTTCTGACTAGCGGTTTGGCTGCCGCGGCTACCCTGCACGGGTCGCTCGCGTCCGGCGCGAATGGCGCTCAGTTTTACGTTTCTCCGAGTGGCCGGGACGAAAATCCCGGCCACAAGGGGAAGCCCTTTGCGACCCTCGCGCGCGCAAGAGACGCGGTCCGCAAGCTTGTCGCGAAGGGGCTGAAGACCAACGTCACAGTATGGGTTCGCGGCGGTACGTACACGCTGCACGACACCCTCGTCCTCGGACCAGAGGACGCCGGCACGGACCGATACTCCATCACTTATCAAGCTTTTCCGGGCGAGGAGCCCATCCTCAGTTCGGGCGTCGAAATCGGCGGTTGGAAGAAGCTGGACACGCTGATGCCCGGCCTGCTGGTTCCAGCCCAAGGGAGCGTCTGGGTGGCGGATGTCCCCGAATCGCTCGACCGCTTCTACACTCTATATGACATGCAGGGGCACCTGCCTCGGGCGCAAAGCGATGCCTTCGTTCCGGACGATCCTCCCGGGGACGCCGACAGGAACGACCGCATGGGCCGTCTGAAAAATCTGTATTTTCCAGCCGGCGCGATGCGCAACTGGACCAACCTGGACGATGTCGAGATCGTCATCCGCTATTCCTCGACCATGAACATCCTGGGGCTGGAGTCGGTGGATGAAACGGCGCGGGTCGCCCGCACAAGCCTCCCCGGCACGTATCCGCTGCGTAAACTCCAAAGCCGGCAGCGGACCGGCTCGGTCTGGGTGGAGAACGTTCTGGAGGCTTTGGATCACCCCGGCGCATGGGTGCTCAACACGCACACCCGCAAACTCTACCTTTGGC
>DATMXS010000079.1:0-22888 GCA_035561355.1 Bryobacteraceae bacterium | reverse complement strand
GTCCTCCAGGTATGTTGCGACTCCGGGCAGGGCAGGGTTCGTGATCCAGGGCGTTCGTGGGACCAACTCTGTCACCGTGCCGGAGGCGACCTCGATCCGAACCAGCCGGCCCCGGTTGGTAACGCCAAATGCCACCCGTCCGTCGCCGGAAAGCGCTACTTCCGAAAAACCGCCTGGCTCGCGCGTCAGAACCCTCGCGGGGATCCCCACATGGATCTGGCCGTCCTCTTTGTTCACGAAGGCGATCGTGCCCGCGTCATCGCTGATGCTCACCGACACTGGTGCGCCCGGCGTAACGATTTCCTCCGTTCCTCGCATTCGATCGAATCGGGCGAGGCCCGCGGCGCTCTGGTACACGAAGCGCATCGCGTCGCTCGCCAGGAGCAGCAACGGCTCTTGTCCTGGCATAGAAGCCGCGGGGGTGACAGGAATCACCTGCTCGCGGTTGCGGGTCCAGAGCCGGACCCCCGCGGGATCCACCAGCGCCACCGTGCCCTCGTCGGCAACGCGCCGGGCCGCGTT
The DNA here is from genome assembly GCA_035561355.1 of Bryobacteraceae bacterium. Taxonomy (GTDB): domain Bacteria; phylum Acidobacteriota; class Terriglobia; order Bryobacterales; family Bryobacteraceae; genus DATMXS01. The sequence continues at coordinate 22,366 of DATMXS010000079.1, read as the reverse complement.
GGGCGCAATTCGGTAATTCAGCGTGATATGCTCACCCGTTCCCAAATCGGCGAGTTCGGCCGGCGGAACCAGCCCGGCCCACGTGTTGCGCCCAAAGAAGAGCGCATATCGGCCGTTCCGGCTCAAGTTGACGTATCCGATCCCGCGCAGCCGCACGGCTCCTGCCGCGTCAACGACTGTCCCTTGGGCTCGCTGCACGTTGAGGCACCCACTGCCGCCGAGGCAATCGCGGACACCGGTGTATGCGATTACTCCAGTGCCATCTCTCGAGACCTGCGGAAGAGTCAGGTCATAGAACTGCGTCCATGTCCAGCCGAATCGCTCGCCGCGCTCTTGCGCCGCGAACAGCGCTGGCCCCTGATCGTCGATACGGAAGATCTTGGCGTCAAAGGTTTGCGTCGTCCCTCTCAAACGCAGAGGGGAGGAGAAGTACAAGCGCGATCCGTCGCCGGTGCTGGTGAGACTGGTGAACTGCGCACTCGCTGAGCCGGCGAGCAGCATAAGAAGGAGGATCGCATTTTCCCTTCGCATTTGCGGTTCAGTATACAACCTCCGTGCAGAATCGTTAACCGAATCAGCAGCTTCCGAGTCTTCGATGGCCTCCCGCAACGGGCGCGCCACAGGCTGCCGGATGCCCTCGTGGTATCGTGATTGAGTCGTGTCGTCGTCGCCGCTGAACGTACATCTGGAACAGTATGAGGGGCCTCTCGACCTGCTGCTCGATCTGATTCGGAAACAACAGATCGACATCTGGAATATCCCCATTGCCCGAATTACGTCCCAATATCTCGAGTATCTGGACAAGGCCGCGGCGCTCGACATAGAACTCGGCGCGGAGTTCATCTTCATGGCGGCGACTTTGATTCACGTCAAGTCCCGCATGCTGCTGCCCCGCGACCCGGAACTCGAGAAGATTTCGCCCGAGGAAGACCCGCGGCACGAACTGGTCCAGAAGCTGCTGGAGCACGAGCGGTTCAAGAACGCGGCCGAGATGCTCCAGCAGAAGCGCATGATCGAGGAGAACGTCTGGAGCAACCCGCAGATCCAGCAATTCATTGCGGACGAGGAGGAGCCCGAACTCGCCGTAACGCTGATTGATCTGGTGAAGACGTTCGAGCAGGTGCTGGACCGCATCAAGAGCCGGCCGACGTACCAGATCAACCATGACGACGTGACGGTGCCGGACATGATCCGGTATCTCGGAGCGCTCTTGAAGCGCAGGCCGAAATCGCCGCTGTCTGCCATGGACCTGTTCGAGCAGCAGCGCAGCCGCCGTGCCGTTGTGTGCCTTTTCCTGGCCATCCTGGAACTGGTGAAGGTGCAGGCGGTGGAACTGGTACAGACTGAGGCGTTCGCCGAAATCGCGCTACGGATGCACACCCGGTTCGATGAAGTGTTCTCGGGCGACGATGCGCTCGCCGAAGTGGACAAAGACTACATCTGATGGAAGCGAAAGACCAACCGTGCCGCGACCGTGAGGGAGCGGTGGCAGACGCCGCGCCGGCCGTCGAACCCGCCATAGGATCCGATCCATCGCGCGCCAATGAACCGTGCCTCGACCGCGAGGGAGCAGAGGCCGAATCCGACGGACAAACCGCCGACGACCGTATCACGTACGGTAACGACGAACCGACCCCAGACGAACCGTGCCGCGACCGTGAGGGAGCGGAGGCGAATGACGTGGACGCGCCAACCGAGTCCGCCGAGCCGGAACCCGGGGAGCCCGCCCTCACTCCCGAACAGCCCGCGCTGCCGCCCGAAGACGACCCTGAACTCCGCGCCGTCATCGAAGCCATCGTCTACGTCACCGAAGAACCCGTCACCCCCGCCCAGATAGCGGCGGTCGTGAAGCGTCCTGAGGCTACTGTCAGGAAGGTGCTCGAATCCCTGGCGGCCGAGTGTGCGGTGCCCGAGCGCGGCATCACGATTCGCGAAATCGCCGGCGGCTACAAAATGGCGACGAAGCCGGAACACCATGAGATCCTTCGCGCCTTCGCAAAGAGCTTGAAGCCGCCGCTGAAGCTCTCGCTGGCCGCCCTCGAAACGCTCGCTACGATCGCCTACAAGCAGCCGATCACCGCACCTGAGATCATGGAGATACGTGGGGTCCAGGGCGCGGGTGTACTGAAAACTCTGCTTGACCGCAAGCTGATTCAGACAGCCGGCCGGAAAAACGTCGTCGGCAAGCCCATCCTCTATCGAACAAGCCGCGAGTTCCTGGTCCAGTTCGGCCTCAAGGACGTGGCCGAGTTACCCACGCTCAAGGAGTTCGAGGAGCTCCGTCGAATTGCCGTGGCGGAGCCGGAGAGCGAATCGGAAGCCGCCTTTTACTCCGCGAGGCGCGAGCAAACAGTCACAAGTAATGAACAAAGCGAGTTGTTAATTGACCCCGAAGCCACCGAACAAGAGCCGCAATCCGCGACCGCCGAACAAACCGGGCCAGCGCCCGACGCCGAAACCGCAGGCGACGAGCAGGCCGGGGCAGCGCCCGACGCCGAAGCGTCAGCCGACCAGCCGCCCGGGCCAGCGACAGACGTCTACAACGCCGACACCACAAGCGACGAGCCGCCCGCCACGGCCCGCGGGCAAAGTGAGCCGTCCGAGGCCACAGGCCACGAACCAGCCACCATCCGCGAGCAGAGCGAGCAACAGGCCGGGCCAACGCCCGGCGGCGAAGCCGGGGCCGAAACTACAAGGGGCAGGCAGGCCGGGCCAGCGTCCCAAGCCACAGGCCACGAGTCACGAGCCACAGGCCGCGAGCAGGCCGAACCGGCCGGGTCAGCGTCCGGCCTCGGGTCAGCCAATGACGAGCCCGAAGCCGTATCCGGTGCGGAGGCGTCTGAAACCGCACGCGAAGCTACAACCTACGAGCCCGACACCACAAGCAGCGAGCAAAGTGAGCAAGACGAGCCCGACGCTGGAACGCCTGCAGAAGATCGTGGCGAACGCCGGAGTGACGAGTCGCCGGAAGGCTGAAGAACTCATTCTCGAGGGCCGTGTCGCGGTGAACGGCCAGGTCATCACCGAGCTCGGCACAAAAGCCGATATCACTGTTGATCACATCAAGGTAGACGGTAAGGTGCTCCGCCCGCCCTCATCACTTGTCTACTTGGCGTTCCACAAACCGCGCGGCGTCGTCACCACAGTCTACGATCCCGAAGGGCGTCCAACGGTGATGGATTTCATCAAGGGTGTGAAGCAGCGCGTGTATCCCGTCGGCCGCCTTGACTACGCCAGCGAGGGGCTGCTCCTACTCACCAACGACGGCGACTTCGCACACAAGGCGATGGCAGCCTCGACCCACCTCGAGAAGGTCTACCTGGTGAAGTCCAACGGGCCGTTGTCTCCCGAGCAGGAAGATCAGTTCCGCACGGGCGTGTTCATCGAAGGCCACCGGACCGCGCCCGCGGGGATCAAGCTCGTACGACGCGCGATCAACCCGTGGTTCGAGGTAAAGCTGATCGAAGGGCGTCACCGCCAAATCCGCCTCATGTTCCAATTTTTCGGCCGTATGGCGGAGAAGATCAAGCGCGTGAAGATTGGATTCCTCGAACTCGGCCAGCTCAAGCCAGGAGAGTTCCGGCACCTCACCCCCGCCGAGGTCGCGCGCTTCCGTCGCATACTGAAATTGGACGGAGGGGTCGAATGAGTATCGCGGAGCTTCTGAAAGGCGCCAAAACGATCGCTGTAGTCGGGCTTTCAAGCCGCCCGATGCGCGCCAGCTACGGCGTTTCGGAATACATGAAAAGCCAGGGCTACCGGATCATCCCGGTGAACCCGGGCGAGTCCGAAGTGCTGGGAGAGAAGGCTTACCCCGATCTCGATTCCGTTCCCGAGAGGATCGACATCGTGGACGTTTTCCGCCGTCCGGAGCACGTCCCGGACGTTGTTGAAGCCGCCATCCGAATCGGCGCGAAAGCGGTCTGGCTCCAGGAAGGCATCGTCCATGACGCCGCCGCCGAACGTGCTCGCGCTGCCGGACTTGAAGTGGTTCAGGACCGCTGCATCCTCAAAGAACACCGCAAGGTGCGGCATGAATTGTAGCGGACGCCGCTCTCTTCAAGCGGTTTTCTGCAAATAGGAAAGGCCGCTATCGTAGGTCTCGGCGACGTCCGAAATGCGTCCATCAAGGATCCAGTCGAGCGCGCGCTCGCCATTGAAGGCGTCGGCGCGCCTCCGGATCACCTGCGGAAGGCGCGCCGGCAGAAACATCGTGAGAAGCTGACCCAGCGCGTTATTGGCGCAGTGCAGCTTGCCAAGCACGGTTTCGGGCAAGGGCTGCGTCCCGTCTTCCCAAGCCACCACCTGTGCGCCGGTCACGCCGAGCATCGTGCCGATGTCTTCGCGGCTTAGGTCGAGGCTCTGGGCGAGGTTGTGAATGAGGCGCAGCCCCTGCTCCTGCTTGTCGGAGTCCATCCCTACCCCCCAGTTGCCTCCAGTGTGCCACGATGAGAGATCTCCCCTTCAACGCCCGACACCCGAAGCTGCGCGCATCCCCTCGCGCGACAAACCATCGAGCTTTTCTAACTGAAGCTGATCTCCCCGAGCCGTGCCCGTCCGCTCGATAGTTCCTGCCGGCAGCTCGAGCACGGAAGCGGCCGTGAAGCACCCCGAGATCCGCCGCCGCGGCATGCCCTCGCGCACCTTTACGACGCGGTCCTTCCGGTCGATAAACACCACATCGATCACGAACTTCATCCCGAACGTGTGGACCGCTTCGCATGGTCCGATCCACAGGCCCTCGCCCTCGGCGAGGGAGGTGTGCTTCAATAGCCCGGTGCGGCGCTCCTTGCTGTTCGTGGCTGCGCCCGCCGATTCGGCGAGCACCGCATCCCGCGTCACGTTGACCACACGCAGATAGCGCATCAATCCTCCGGCTTGTATTCGAGCACTGCGAGTGTTACATCGTCGCGCTGTTCGGCGCCGGCAGTGAAGGTGCGGACGCTGTCGAGCAGCCGGTCGTGGAGTTCCTGGGCCGAGCCGCTATGACAGCGTGCTACCGCCTCGCGCAGGCCCTTCGATCCGAAGAACTGCCGATCCGGGTTCTGCGCTTCCGTGAGCCCGTCGCTGTAAATTACCAGCTTGTCTCCGCTGCGGAGCGTCTCCTCCTCGGACGGAAACTCGGCCTCTTCGAGTAGTCCGATCGGCACGCCACCTGCAGCGAGCGCCCGGATGCGGCCGTCCTCACTGACCAGCAGCGGCGGTGGATGCCCCGCGTTCGCCCAACGGACTCGCCCGTTCCGCTCAATCATGCAGAAGAACACGGTCGCGTACTGCTCGCCTCCGGTACGCTCGTTCAGGAAACGGTTGACGCGCGACAGCATCTCGCTCAGCGGCATGCGCGTGTAGGGGGCCGCGAGAAACATCCCTTCCAGCAGCGCTGCCAGGATCGCCGCGCCAACTCCTTTTCCCGAGACGTCGGCCACGATGTTCACCCATGCGTCGGCGCCCATCGGCCGCACATCAAAACAATCGCCGCCGACCTCAAGCGAGGGCGTGCTCGACCCTGCGGCACGGAACCAACCTTCCTTCGGCAGCGAACGTGGCAGCAGGCTGGTCTGGATCTCGCGCGCGATCCGTAGTTCCTGCTCTGCGCGCTGGCGCGCCCACAACTCCTCGATCAGTCGCGCGTTCTCGAGCACCGTGGACGCCTCGAGCGCGAGCGTCGTCAGAAGTTCACGGCCTCCAGCCGAAAGGTCCGCCGCTCCCAGGCGGGAATCCATGTAAAGCACGCCGACCGTGTGCTCGAACGCTGTGAACGATGAGGTCTCCTCCACGAGGCCGGCTCGAATTCGCACGAGCGGCAGGCACACTACGCTGCGCAACTCCATGTCGGCGATGGTTCGTTCGGTGCCTTCGCCCTCAGAAGGATCGAAGTTCATCGAAAGAAACTCGCGGCGTTGCGCCAGCGCGCGCAGCAGTAGCCGTGTGGGAACGCGAAGGTCCTCCGCCGGCAGCGGTCCGGTGCGGGAACGCGCGACGCGAATCTCGAGGCCGTCGCCTTTTCTCAGAAGCAGGAAGCCGCGCTCGCAGCCCGTAACTGTCAAGGCTGCCTCCACCACCGCCGCGAGTACTTCATCGGTGGAGAGCGATGTCTGGAGCGCGCGGACCACTTCGAGAGTCGCGCGCAGCTTCGCCAGGTTCGCGCCGCCCGCCGTGATCTCCGTTGTGGGCTGCGCCTGCGCGTCATCGAGTGTGAACACGAGCGAGTACGAGTCGGCGAATCCGAACTCGAGCCGGTCGCCGTTGCGAAGCGGCGTTCGCTCCACGCGTTCGCCGTTCACAAACACGCCGTAACTCGATTGAAGGTCCTCGATGGCGTAACCGGCGCCTTCTGCCACAATGCGCGCGTGATGCCGTGAGGCCCGGCCATCGCGCAGCACCAGATCGTTATCGCCAAGACGGCCGATCGCAAACGGGAATCGCTCGATGGCAACTCGTGTTCGCGAACCCGAGGGATTAGTGACGATCAGGGCCGCCGGCGGCGTCCCCTCGCGGGGCCGGTCGGCTGTACCCATCACGCGTCTCGGGTGCGGTCCTTCTGCAAAGGCGCTGCCGGCGCGCCCGCGGCATCCTTCATCTCCCGTTCGCGCAGCACCTGGCAGTGCGAGCAGTACCCGCCGACTTCCGTTCTTGCTACCACGATCTGAAAACCGAAGTGCGTTTCGATCTGCCGCCGAAGCCTGTGCAGCGGTTCGCCGTAGAACTCCTCCACCTTGCCGCACCTGAGGCAGACCACGTGCGCGTGTTCCTGCTTCGCGCGCGACTCGTAATAGTGCTGGCCGCCTTCCCAGTGCATCAGGTCGAGCTCGTCGATGAGCTGCCCGTCCTTCAGCATCTTGAGCGTGCGGTACACGGTTACCCGGTTGATCTTCGGATCGCGCTCTTTGGCGAGTTCGTACAGCTTTTCGGCGTCGAGATGCTGTCCGGATTTCTCGATTAGTTCGAGGAGGATCTGGCGCTGTCGCGTCAGGCGAATGCCGCGCTTCTTCAGCGAACCCTGAATGTCATGGCCACGAATCATGCGGGCTTCACCACGATACCATGGTTGTCAAAGCTACGATGTTCCGTAAAGTGCTGGTTGCAAACCGCGGCGAGATCGCTGTGCGTGTGATCCGGGCCCTTCGAGAACTGGGTGTCGGGAGCGTTGCGGTCTACTCCGACGTCGATCGCTCCGCCCTCCACGTCCGCATGGCTGACGAAGCCGCACATATCGGCCCTGCACCATCCGCCGACAGTTATCTGAGGATCGACCGCATCCTTGATGCTGCCCGCCGACACGGCGCCGAAGCCGTTCACCCCGGCTACGGGTTCCTCAGCGAGAACGCGGAGTTTGCCGAAGCGTGCGAGCACGCAGGCATGACCTTCATTGGCCCGCCGGCATTTGCCATCCGCGCCATGGGTTCGAAGACTGCAGCCCGCCAGGCTGCCGAGGCCGCCGGGGTCGCCTCGGTACCGGGGACGGACGAGTCGCTGCTCTCCGTAGAAGAGGCGCAGGCCGCAGCGGCCCGGTTCGGCTATCCCGTGCTGCTCAAGGCCGCGCACGGCGGCGGCGGAAAGGGAATGCGCCGCGTGGATGCCGAAGCCGAATTGATCGGCGCCTTTCGCGATGCCGCCAGCGAAGCCGAGCGCGCATTCGGAAATGCGGAGGTCTACATCGAGAAGCTCATCGAGCGCCCGCGTCACATTGAGATCCAGGTGTTCGGCGATTGCCGGGGGAACGTTGTGCATCTGGGCGAACGCGAGTGCTCCATCCAGCGGCGGCATCAGAAGGTAATCGAGGAGTGCCCTTCGCCTCTCATGTCCGTCGATCCGGCGTTGCGCGAGCGTATGGGTGAAGCCGCCGTCCGTGTGGCGCGTGCGGCGGGCTATGTAAACGCGGGCACCGTGGAGTTCCTGGTGGATACGCGCAACAACTTCTACTTCCTCGAGATGAACACCCGGCTCCAGGTGGAGCACCCCGTCACGGAACTGGTCACAGGCCTCGATCTTGTCCACCTCCAGCTTCAGGTCGCCGCCGGCGGTCCGCTCGGGTTCTCGCAGGAGGATGTGCACTGGCGCGGCCACGCCCTGGAGTGCCGCATCTACGCCGAGGATCCGTACAACAACTTCTTCCCGTCGCCCGGTACTGTTACGCAGCTCGGCCGTCCCGCAGGTCCCGGCATTCGCCTCGATTCCGGCGTGTACCTCGGCTGGACGGTTCCGCTCGAATACGATCCACTGCTCGCGAAGCTGGCCGTATGGGGACCGACCCGCGATACCGCAATCGACCGCATGGTTCGCGCACTTGACGAGTACGCCGTGGATGGCGTCAAGACCACACTGCCGTTCTATCGCCAGGTCTTTGCCGACCCCGAATACCGCGCCGCGCGCCTGCACACCGGGTTCATTGACGAGTGCCTGGCGCGCCAGTCCGCCAACGGCAGCGACCCGGATTCCGAATTCGTGGCCGCGCTCGTGGCGGCCCTGCACGCGGCGGCAGCGCGCAATGGCGATCGGCCCGCTGCGAAGAAGAGTGCATGGCTGACGGCAGGCCGGGAGGAGCAGCTCGGATGAAGGCCAAAGTCTCCGTGGATGGACGCCCGTTCGAGATCGACCTGGAGCGTGATGGCGCGGATTGGAAAGCGAGTGGCAGGCCCGTTTCCGTGGTTGAGGTGGAACCGGGCATCTACTCCGTGCTGCTGGGCGGCCGCAGTTATGAGGCGCGCATCGAGAAGACACTTGGCGGAATTGCGGTCAACGTGGGTCCGCGCCGCTACAGCGTCGACGTTGCCGATCCCAGACAGTTCACAAGGACGTCAGGCGCCGCGGGCCGCCAAGGCCGTCAACGCGTGATCGCGCCGATGCCCGGCAAGATCGTACGCGTTCTCGTAATGGCAGGAGACAGTATCGAAGTGGGGCAGGGCATAGCCGTGATAGAAGCGATGAAAATGCAGAACGAAATGAAAGCCCCCAAATCCGGCCGCATCGTAGCCCTGCAGGCAAAAGAAGGCCAGCCCGTCTCAACGGGCGACGTAATCGCCGAAATCGAGTAGGACGGAATACTGCTGGTGACAGCCCCCCTGCATCTGGTCTACAATCGAATTCTGCGGGCGATTAGCTCAGTTGGTTAGAGCGCACGGATCACACCCGTGAGGTCTGGGGTTCAAGTCCCTAATCGCCCACCATCCTTCCTTCTCGGTCTTTACCAGCGCCACTGAGTGGACAGGTTTTCGATTTAGAGCGGCCGGATAGGTAGCGCTTCCGACGCGACCACCGTCATGGCGCCATCGCCCGCTTCCTTCGCCGGCACCGAAATCGAAAGGGGCGCCTCCGTCAACTGCGGCCGGAACGGCAGCGATGCCACAATGCGGTTTCCAGCAAGCACGTTATAAGACCGGATAGGCTCCGGACCTGCGAACGCCGTATCCCACTCGACAATCAATCGGTCGCCGTCCCTGCGCGAACGAACGTTCGCCGGCTGGATCAGCCCCGAGGTCTTTTCCTGGAAATAGTTCGTAGCTACGCCGTGCCGCTGTTCGGCATCCTTCTCGATCCGCTGCCGCTCGATCTCCGAGGGCATGTCCTGCACTGCGGCGGTAAGGTTCGCGACCATCTGGTCGGATTCCGGCTTCTCGCGGTCGATGTGGCCGGTCCCGATGATCGCGCAGGAGACGCCCGGAAGTGAAAGCGGATACCGGACCAGGTCGGCGGCTGCGGTTGTCCCCGGCTTCCCGCCAACCGTAAGGATGACGTCGTCGGGAGTCCGCGAGAACCGCGGCTGCTTACCGTAGAATGCGCCATCTGCGAAGATCTTCATCGCGATCACGCCCAGTCCGCGCGAAACCGCCAGCGGGAGCACGTTGTTTTGGTGTGAGCTGCACAGCCGGTCGTTCGCGTTGAGCGCCACCAGCACGGTGTCGATCACGTTCTCACTGTCGCGCCGCAGCGCGCTCATCAGAATCGGGGAACTGAGGTGTCCCGTGATGCCGATGTGCCGCACCCAGTGCCTCCGCTCGGGGTTGAGTCCAGTGAAGTTCGTGCCGTCGCGGTAGTCGAGCAGCGCGGCTAGGGCGCCGATTCGCTCCGGGCGCCGTGAGGCGCGTTCGGCGAAGCCTTCGTAGACCTGGTTCACCTGCTCGAAGCTGGTCAGGTTGTGGATCTGAATGGAATCGAGGTATGCGCCCTCCGGGATGGTCCCCTTGCCATCCCCGAATATTTGCGTAAGCGAGCGCGTCAGTTCATCGACGGCCGTCGGACCGCTGCCTGCAGGGTCAACTCCGAACCGGCGGGTCGTCTTCGTTGCGAGGAAGAGTTTCTGCCGCAGGGCAGGATCGTAGCCGGAGGCGGCCGGTGTCAGCCGGAGGCGGCGAAAGGCCTCGCCGTAATTCATCTGGCTGGGGCCGTAGGCGTTGGCTGTGTCCAGGTAATTCAGCCCGAGTTGAACCGCGCGCACGATGATGTCCGCCGGGTCGATGCCCGGTTTCGTCCACTGGAGCGATGCCTGGCCGCCAAGCGCGAGCGGCGCCACCGTGCGGCCCGTGCGCCCGAGCAGCCTGCGAGGATACGTTGCCGCGGCTTGCGCGTACAGCTTACCGGGGCAAAGCAAATCAGCGGCTGGAACCGCGCCCAACACGCCCAGGATTTCCCGTCGAGTCAGCATGAGGCAAGTCTAGCGCTATTCGGGTCCGGAACAACGGTTGCCCGCGGCCGCCGCCCGCTGCTAATCCAGGAACTCGACGCGATACTCTTCGATCACCGGGTTGGCGAGGACGTCGCGTGCAATCTGTTCCATTTCGGAACGGGCTGTTTCAAGCGTGGCGTCCGGCGAGAGCTGGATGTCGAAGAACTTGCCTTGGCGGACGTCGTGTACGGTGCGGTGCCCCTGGCCGTTCAGCGCGGCGCGGATAGTCTGCCCCTGCGGATCGAGCACAGTGGGCTTGAGAGAGACGAAGACGCGGACTTTCATCGGAAAGAACCATTGTACGCTGGCGGAGACGCCTATATACTTGCGTCAGATGTCTATTCGAACATTTTTTCTCCTCCTTGTTCTGGCGGGTGCGGCATGGGCCGCGGAAGGCGCCGCCAAATTCGAGTACCGGCTCCTTGCCACCAGCAAAACGTCAACGATGGAGAAGGAAATGAACGAGGCTGCTGCGCGCGGCTTCGTCTACTCGTCCGCCATGGGCGGCGAGAGCGCATTCGGCGGTAACGAGGTGGTCGTGGTGATGGCTCGCGATACATCCTCGCCGGGGCGACGGAAGTACCGCCTGCTCGCAACCGGGAAAACCTCAACCATGCAGAAGGAGATGCAGGCGACGGCTGCCGAAGGCTACACGTATTGCGGCCAGACGGTGTTCGAATCGAAGTTCGGGGGTAGGGAAGTCGCCGTCCTGATGGAACGCGACGAAGCGTCTGACGCGCTGCGTCACGAATATCTCCTGCTCGCGACGGCCAAGACATCCACGATGCAAAAGGAACTGGAGCAGGCTGGAGCCGAGGGATTCCGGTTGTTGGGCCTCACAGTCGCCAAGACTGCGTTCGGAGGCAGCGAGGTGGTTTCGATCCTGGGGCGCGCCGCCGCGAAATAGCGCGCCGTGCTACAAAGGAAGGTCTCCCGGAGGACCCCATCGTAAAAGTCAGCATACTGGCCAGCGGCAGTTCGGGGAACTGCGCGCTGATTGCGACCGAGCGCACGCGCCTGCTCGTCGATGCCGGCTTGAGCTGTAAGCAGATTCGTGAACGCCTCGCGGCTGAGGGTGAAGATGCCTCGCGGCTGGACGCCATCATCATCTCGCACGAGCACAGCGATCATGTCGCAGGCTTGCCCGTGCTTGCGAAAAGGCTGAACATCCCCGTCTACATGACCCGGATCGCAGCGCCCGGCGTATGTTTCAACGGATATGAGCCGAAGCTGGAGACGTTTCAGGCGGGCACCCGCCTTGTAATCGGCGACATTGAAGTGGACACCTTCACAATTCCCCACGATGCGATCGACCCTGTAGGGTTCTGTTTCCGCGCGCAGGGGATAAAGGTTGGGCTGGTCACCGATCTCGGCTATATGCCCGAGAACGTCAAGCAAAACCTGCGTGGCACGCATCTGCTGATCCTCGAATCCAACCACGACCTCGATATGCTGAAGGTTGGGCCGTACCCATGGTCCGTCAAGCAGCGTGTGATGGGACGAAAGGGACACCTTTCGAACGAGGTTGCGTCGGAGTTCCTGCGCGATGATATGGATACCAGCACCGAAACCGTGGTTCTGGCGCACCTCAGCGAGAACAACAACCACCCGGCGCTGGCTGAAATCGCCGCCAGGCAGGCCCTCGACCGCCGAGGCCTGGCCACCCGGATCGTTGTGGCTGCGCACGGCCGTCCCGCCGGGACATTCGTTTACTGAACGGGAGTTCGCGCGGGAAGCTCGCTCGAACTAAGCGTAAGCAGGTAAAGAACAAGCATGATTGAACGTTATACGCGGCCCGAAATGGGCCGGATCTGGAGTGACGAGAATAAGTTCCGAACGTGGCTGGAGGTGGAACTGGCCGCCTCAGAGGCGCTTGCCGAGCTCGGAGAGGTGCCCGAAGAGCCCATACGAGCGCTACGCCAGCACGCTGGTGTCAACGTAACGCGAATCCTGGAGATTGAGCAGGATGTGAAACACGATGTCATCGCATTTACTACCGCCGTAGCAGAAACCCTGGCGGCGGCAGGAAGAAGCGATGCGTCACGCTGGCTCCACTATGGATTGACTTCGAACGATGTAGTAGATACGGCCCAGGCGCTGCAGATCCGCCAGGCCTCCAGTCAGATCGATGAGGGCATCGAGGCGCTCCGTGCAGTACTGAAGTCACGGGCCTTTGAATTCAAGGACACAGTGCAAGTGGGGCGCACCCACGGAGTCCACGCCGAGCCCATTACCTTCGGGCTTAAACTCGCGCTGTGGTACGACGAGGCTACACGCGGCCTCGAGCGGTTCCGGGCGGCCGCTGCGGATATGGCGGTTGGGAAGAGCTCCGGCGCGGTCGGCACGTTTGGCCACATCGGACCCGATGCGGAAGAGCGTATCTGCGCCCGGCTGGGGCTGCGGCCTGCCCCCATCGCCTCACAGGTAATCTCGCGCGACCGCCACGCGGCCTATATTGCCGCTCTCGCGCTGGTTTGCGCCCTGCTCGAAAAGATCGCGCTCGAAATCCGGCACCTTCAGCGGACCGAGGTCCGGGAGGCCCAGGAGCCATTCGGCAAACGGCAGAAGGGCAGTTCCGCCATGCCGCACAAGCGCAACCCGATCACCTGTGAACAGATCTGCGGCCTCGCGCGGGTTGTCCGCGCAAATGTTCAGGCAGCTTTCGAGAACATCGCGCTGTGGCACGAACGTGACATCTCCCACTCTTCTGTCGAGCGCGTGATCCTGCCGGATTCCACCATCCTCACCGACTACCTGCTTGCGCGAACGAGTTGGCTGGTCCGCGAGATGCGTGTCTTCCCGGACCGCATGCTCCTCAACCTCGAAGCAGGAGGCGGGCTGGTGTTCTCCGGCCAGCTCCTGCTCGATCTGACGGCGGCTGGAATGCTGCGCGAAGAGGCTTACCGAATCGTTCAGGCCCACGCAATGCGGGCTTGGGAAGAAGGCGTGGACTTCCGTTCCAGCGTCGAGGCGGATCCGGCAATCACGGCTGTTCTGCCCCGCGAGCGAATCGCGGAGAGTTTCCGTCTGGACCGCCAGCTCCGCAATGTGGACCGGATCTTTCAGAGGGTCTTCGGAACCTCTGAGGCGGGTGGCCGGGAATCTTCCCAGTGACCTGATCGGACGGTCTCGGCGTGTGCGGAGACTGCGTCCCGGCCTCCAGATTCCGGACTCGCAATCCTACAATCGCAGTGGGTATATCACTGAGCCGGGATCAGGAAGGGCCCGGCATTCTGTTGCGAGGGTTGCCGCGAAGTCATTGTACGCGTGGGGGTAATCAGTGCCCACACCTGTTACTACGACAAATGTGGTGCGTTACCTACACTACGGATGTAGTGCATCTTTTTCCATGGCTTTTAAAGGGAGCTTCCGGTACACTTGCCTTAGCAATTGACGGAAAGGAAACAAGCCGCGGAGATGGCGAAGTCCTTACGCACCCGCAAGCGTGGACTCGAGTTGGCCCGTGTTCTACTGGTTGACGACGATCTCACGTCACGCCTCACACTGCAGACGGTCCTCGAAGCAGGCGGGTACCATGTAGACCCGGCCGCTTCTGCCGCTGAGGCGATCGGCAAGCTGGACGGTCGCGAATACGAACTGGTTTTGAGCGACCTCCGGATGGAGTCCCCTGAAGCGGGTCTGAAAGTGCTCGCCTACGCCCGGATGATGGAGTACAAGCCCGCCACCGCGATCGTCACTACGTATCAGGCCACCCGTAGCCGCGCCCGCTCTGGTGACACCGTGCTGATTGCTCCGGAGGATCTCCCCGGTCTACTTGGCCGCGTCGCGGATCTGATCAGTGAGCGGGCCACCCGCCGGGTCGAGCGCGAGTTGCGCCACGCCGGCGCCGTAGTCTAGCCGTTTGCCATTTTCGGAGCCGCCGCAGAACCCAAACCGAACACGGCCTGTTCGAATTCTGCGAGGGCGCCATCGAAGAAGTGGTCGCGAGCAGGTATCCATATCAGACGCTTCGGTTCGGCGAGCGTCTCGAATAGCGCTTCGAGTTCTGCCTTCGGCCCGTGCGCGTCGTGCGTGCTCTGGATGAATACCTTGGGGCGCCGGCATAGGGTCAGACCCGAGATGTCTGTCCGGCCCGTCGGAAACCCGGCCGCGATCATGCGTGCAGCCGTTCCCAGTCCGCATCCCAACCGCAGAGCGATTCGCGACCCGAACGAAAACCCGCCCACCGTGTAGGGCAGGTCCGGATAACGGTCCCTCAACCAGTTCAGGCAGGCCGCCGCGTCATCGAGTTCTCCATGCCCGCGATCATGGACGCCCTCGCTCAATCCGACTCCCCGGAAGTTGAACCGCAGCACCGCGGCGCCGTTCCGCCGCAGGCCCCGCGCCAGCCGGTGAACCACCTTGTTGTGCATGGTCCCGCCGTACAGCGGGTGCGGGTGGCATACCAGCGCGCACTCCCGAGGCTCCGCGTCCTCGGGTTCTTCCAGAATCGCTTCCAACTTCCCTGCCGGGCCGCTCAGGATCAGGCTTTCGATCCGGCGCGCCATCTCAGATCGTCCGGTAGTTCGTGAATTGCATGTCGATGCCGAAGTCCGACCCTTTCAGCAACTGGATCACTTTCTGCAGGTCATCGCGGTTCTTGCCGGTTACGCGAACCGTATCGCCCTGAATCGAGGCCTGCACCTTAATCTTGGCGTCCTTGATCTTCTTCACGACTTCGCGCGCCTTCTCGATCGGGATGCCTTGCTGGATGGTGATCTCCTGCCGCACGCTCGATCCGGCCGCCGGGATGATATTCCCGAACTCTAAACCCTTCAGCGGAACGCCGCGCTTCACGAGCTTGCCTTCGAGGACCTCGGTGACGGCGCGCAGCTTGAACTCGTCCGCGCTCGCGAGCTCAATTTTGTGGTCCTTTTCATTCAGCTCTATGGACGACTTCGCGTTCTTCAGGTCATATCGGACGGAGATCTCTTTGAGAGCCTGGTTGATGGCATTCGTGACCTCGTTCAGGTCGATCTTGGAAACCACATCGAAACTGTTTTCGGGCATCTATAGGTCTTGTATATCAGATGCGGCAGATCTTTGTTACTTTCCGAGCGCGATCAGGACTTTGCCTGTGAGCTCGTCGATCAGCGTGGGCATCGCGCGGTCGAGCGCCACCACGATGGCGGCGCGTACGCGTTCGGCATCGACGTTCGTGAATGGGTCCGCCGGGATTGCAGGTTCCACAGCCTCCGGCTCCGCAGGCGCCACGCTGGCCGGCGGAACGTGCGCTTCAGGCTCCGCCCCGGGCGCAGGATTGGAGACCGCAGCCGCGGCCGGTTCCGGTTCGGCCTCCGGTCGTGCCGCGCGTTCGGCCTCCGCCGCCTCAATCAGCGGCCTGATGGCCGCGATCATTGCAGACGCCTCGAACGGCTTCTTCAGCACCAGGTCCACACCTGCCATTTGCGCGAGCTCCTCGTCCACGTGCTCCAGCAGGCCTGCGATCAGCACGACACGTGCGTGACGGTGCCGGGGATGCTTCTTCGCGTATTCGCAAACGTCGTAACCCGATTTGCCGGGCAGGTACGCATCCGCAAGTATCAGGTCCGGGTCGGCATCGGCCAGACGCATCACGGCAGTGTCGCCGTCCGTTACAGTGACAACCTCGTGACCTTCGTCGCGCAGGATGCGCTCGCCCATGCGCTGCGCATGAGGACTGTCATCCGCCAGAAGAATGCGGCTCATTAGCGCGATTATGGCGCACCACGCGAGTCCGAAACCACAGGGCGTCAGAAGTGCCAGACCACCCCGAAGATGCCGTGGTGCGTCTTGAGCCGCGCTTCCGCTTCTCCGAACGCCACGTCCACGCTCTGCCTGCCGCGCGTGTACTTGTACTCCAGAAGCACTCCGAGGCTTCGCCACACCTGCAACTCCACCCCGCCTGCGACCTGCACCGCAACCCCGCCGAGCTCATAGTGCTCCACCTCCGTTCCCCGGAAGGCGCTCTCCGCGTGCGGGATGCTTTGCCCCCCACCGACTCGCGCGAAAACGGTGATGGGGCCGCGGTCCCGGCCCGGCGGACGCATGAAATCGTGCCGGGCGGCAAAACTGGTGAAGAGATAATTCACCCCGTGGGACATGCTGAAGCGGTCCAGCACGGTCGCGGGCAGAATGCGCCCGGACACCGGCCGTCCTTCGATCGTGCCGGACGCCTCGGCAGCCTGCAATGTGCGCGCGTACGCCTTCACGTGGATCAGTTCGACGTCAATCCCGAAGTGCCGATTGAAGAAGTACCCGCCTCGCGCTCCGTAATACAACGGGTGATCGAACGAGTTACTTCGGTACTGCAGGTCGCGGAATCGAACGTTTGTGCCCAACTCCGGCTGGTTCACGCGGAGCGAAGTGTCATCGTGAGATGCGCCGCCCAGGTAACCCGCAATGATCCACTCAGCTCCAGCGGGTGAAACGGCGGCGGCGAACAGGCAAAGAACGGCGCGCGTCATCGAGAGCATCCCTACAAGCCATCGTACCGTGGGGTACGATCCTTTTATGCACCGATCCATTGGCGCCTTCACGCTTCTATTCGCAGCAACGCTTTGCGCGGCGGTCCAGGAGCCTTCAAAAGAGGCGGAGCGCCGCGAGTACTTCGTTTCCCACTACACGAAGTACGAGCACCTTATCCCCATGCGCGACGGCGTCCGCCTCTTCACGGCGGTCTACGTGCCGAAAGACAGTTCCCAGGCCTGGCCGATCCTGCTGCAACGCACGCCGTACACCGTGAGTCCTTATGGCGCGGACAATTACCGCGGCGGCGATATCGAGAAGTTCGTCAAAGAGGGCTTCATCTTTGCGTACCAGGATGTGCGCGGCCGTATCGCCTCCGAAGGCGAGTTCGTGAACGTTCGGCCCTATAACGCGAACCGCGGCCCTAAGGACGTGGATGAATCCACTGATGCGTACGACACCATCGACTGGCTCGTGAAGAACGTCCCGAACAATAACGGCAAGGTCGGGATCTGGGGTATTTCGTATCCGGGCTTCTACGCCGCAATGGCGGCCATTGATGCGCATCCCGCCCTCAAAGCGTCCTCCCCTCAGGCGCCGATCGCCGACTGGTTTTTGGGCGATGACTGGCGGCACAACGGCGCGCTCATGCTGGCCCACACCGCCAACTTCTTCCTGTTCTTCGGGAAACCTTGGGTACCGCCCGGGAAACTCGCGCAGTCGGTGGAGTACAAGCCCGGTACGCCCGACGGGTATGACTTCTTCTTGAGACTCGGGCCGCTCGGCCAGGTGGACCCGGCCATCTTCGGCACGCAGGCTGCGTACTGGAAGGAGATCCTCTCGCATGACCGCTACGACGCGTACTGGAAAGCGCGGAACATCCGGCCGCACCTGAAGAACGTCAAACCGGCCATGCTGACTGTGGGCGGGTGGTTCGATGCCGAGGACGTTGTCGGGCCTATGGCGGTCTACCAGTCCGCCGAACGCCAGAGTCCGGGCGCGACCAACACACTCGTCATCGGGCCGTGGTCGCACGGCGGCTGGATGGGCGATGGCGACCGCCTCGGCAATGTTCGGTTCGGTTCAAAGACGGGCGAGTACTTTCGGGATGAGATCATGCTGCCGTTCTTCGTGCGCCACCTCAAGGACAAGGGCGAGCCGAAGATCCCGGAGGCGTTCGTCTTCGAAACCGGCCGCAACGTGTGGCGCCGAACGGACGCCTGGCCCCCGAAAAACGCCTCCAAGCGCACCATGTACCTACTCCCTGGCGGTAAGCTCGGCGCTCAGCCGGCGCGCGAGGAAGGATACGACGAATACGTCAGCGACCCTGCCAAGCCGGTCCCCTTCACTGATGAGACGACGTTCGGCATGTCTTATAACTACATGACCTCGGACCAGCGCTTCGCTTCGCGTCGGCCGGACGTGCTCGTTTACCAGACTGAGCCACTCGAGGAGGACCTGACGGTCGCCGGTCCTATTGATGTCTCGTTGCACGTGTCCACTACCGGGACCGATTCCGATTTCGTCGTCAAGCTGGTTGACGTCTATCCGGGCACTTATCCTGACCCTGATCCGAACCCCACAAATATTCACATGGGCGGCTATCAGCAGTTAGTTCGCGGCGAGCCCTTCCGCGGCCGCTTCCGGGTCAGCTTCGAGAAACCCGAGGCCTTCCAACCGGGCCAGGCTGCGGCCGTCGGCTTCGCCATGCCGGATGTGTATCACACTTTCCGCCGCGGGCACCGCATGATGGTGCACGTACAGAGCACCTGGTTCCCGCTTGTGGATCTGAACCCGCAGAAGTACGTGGAGAAGATGTACGCCGCCACTGAGGCTGATTTCCAGAAGGCCACGCAGCGGGTATACCATGGCCCCGGCCGGGCATCAGCCATCACGATTCGGACGCTCAGTGAGACCACCGTGGCACACTGAACGCGCAAAAGCAGCGGTACCGCGGCGGTTATCGCCGCCGCAGAGTGCCGCTGCTCTCGCGCGGTGCGGGGTAGCTCTTGGTGATCTGGTCCTGGCAGCCCAGGCGCTCGTCGTCCAACCACGCCCACAGCAGCCCGAATCCGAACGCCGCCGCAAAGAGCAGCGTCCAGAAGAGGCGAACAACGCGGAGGCGGGCATCGGGCTCGCCGCCGTCGAAAGTCACCAAGGTAAGACCGTAACAGCGCATCCCGGCCGTATTGTGTCCGGTCATCGCGAAGAAGAGGTGATACGAGAGTACGAGCAGGCCTCCGGTGGCGCCCCACCACATCCTGGCCGGGTTTCCGAACGAGAACGCGCCTCCGAACAGTTGAAAGGTCACCGCGAAGACGCCTATGCCTATAACGCAGAACACCAGGTCCACCGCCGCGGCGCGCGCACGGATCCCCGGAGATGCAACCGGCGCTTCTCCCGCTGAGGGCGCTGCCGTGGCGGGTGCGTGGATGGCCGGAGCGCGGAGTTCGAACGACGTCTGCGACGCGCGGGTTCGCGGGCGCGGCGTCTCCGTCTCCACCCTAGGCGCTTCGCGGCGGCGGCCGTACTGCCGGCGCGTCGTCACCAGGCTTTCAAACGGAATCACCTTCTGGGCGAAGAGCGGCTGCTGGCGCGGCGGGCCGCTGTGCGTGCCGGATTGCGTTTCAGCTCCCGGATCGGCAGTCTGGACCTGTTCCGGGCGCCGGTCGTAAGCGACAGCCGAGGAAACCGTATCCGGCATCACAATCGTCTGGATGCGCCGCTGGCACTGCGGACACCGCTTTTCATCGTCGGAGAAGGAGGTACCGCATGAGTTGCAACGCACTTGTTCGCTCGCTCGTTCCAGGCCGTTCAGCATCCACAGCGCACCGTGATAGGATGATCGGTTGACGCTCCTAGGCCTTTTGCCGCGCTTGTCCTTTCAAGCGTTTAGTAACATAATTCGCACGTTTTGTCACGTTCTATTTGCAATTCTCCTCTGCGCCGCCATCGCGCCGGCTCAGCAGCCGCCCCGTTCGTCGCATGATCTGAAGCCTCCAGCAGCCGCTCCGGCCGCCGCGTCACCTGTCGGAAAGCCGATGCGTGTGACACCTCCGGAGCCCCTGGCGCCCGGCATGATCGCGCGCGTCACCGCGAACGATCAGGAAAAAACGGGTTCCAAATATCACCTCCGCGGTAAGGCGAGCGTACAGACGGATCGCTTTCTGATTCGCGGCGACGAGATCGATTACGACCAGGAAACGGGTGAGGCCGAAGCGCGCGGCAACGTTTATCTCCAGCACTTTGAGGGTGGCGAGGAGTTGTGGGCCGATCGCGCCGAGTACAACGTTGAGAAGGAGACAGGCAGGTTCTACGATGTCCGTGGCGTCGCCCCCGTGCACATCGAGGCGCGACCCGGCGTACTTACTACTTCGAACCCTTTCTACTTCGAGGGCAAATGGGCCGAGCGTCTCCAGGACCGTTATATTCTCTACGACGGCTTCATCACTAACTGCCGCATGCCCGACCCGTGGTGGAAGCTGAAAGGCCCTAAGTTCGACGTCATCCCGAATGATCGCGCGATCGCGCACCACAGTTTCCTGCGGCTCCGGAACGTGCCCATCTTCTATGCGCCGTTTTTCCGGAAATCGCTCGAGCGCTTGCCGAGAAAGAGTGGCTTCCTTACGCCGAACGCCGGGAACAGCTCGCGCCGCGGCAAGATGTTCGGCGGTGGATATTATTGGGCTATCAACCGGAGTTACGACGCGAGTTACCGCGCGCAGTACTTCACGCAGCGCGGCGTCGCCCACACCGTGGACCTGCGAGGCAAGCCCAGCGATCGTACGGATTTTGACCTGTACCTATATGGTGTGAATGACCGCGGGTTGAAGCAGGCCGGCGGCGAACGCGTGAAGGAAGGCGGACTGCTTTTCTCCTTCCGGGGCCGCAGCGATCTCGGCCGTGGCTGGTACGCCCGCACCGAAGCGAACTACCTCAGTTCAATGACCTTCCGGCAGGCGTTCACCGAGACCTTCGTTGAGGCAATCTCGTCGGAAGTGCACAGCGTGGGCTTCCTGAGTAAGGATTGGTCAAGTTACAATTTTGATGCCGCTTTTGACCGGCTCCAGGCCTTCCGGTTTGCGGACTTTCAGGAGAATCAGAGCGTTACGATCCGCAAGCTGCCCGAACTTCGGTTCGTCAGCCGCGACCGAAAGCTCTTCAAGAACGTGCCTGTGTGGGTTTCCTGGGAATCGAGCGCGGGCCTGCTGCGGCGTGACCAGCCTCTCTTCCAGACGAGCCAGTACATGGACCGCCTGGATGTCTATCCCAGCGTCATGACGGTTCTGCGCTGGAAAGACTTCAGCATCGTTCCGAGCTTCGCCCTGCGCGAGTCCCGCTGGGGCGAGAGCATAGAGGGCGATCGCGTCATCGGGCGCGATACGGCCCGCCACGGACGCGAGTTTTCCGTCGCCCTGGTGCCGCCGTCGCTCGCGCGTATATATGACGGCCCCGGCTGGCTCGGTGAGAAGGTGAAGCACGTCATCGAGCCCCGCGTCTCCTTTCGCCATGTCAGCGGCGTCAATGATTTCCAGAGTCTCGTTCGGTTCGACGACACCGAGCTTTACTCGAACACGACGGAGGCGGATCTCTCGATCACCAACCGCATCTACGCGAAGCGGAATGGCAATGTAGAGGAGTTGTTCTCCTGGCAACTCTGGCAACGCCGATTTTTCGATCCGGACTTTGGCGGCGCGATCCGGCCCGGCGAGCGCAACGTCCTGTTCAGTTCGCTCGACCTGACCCCGTACGCGTTTCTCGACCGGCCGCGGCGGTACTCGCCAATCGTCTCCGTGGTCCGCGCCAGTCCCAAGCCAGGCTTCGGGATAGAATGGCGTGCCGATTACGATCCCGCGCGCGCCCGGAAGTGGACTAATAGTGGCATCAGCGGCGACGGCAGATTTGGCATTTACTATGTCTCTGTCGCACATAACATCGTTCGGCGCGTACGGCTGGATCCCGCTTTTGACGGGAGTGAGCGCTTCCTCACGCCGGGTGCGAACGAGTTCAGCGGCCTCTTCGGAATCGGCCATGACAACCGCCGGGGTTGGAACGCGGCGTTCCGCAGCACCTACAACTTCCGGGAAGGCGTGATGCTCTACTCCACCGCGCAGGTGACGTACAACACGGACTGCTGCGGCTTCAGCGTCCAGTATCGCCGTCTCGGGTTCGCGACACGCAACGAAAACCAGTTCTACATCTCCTTCTCGTTCGCGAACATCGGCTCCTTCGGAACCCTCAAGAAGCAGGACCGGC
>DATMXS010000078.1:0-4078 GCA_035561355.1 Bryobacteraceae bacterium | reverse complement strand
TCTCCGGGGCGGGCGCTGTGGCGACGTTCTATCTGGAGGGAAAGCCCGTGCCGCAGCGCGGCCATTTCCCCGAGGCGAGCCAGCACGTCGCCACCCCCGAATACTTCCGCGCAATGGGCATTCCGCTTCTCAAAGGCCGTCTCTTCACGCAGGCAGATGGAGTGCTTCCCGCCGTTTCCGGACCGGCCGAGATGATGAAGTGGTTCGACACCGCGCAGATGACGGTCGTGGTGAACGCGGCGATGGCACGGCGCTACTGGCCGGATGAGGACCCCGTGGGCAAGCGGTTCCAGTGGGGCACTCCGGAACGGCGCGGGCCGATGGTTGCCGTTGCCGGCGTGGTCGGCGATTCGCGGGACGCCGCGCTGGACAGCCCGGCCGAGCCGCGCTTCTACATCTCGGCATACCAGATGCCGCGCGTCCTTTCGTTGATGGTCCGGACGGATGGCGACCCGCTGGCGTTGTCTTCCGCGATCCGCAGCGCCGTGAAGGCGGTCGATCCGGGCGTGCCGGTGACGAGGATCCGGACCATGGAGCAGGTGGTGACGAGTTCCGTCTCCGGGCGGCTCACCAATATGCTGTTGCTGGGCGCCTTCGCAGCACTGGCGGTGACGCTGGCGGCAATCGGCATCTACGGTGTAATCGCCTACACGGTCACCCAGCGCACGCACGAGTTCGGCATCAGAATGGCGTTGGGCGCGGCGAGGTCGAACGTGCTCTCGATGGTGGTGCGGCATGCGGCGCTGCTCGCCTTCGCCGGTGTCGGCATCGGTATCGCCGGGGCGCTGGCCCTCACGCGTCTGCTCCGCGGCATGCTCTTCGGCATTGACCCCGCTGACCCGGCGACCTTCGTAACCGTGTCGGTGCTGTTGATCGGGGTAGCGCTCCTGGCCAGCTATCTGCCTGCCCGGCGCGCAACGCGTGTCGATCCCGCGGTCGCGCTACGGGGGGAGTAGCATCGAAATTCGGAATACGCAGCCTCCCCCGTTCTCCGAAAAAAGGCTCGTCCCGGTCCTTCCTACTAAAGTTCGAAGCATTTCGGCGAACGTCTTCGCGAGTGCCACGTCTAAGGCATCAAGGCTGGTAATCGATCGGGTGCGTGGGGCTTCTATTTCCGGATGACCCACGCCCGACCATTTTAATTCTCAGGGCCTTCCGCGGTTTTGTTCGACCCCGCTCACACGGGCGGCGCGAGCCACCACGGCGCGCCTCTCATTGAGATCGGGATAGCTGGCGTGGTTCCGGGATATTCCAAAATGACGGTGGTTGTAGGTGAATACCCGATCCAATGCCGACGTGAGGCGATCCGGAGGGACGCCGATTCTTGTCAGAGTAATCGCTGCGATGGCGTCGCAAGCGAGTTCGAGGGATCGGAGGCGAGCCTCGTCCCTTTCGGCCCTCGCCGCCTCCAAAGCTTCCCAAACATATTCGTGTCCCACTTCGTGCGCAACGATCGCTACCAGTTCGCCGCTGGTGAGCATCTTAAGGGCTGGCAGGGAGATCAGCAGAACTCCGCGGCGATATAGGCCGGTCCAGGCTTGCGGAACATCGACGACCTTCAGGTCGTACACCTTATCACGGTCATGAAATCGCAGCACATGCCGTACAGCGTCCAGCTTTTCGATGTCGCTCTTTCCAAGGTTCATCACTTCTCCCTCGGTGGGCAGCGCAGCGAGAACGATCGCCTTCTCTGCCGGGCTGATCGGCGTTGGGCGGCAAGCCTGCAATTGGATGGTCTCAGGTCGCTCCGGATCGATCGGGCAGGAGGCATTGACCGCGGTCACGAGCGGCACAACCATAGCCACAAGGCAGGTGCCGCGGCCGGTCGGAAAACGACGGCCAGGGCTGTGGAGCGGGTGGGTCATGCCGCAATGGTGAGAGCGGGCGCGTAAGCAGGTCCTTTGAAGCAGGCGGGTTCGGGTGAGGCTTTCCTTTGGAAACTCCTGGAAGTGATTAGGAAATTCCTGGAAGCAATATGGGCCGCGAATTCAATACGTTGTATGGATTTGGCTCTTTTCGCCTCGACATCGCTTCCCGCACTCTCACGCGCGACGCCCAGCCGGTTCACCTCGCCCCCAAAACGTTCCATCTGCTCGCGCTGTTCGTCGAGAGCGACGGCCGGCTGCTTTCGAAGCAGGAATTGATCCGGGCGCTTTGGGATGAGTCGTTCGTCGAGGAGGGAAATCTGACCTATCAGATTTCGACTCTGCGAAAGGCTCTGGGTGCGGAAGGGAGCCGTTGGATCGAAACTGTTCCCAAGGCGGGCTACCGTTTCAACGCGCCTGTGATCCGCTTGACGGCCGCTCCGGATCCCGGCGTGGACCCGCGTTCGGTTGCCGGCGCAGGGTCGCGTCGGGTTTCCGCTCGAAGGGCACTCCTGCTGAGTGGTGTAGTCATCGTGTTGGCGGCGTCGATCCTCCTTTGGTGGCGGCCAAAGTCCGGAACGCGTGATTCGCCGGTACTGCCCCAGCCGTTAACAACCTACCCTGGTTCGGAAGTGAATCCGAGCTTCTCCCCGCATGGGAATCAGATCGCGTTTCAGTGGAACGGCGCCGAGCGGGACAACGAAGACATCTATGTGATGTCGATCGGAGCACCGGAGCCGCTCCGGCTGACCACGACGCCGGAACTGGATACCAATCCATCCTGGTCTCCGGACGGCCGGCTTATCGCGTTTCTCCGTCAAGTCACAGCTTCCGAATACTTCGACATCCTGATCGTGCCGGCCACCGGCGGGAGAGAGCGAAAGCTCACTCGGATCCACAGCCCTCTTTGGGGGCGGCGGGCCCTCGCCAAAATCGCGTGGGCTCCGGACGGACTCACCTTAACCGCCGCACAGCAGTTGCCTGGCGAGGAATCCATGAGCTTGGTTTCGTTCCCACTGTCTTCCGCAAACCCGGCAAGAATAACGCGCCCTCCGGGAAACTCTCCGGGCGACGGCGATCCGGCCTATTCGCCGGACGGAAAAACGGTGGCCTTTCTTCGTCAGTCCTCATCTTGCGAGCATCAGCTCATGCTGGTGCCCGCCTCGGGCGGAGATGCCAGACAGGTGGCCCATCGGGGTTCCAACGGGCCGGTGCGCACCGCACTTGCGTGGGCGCGCGATGGAAGGGAGTTGATTTGGGCCCATGGCGGACAACTCTGGCGAGTTCCTGTTGACGGCAGTCCGGTACGTTTGATTGTCGAGGCGGGGAGCGACGTGGTGGACGTCGCGGTGTCCCGGGACGGGCATCACGTCGTATACGCCCGGGAATCGGAGGACAAGGATATCTGGTCGCTGGACGTCGGCAACCCTGGCCCCGAACCCAAACGACGCCCCGAACCGAAGAGGCTGATCTCCTCGACGAGAGCCGAAGGGCTGGCACGGTTCTCGCCGGATGGCAGGAGCATCGCTTTCGCCTCGGATCGATCGGGGGCTTTCGAGATCTGGGTGGCGGACGCGGACGGATCGAATCCGCTTCGGGTCACCGATATCGGAAAGTGTGGTGCCCCCCGCTGGTCCCATGACGGCCAGTGGATTGCCTTCGATTCGGCCGCCTCGGGGAATCCTGAGATCTACATCGTCAGCGCCTCTGGAGGAAGATCCCGTCGCATGACGAATCATCCAGCCGAGGACGTCATCCCGGCATGGTCACCCGATGGCCGTTGGATTTACTTCACCTCCAACCGAACGGGAAGTGACCAGATCTGGAAAATCGATGCGCGCTCGGATGGTGAACCGTCAACAACAGCCGCCCAGACCACCCGAAAGGGCGGCGCCGGCGCGACTGTATCCCCGGATGGGGCGTTCCTGTACTATGCCAGGCGGAGATACGGTGAGGAGAACTCGCTGTTGCGTGTCCCGTTGCGCGGCGGCCCGGAACAGGTACTGGTTCCGGCGTTCACATCCGGCTGGTGGGGCTACTCGCTGAGCAGCAATTATCTCTACTATGCGGATTTCGAAAGAAAGCAGGATGGTGGCGGCATACAGTGGAAGCTGCGACGCCTCGAACCAAACCGGCGCTCGTCCGAAGAAGTAGCTGATCTTCCGGTTCCGTTCGTGGCGGGCCGTTTGGGACACACCGTAGACGCTTCGCCC
>DATMXS010000077.1:0-3732 GCA_035561355.1 Bryobacteraceae bacterium | reverse complement strand
CGACAGTGAACACCGCGGGCCCGGCGGCCGCAACTGGAGCGAGTATGGTCAGCTTGCTCTCGCCGGCTTCGCGGATTTCGATCTTCACCTGGTCGCGGCCCGTGACAGAGTACGGAGCCTGCAAGTTGATCTGGCTCGATTGCACGTACAGCAGAGGGGCGGGTTCGCCATCAAACAGAACCTCGAAGCTCGCGCGTTTCGTTTCGAGACCGCCGTGAACGGGAGCTTCCAGCCCGATGCCCGCGCCGAAAATGGTCATGAGTGCGCCTGGAACCACCGGGCTCGGCATCATGCTGGCTGCATTCGAGATGGCGAACACCTCAACCGGGGCCGGCGGCACGACCGCGGCCGGAGTCAACTTTCGGACGCGGTTGTTCGCACGGTCGGCCACATAGAAATTACCGAGAGGGTCGGCGGCGATGTCGGCAGGTTCGGCGAACTCGGCGTCGACGGCAGCGCCGCCATCGCCGCTGAACCCCGCCGTTCCGGCCCCAGCAATGGCGACGGAGCCCTGCTTCGAGGCGCGCAGAACGCGGTGCTTCAGGGGTTCCACGGCGATCAATGCACCGTCCACGGTGACCGCGATCCGGCCAGGTGAATCGAGAACTGCGACCGCAGTCGCCGCGCCCTCTGCGGACAGCCGGTACACGGTGCGGCTCTGCCGTTCAGCCAAGTACACGGTTCCGTCAGGGCCCGCCGCGATGCCGCACGGTTCCCCGGTGCGTGCCAGCACGGCACTCTTGCCCCCCTCTGTGATCTTCCAGACTGCGCCAGCGCCCGCGGCCACAAATACGTTGCCTGACGCGTCGGCCGCCATCGCCTCGGGAGCATCGATCGGGTAAGAAGCTAGCGTCGCGCCAGCGGACCCGAGCCTCAAAACCCGGCTGGCCGCGCGCTGAGCCACCCAGACATTACCCGCAGCATCGGCAGCGATCGCCGTGGCCCCTTTCACCGTGGCGAGCGTCGTGATCACGCCGTCCGTGAGCCTCCGGATGCGGCCATCACCCTGGGCGATATACACGTTGCCGAGGGCGTCCACGGCGACAGCCTCCGGACGCTCGACATGCGCCATCCAGGCTTGCCGCCCATCGGCCGGGGATCGGAAGGTGCCATCCCCTGCTGCCGTGCCCATGCCGTTGAAGGCCAGTGTGTGGACGACGCCGGCGGCACGCTGTCCAGGCAGGCCGTCCGCGATGTAGAGCGTGCCGTTCGGCGCGAACGCCAACCCGCGCGGCTCAAACACATCCGGCTGGGAGGCGACTGCTCCTGCCGCCACGGAAAACCGCGCCACGATTCCGCCCGATTTGCTCGCCGCGTGCAGCACGCCTTGCGCATTGATAGCCAGCGCAACAGGCCGACCGATACGATCCGCCGTACCCCGAACCGTCGAGAGCAGCCCGTTCGCGACGACACGGATCAGTCCGTTTTCGGAATCGGCGATGAAGAGCCGTCCGAACGGATCGACCGCGAGTCCGGCGGGCGAATCGAGCGGGACCAGCAGCGCAGGGATGCTATCGACCTCTCCCACGCGCCCTGCCACACCGGCTCCGGCTATCGGTGCGATCACGCCGGAAGGCGTAACGCGGTACACGCGGTGTCCGCCGAAATCGGAGATATACAGATTGCCCTCACCATCGAACGCGAGGTCGCGAGGCTGCAACAGCCGTGCGGAGGTGGCGGAGACGCCGTTTGGGCGCTCCATCTCTCCGCCACCGGCGAACGTCGTGATGGTGCCGTCCGCTGCTACGCGGCGCACTCGGCCGTTGCCGAGATCGGCGATAAACAGGTTGCCGGCGGCATCGATGGCGAGGCCGTAGGGCGCATTCAGGCGGGCCTCGGAGGCGGGGCCGCCGTCGCCAGAAAAACCGCTCCGTCCGGTTCCGGCGACCGTCGCGATGCGTCCGTCGAGCGTGACCTTGCGGACCCGGTGATCCAGGCTGTCGGCGATGTACAGCGTCCCTGTGCGGTCCACCACGACTCCTTCGGGAGAACCGAGGCTTGCGGACACCGCGGGCGTCCCGTCGCCGGCCCATTCGCCTCCCGCAACCGTGGTGACGGTATATGACTGGTCTCCGGCCAAGGCCGCAAGCGGCAGCAGTATCACGGCGAGGCTGAGCAGACGCATCCAATGAATGGTGCGTCCGGCACACGGTTATTCTCGCAGTGCGCGCGCTAATCTGCGTCGAGTATGGGCCCGGCGAAGGTATCGGCGGAAATCCGGATGCGGACGGGAAGCGTGTTGCTGGCGCGACCCGCGCGATAGAAGACGACGGAGCGCTCGCCGGGCTCGGTGCCGGTAGGGATCTGAACGGTCAGCAGGTTCGGCGAGAGGGCACTCAGGCGTGCCGGCACCGAGCCCACGCACACACACGTGGCTCCCAGGCTGAACGGCCAGGACTCATCCCTGTACGGGGCGCCCTGAGGCATCAGGCTTGTTCCGGCGATGCGCACCAGCGCGCCCGCGGAAGCCGCCGTTTCGTTTTCGACACGCTCCAGTTTCGGCGCTTCGACTTCCGCCCAGCCCGATGGATACGTACCGCCCCAAACGGCGGCGAGGCGGTAGAACGTGGTACGGGGTTGCAGGTCATCGAAGCCCTCCTGTGCGCCAGGCGTGCGGCGGACCAGGCCTCCGGGGCCGGCTGAAGCAAACGTGTGCCAAACGCCTCCAAGAAGCGCTGGCCGCGCCGCAATTGCCGCGGCTGTTTCCGCTGCCGCTGCCGCTTGAGCGTTCTCTTCCCGCTCCCCGCCGCCGAACGAGGAGACGAGCAGCGGGAGGGTGGCGGCCTTGAGCGCGCTATCGAGCGGCGGACGGCCGGTGGTGTCGAGCGACCAGAAGTCGAGGCCGGGAACGGTGCGCGCCAGTTCGGCCGGATCCTCAACGGCGGTTGTGAGCAGCGCGCGGCTGCCCGTCTCATGCAGAATGCGGGACGCGTCGGCTGCAAGCGCGTAGAAGTCGTCTGGTGTGCCGTCGAACTTGAGCCCGTAATCGCTGGCGACGCCGCTTCCAAAGACAATGGCGATCAGGCGGCTGCTTCCCTGAAGGCGCAAAACGTATTCGCGAAAATCGGTGAGGATGCGGGTGCGCTGGGCAAGGATAGGCTCGGCGGGGTCGTGGTAGGAATCCAGCGGGAAGTCGGCAAGCCAGTACAGGCCCGTGGATTCGAGGATCGCCGGAAGATGCCTGTCGCCGGCGGGCACAGCGGCGAGCGTTCGGACCGTGTTCGCGCCCGATGCCGCGATCAGCGGAAGATCCCGCGCGTACAAGCACGGCGCTACGCCATCATTTTGGTATCCCACCGCTCGGATGACGAGAGGCCGCCCATCCACCAGTAACCTGCTCTTCGCGATCGCCACTCCCGGCGCAGCCTGGATCGCCGCGCCACAAAGGGCCGCGAGCGCCAGCAAAGACCCAACTTTGCCGATCATCAAGTCGTCTGACGCCAACTCAAGAAAGCGACACAAGGCTCGATAAGGCTACTGTGAGCCGCTGGTCGTATTTTTTGATGCTTGCCGGAGCGACCCTGTTATTCGTTTCTCTGCGGGCTGCGGACGGAAATTCGAACTCTGAGCCGCCTGCCGCACCGAAACGCCGGGCCGCCACCCGACCCCATATTCTGCTCGAATTCAGGCTCGGGCTGCAAGAAAAGTATTTTTCAGAACTCGCGAGACGGGGCGTGACGGTTCTCGAATACGTACCGGAACAGCGTCTGGTGGTGTCGGCGCCGTACGACG
>DATMXS010000076.1:0-5502 GCA_035561355.1 Bryobacteraceae bacterium | reverse complement strand
GGGTTGATCTGCGGGAGCCCCGTCTTCAGATCGATCTTGTAAGTCGTGTTGACGTTTCCGTACCGCTCTGCGGAGAGCACCTCTCCGGTTGCACGGTCAATCACGTACATGAAGCCGTTGCGCTCGGGGTGAACGATTACTTTGCGCGGCCTTCCTCCGATGTTCAGGTCCAGCAGGATATGTTCGTTGACTGCATCATAGTCATGCGCGTCGTGCGGCATGTACTGATACGCCCAGATCGCTTCCCCCGTATCGGGCCGCCGCGCGAAAACCGTACAGGTCCATTTGTTGTCGCCGGGGCGCTGGTCCGAATTCCATGGCCCGGGGTTCGCAGTCCCGTAATAGATGAGGTCGAGTTCGGGATCGTAGGAGATCCAGCCCCAGACGCTGCCGCCGCCGATCTTCCAGACTTCAGGCGGCCATGTCTTGACCCCGAGATCCTTGCCGCGCGCGTCCGCGTAGAACGGCTTGAAGTTCGGGCCGATCAGGACGTCTTTATCAGGGCCGGCCGTGTAAGCGCGCCATGCAATCTTGCCTGTCGCCGCATCCAGCGCCGTGAGCCATCCCCGTACTCCGAACTCGCCGCCGCTGTTGCCGATGAGCACCTTCCCCTTGACCACCAGCGGCGCCATTGTGATGGTCTCGCCGAGATTGATGTCGCCGAGCCTGGTGTTCCAAACCTCTTTGCCGGTCTCGGCATCCAGGGCGATCGTATGCACGTCAAGCGTGTTGAAATAGATCCGGCCCTGATAGTACGATGCGCCGCGGTTCACAACATCGCAGCAAGCTACGCCTGGCCCGGCCGGATCGACCTTCGGCTGATACTTCCACTTCACGGTCCCTGGTTTGCGCAGGTCGAGCGCATAGACGTAGTTCGGGAACGGCGTCACCACATACATCGTGCCGTTGACGACGAGCGGCGCAGCCTCGTGACCGCGCTCGGTCCCAGTCGGGAAAGACCACGCGAGTTTCAAACCCGAGACATTAGAACTATTGATGTCGGAAAGACCGCTGAACCGGGAGTTGGCGTAATCCTTGGGCGCCATCGTCCACTGGCCGTCGTCGCTATTGCCGCGGCCGGGGATCTGGCCCGAAGCACCAGGCAGGAAAGCTGCAATGAGAAAGCTACTTACAACGATACGCGCCCCAACGCGCAACCGTTCCAGAGGCATCCCAGACCCCTTTTGCGGTCTCCCGAGTAAGCAGGGAGTCAACTTCTACTCCGATTATAACTCCCCGCTGTCTGAGCCGCGCGCAGGCTCTCCGCCTACGGTCGAGGTTGCTCCGGGCGTTCTCCGCCGGCATCTTCGCGCCACTCGTCAACCAGCGTGCCTTTCCAGAGCGGGACGCGAGTGAGATACGCGGCGCGGGCGATTACGTGGGTCGAAACCGGCGAAGTCAACATCACGAACGCCCCGATACTGACGGCGCGGATCAGCGTGGCGAAGTCCCCAAGCTCGATAGCCCCGCCCGCGAGCAGGCACCCCAACCCGAGCGTTGCGGCTTTGGTGGCGGCCTGCATCCGGGTGAACACGTCCGGCATGCGCACAACTCCGATAGCTGCCAGCAACACTAGTGAGGCCCCCAGCAGTACCAGAACGCTTGCCACAGCGCCCATCATTCCCCGCGCCCCTTCTGCGCATATCTCGCATAGGCGACCGTGCCTAGAAATCCGAGCAACGCAATCACCACAGCCGCATCGAGAAACGTGCGCTCGCCGGTAGCCGCGGCGGACAGAACGATCAACCCCACCGAGCACACTCCCATGAGGTCCGACGCAACCACGCGGTCGGGCAGCGTCGGCCCCCTCACAAGCCTGACCAGGCAGAGCAGCAGCGCGGTGGACACCATGACAAGCGCGATCACTATGATTTCATGCGGCACTCGATCGTCGCTCCCCTCCGCGAAGTTGCAGCACCCGGCGTTCGAAGCCTTCCTTGATGTCCTTCCGTGCATCATCAGGACTCAGCATGTTCATCACATGGACATACATCACGCTCCGATCGGCCGACACGTCGAGAGCTACGCTGCCGGGCGTAATATTGATCATCGCCGCCAGCAGTAGAATTTCACCGTCAGTCTTCACATCGAGCGGCAGCCGGATCACGCCCGGCCTCATCCGGTAGTGAATGCTCACCACATCCCGAGTGATACGGAAGTTCGCCACCACGATCTGCCAGGCCAGGTATGCGAGCAGCAAAAAAGCTCTGTCCACCCGGCGCACCTCACTCGCCGGCAGCACTTCGCCTCTGGCGAGAATCCGCATCACAAGATGGCCCAGCAATAAGCCGGTGACAAGACTCTGGAGCGAGAACTGCCCGTTCAAGGCAGCCCACGCGAGGGCCAGGAGAACATTCGCGAGGATCATCTGGGCAACCCTCCTTTCAGGACGGCGTCGATGTAGATTCCAGGGTTCAGCAACTGCTCGGAAGCGCGCAGTGAAAGTCGAAATAGCGGTTCGGCCGCAAACGTCATGGCCAATGTGACAAAGCTGAGAAACGCGATCGGAACCATCACCGCGTGGCCGAGAGGCCCCTTATCCGCATCGGGCGGCGCCGGCTTCCAAAAGGACTCGTCCCAGAGCCGCGCCATGGAGATAAGTGTCAGCACTCCCACCGCCAGGATGATGGCGCTCGTCCACCAGGCTCCAACGTCAAGGGTGCCACGCAAGAGCCCCAGCTTGCCGATAAAGCCTGAAAGGGGGGGCACGCCCGCCAGCGAAAATAGTGGAATCGCAGCAATCGCCGTCACCACCGGACGATTTCGAAACAGCGATCCGAGCGAAGCGAAATCGGTGGTGTGGCGCAGCCTGAGAAATATCCCCCCGACCAGATAGAGGTTCGTGATCACGAAAATGTGGTGAAGGATGTAGAAGATCGAGCCCGCCATGGCGGCCGGTGCGGCAAGCGCCAGGCCTACCGTGGTGTAACCCAAATGCCCGATCAGGTTGAAGGACAGAACCCTGCGGAAGTCGCGTTGTGCCAGCGCGCCCATCAGCCCCACCATCATGGTGCTGCCGGCCTGCACCAGCAACAGCGTGTATAACTCCGGCGGGGCGTCGCGAAACAACAGCGTGAATACCCGGATGAGCGAGTAGACGCCTACCTTGGTCAGCAGCCCGGCAAAGATAGCGCTTATGGCCGCCGGCGGGGTATGGTACGAAGCCGGTAGCCAGAAAAACAGCGGAAACAGCGCCGCTTTCACACCGAACGCGATCATGAATAAACTCGCGAGCACCAGTTCGAACGTGGTCAGCTCATGGCCCAGCAGCGCAGAGCCGAGGTGCGCCATGTTCAGTGTTCCCAACCGGCCATACAGCAAGCCGAGCGCGGTTAGGAACAGAGAGGAAGCGACCAGGTTCAACGTCACATATTTGAAAGCGGCCTCGATCTGCGCGCGCGTGCGGTGCAGCGCCATGAGCACGAAAGATGCAACCAACATCACCTCGAACCAGACGTACAGATTGAAGAGGTCGCCGGTTAAGAACGCGCCCGACACCCCCATCAGCAGCACGTTCAAAAGCCCGTGGTACCCGGATCCTTCGCGCTTCGGATCGACGCCCGCGAACGACGAACCCGTAACAGCCACGCCAACGAGGCTTGTCGCGACGACCAACATGGCGGCAAACAGGTCCGCGACCAGTGTGATGCCGAAGGGCGCCGCCCAGGCTCCCGCTTGCAACACCTGGATGCCGTTCCGCTCTACGCGTACGAACAGCGCGATCGCCACCCCAGCCAAGGCAATGGATCCCACAAACGAGATCCACCTCTGCAGCCGCGGCCGGTGCGGCGCCAGAAGCAGGATCGCGGCCGTGAGCAGAGGCACGACAATCGGTAGTACCAGTGTGTTCATTCGCTCCCGTGTCCGATCTCGTCGATGTCGTCGGTGCCGCCCACCAGGTGAACGCGATGCGCCAGCACGAGCGAGAAAGCGAGCACCCCGAAGCCGATCACGATTGCCGTGAGTACCAGCGCTTGCGGCACCGGGTCGGCGAACGGTCTTGTCAACGCCTGGGAGCCTTCGGCAACGATGGGAGCGCGGGCGCGCGTCAACCCGCCAGCCGTGAAGATCAGCAGGTTCGTACCGTTGCTCAGCAGTCCCAGGCCGATGATCAGTTGAGCAAGGCGCCGCCGCAGCATCAGGTAGAAACCTGTCCCGTACAAGACCCCGGCCGCGATCGCAAGTATCAGTTCCATGCTCTACTCCTCGGACAGCGTGAAGTTTATCGTCAGCACCACCCCGATAACGACCAGGAAGACGCCTAAGTCGAACAGCAGCGGAGTGCCGAGTCCTGCGCCAGGACTGAGCCACAGAGAAGTGAGAAACGGCCGGCCGAGCGCGAGCGGGATCAAGCCGCTACCCAAAGCCATCAGCAGGCCGGCGCCGATCAATCGCGAGGGTTCCGCGAGCAAAGCGCGGCGCGCAGCGTCCACACCGGCAGCGAAGGAATACAACGAGTACGCCGCCGCGACCACCAGGCCGCCCGCAAAACCGCCTCCGGGCGCGTTATGGCCCCGCAACAGCAGAAAGAGGCCAAACAACAGCAGGAGAGGCATCAGGACGCGTGTAGCGGTCCGAAAGATCAGGGAGCTCATGGCCTCTTCCCTCCTCGTCCGAGGCGCAGAAGCGCGCTTACACCCAACGCTGCGGTCGAAAGCACCGTGATTTCGCCCAGTGTGTCGAGAGCGCGGAAGTCAACCAGAATCACATTGACGATATTGCGGCCGTGCGCGAGCGGCACGCCCATTTTTGCGAAATAGTCAGCCACCCACATCGGCGTCGCGGTTGCGCCGATGAACAGCAGAGAGACCGCGAGCGACGCGCCGAATGCAAGGGCCACCACCGAATCGCGGAGGCGGACATGCCAGGACGAAAGCGATGCGAACTCCCGGAAATGATGAAAGACAAGGACAAAGATCACCGCGGTCAGCGTCTCCACTGCGAATTGAGTCATTGCCAAGTCCGGCGCGCCGAAGAAGAGGAACGTCAGCGCGACACCGTAGCCGACAATACCGAGCGAAAGGACCGCCGCGATGATCGACGAGGCACGCACCGCGGAGATGGCGCCGATAAGGATCAATGCGGCAGCGGCCAGTTCCTGCGGCCGAACGCCGCTGAGGGCGGGCCAGGGTGGTAAGCCCTTTGATGTCAGGACGGCCCCGACCATCACGGCCGCGACGCTCACAAGCACCAGGACGTAAGAGCGTAACGAAGCAGATTGCAGAGCCGGCAGGGACCATTCACTGAGCGCGTCGAGAGCGCGCAGCGAGAATATATACAGCCTTTCGGCGCCGAGTATCCGCGGCCAGATTCGGCCTCGCGCAGACGCGCGTTTCCAATACAGCACAGCCGTTAGCGCCAGCGTCAGGGCGCTCAGCGCAAGCACCGGGCTGAAGCCATGCCAGAGCGCGAGATGCAGCCCGGCGTCAATCTGCAACACACTGGACGCCGCCAGCCCGATGGGCAAATCGATAGCGCCTGACCAAAGCCCTACGATCAGAC
>DATMXS010000075.1:0-6886 GCA_035561355.1 Bryobacteraceae bacterium | reverse complement strand
GAGCAGCAAGCGATACCGTCAACGCGGCCGTACACAGAAATATCTCGCAATCGAATCTCATAGCATCCCCCTTGGAGGGTCTATGACCCTTAGTTAACATTATTTCATGTTTTCTGAAGGATGCCGCTGAGTTGCTTCTCTTGCTCTCCTACCCCCGGGCCACTCTATGAAAGAACTCCAGGGTCTCCTTCGCGCACGACTCCCAGTGAAACCGCTCCGCCCGAATCCGCCCTCGAGCCCGCAGGTCCTCCTGCAGGCACGGCGAGAGCGCCAGTCGCTCGATCGCGGCTGCTATCTCGTCCGGTCGCTTCGGATCTACAAGGATCGCCGCATCCCCGGCCACTTCCTCGAGCGAGGATCCGAGCGAAGTGATCACAGGAACCCCTGCAGCCAACGCCTGTACCACAGGCAGGCCGAACCCTTCGTAGAACGACGGGAACACGAACATCAGCGCGCCCGCCGTCAACCCCGGAATGTCCTCCTCGGGTACGTACCCCAAATACCGCACTCCCGCCGGAGGTGGCGACAGCCGGCGCAATGTATCAGGGTGGCACCAGCCGACCGGGCCTGCGATGACAAGCTCGATTTCCGATCGCAATCCCGTCGGCAACTGTTCGAATGCCGTCAATAGACCATCGAGGTTCTTCCGCGGTTCCAGCATCCCGAGAAAGAATGCGTACGGTTTCTGCAGCCCGTATTTCCGGCGAGCATCCGTGGCGATCTCCGGGGTCACGCTGAAGAATTCCTCCGCGACACCGGGATAAACCGTCGTCACCCGATCCGGGTCAAGCCCGAGAATTTCGATCGCGTCCTGCCGCGCGCTGTTCGAATTCGCCAGGCATCCGGCGGCGCGCCGCAGAACGCGATCGGCGTAAGCCTTGGTCGCCTCCACGTTCGCGCGCACATGCCACTCCGGCGTCAGCCAGCAGGTCATGTCGAAAATCGTCGCCGTCAACCGCGGCAGGCGCCACGGCGGATTGTGGACGTGCTGCGACGCATGAAATACATCGGCCCGCGCGAGCACCAATTCCAGCACGGGATTGGAGTCCGCGTTTGCGAAACGAAGGAATAACAGCGATGCAAGCGTCCGCCAGCGCCCCATTGCCGAGTGCTCGTGGTCGAGCCGCCCGCAATCGGGTACAAACGGAAATAGCCGCACCTCATCGCTGCCGGCGACGTTCTGAAGTGAGCGGATCCAATAGTACACATGGGTCTTCACGCCAGCACTGCGCCCCAGCAGCGAACTCGCATCTATTACGATCCGCATCGATTCAGTACGGTTATTTTAGTCGGCGGTGGGACGAATTACCAGCCCTGCGTGATAGCATATCTGTCTAATGGCAAGACGAGCCTTAATCACTGGAATCACAGGGCAGGACGGGTCCTATTTGGCCGAACTGCTCGTCGCTAAAGGCTACGAGGTTCATGGCATCGTGCGCCGCGTCGCTCTCGAGGACCCGGCCCACCGCCTCTCCCGCCTGTCGTCGGTTCTGGACCGTCTCAAGCTCCATCCGGCGTCGATCGAGAGCTATGCCAGCATCTTCCAGGTGGTCGCGGACATCGTTCCGCACGAGTGTTATCA
Source organism: Bryobacteraceae bacterium (assembly GCA_035561355.1). Classification (GTDB taxonomy): domain Bacteria; phylum Acidobacteriota; class Terriglobia; order Bryobacterales; family Bryobacteraceae; genus DATMXS01. The sequence goes on along the minus strand of DATMXS010000075.1, from coordinate 5,304 downwards.
CCTTGCCGCTCAGAGCTTCGTCAGCTATTCGTTTGATGACGAATTCTCGACCTTCAATGTCAACATAAATGGCACGCATTTTCTCCTGGCCGCGCTGCGTACCGCGGCGCCCCATTGCAGGTTCTATTTCGCCGGAACCAGCGAAATGTTCGGCAAGGTTGTTCAGGTCCCTCAGAGTGAGGACACGCCGTTCCACCCGCGCTCGAGCTACGGCATCAGCAAGCTGTGCGGTTTCGAGCTGACCCGAAACTATCGCGAAGCCTACGGCCTGCACGCCACCAGTGGAATTCTCTTCAATCACGAATCGCCGCGCCGCGGATACGAGTTCGTCACTCGCAAAATCACCTCCGGCATTGCTCGAATCCTGTCCGGCCAGGCTACTGAGCTTCAACTCGGTAACCTCGACGCCAAGCGCGATTGGGGCCACGCGGGAGAGTACGTGGAAGCAATGTGGCGGATGCTCCAGCAACCCGAGCCCGAGGACTTTGTGATCGCCACCGGCGAGACGCATTCCGTGCAGGAATTCGTCGAACTCGCGTTCTCTCACGCAGGCCTCGATTACCGCCAATACGTCCGCAGCGCGCCGGAACTGTTTCGCCCTGCGGAGGTCAATATCCTTCTCGGCGACGCCACAAAGGCGCGCAATACGCTAGGCTGGGAACCGAAAATAAAGTTTGAGAAGTTAGTAAAGGAAATGGTGGAGGCCGATTGCCGCGCCCTGGGCTGCTGGCCGGCCGCCGCAACCGGGACTGCGCACGCGTGACTCTGCGTGCAACGCCACGTGGCCGCGACCGTGGGCCGCAAACCGTGCCGCGACCGTGAGGGAGCGGAGGCAAACAGAGCCACGACGGTAACGGAGTGGCAGCGGGCGAACGGGCCGGAACCGGCCGGCAAACCGTGCCGCAACCGCAAACCGTGCCGCGACCGTGAGGGAGCGGAGGCGGCCGTAATCGCCGTCAGGGGTGGTCAGGGGTTGGGTTAGGACATGCAGTCCGAAAAACCGTTCTTGGACGTTCAGGAAGTCGTGAATGAGATCCGCGCGCGCGTTCGCGGCCGGATTGCAGCGCAGCCGGTAAGTCGGGCTGTGCCGGAAATCGAGGCAGTCGCGACGCAGGTGTCGTCGCTCGATCTGAGTCGCCTGCATGAATCGGCGCGTCGTGTGCGGGCCGCGCAGGCGCTCGTCGGTCAAATGCCGCCGCAGCCGCCCGGCCTGCGCGCTCGTCTCGGCGCCGCGATGGTCGCGGCAGTCAGGCGTATGCTGTTCTGGTACACGCCTCAGATTCAGCAGTTCCATTACGCAGCCGCACAGGCGATTGAGGAGCAGGAATCTGCGGCCTCCGAATTGACTCGCGAACTCGCGTCGCTCAGCCAATCGCTCCAGTCGCTACAGCGCAGCGTGTCCGGTTTGGAGCGTGAAATCGCGCAACTCCGGACCTCCGCTAAGCAGGAAACTCAGGAGATCATCAAGCCAGTCCGAACGGAACTCAGCGCGCTTGAAGTGCAACTGAGGACGGATCTGGAGAATGCCATTGCGGCATCAGACGAGCGCATCACCCGCGTTGAGGCCGCTGTAGCCTCGGGCTCCGTCAGCCCGGAGGCCCGCATCAAAGACATCCAGCGGCGCATGGATGAAGCCATCGGATTCACCGGCGACCGCCTTGCGGATCTCCGAACGAAACTGAACCTCCAGTCGCGCCAGATCGCCGCTCTCCTCGAAGGAAGCCGGGTCAACGAGTGCCCCCACGGCGACGAAAGGGATCTCCGCGGTATCGATTCCCTCTATGCCAAGTTCGAAGATGTCTTCCGCGGGGCCCGCGAGGATATCAAGGAACGCGTGCGCGTTTATGTCCCGGTTCTGTCAGAAGCAGGAATCGGTGGCCCCGATATGCCGGTGCTCGACATCGGTTGTGGCCGCGGCGAATGGCTGGAACTTCTCAACGAGAACGGAATCCAGGCCCGTGGCGTGGATGCCAATCGAGCGATGGTGGCCCGCTGCGAACTCTTAGGTCTGCCGGTCGCTGAAGCGGACGGCATCGATTACCTCAAGAGCCTTCCGGCGGATTCCCTGGGCGCCGTCACTGTGTTTCATGTCGTCGAACACCTCCAATTTGAGCAATTGCTCGACCTCCTGGACGAGGCCGCGCGAGTGTTGAAACCCGGTGGCGTGGCGATTTTCGAAACGCCGAACCCAGGAAACGTGTTAGTCGGGGCATCGAACTTCTATACTGATCCGACACACCGTAACCCCCTTCCACAGCGGCTGCTGCAGTTCTTGGCCGAAGCGCGGGGGTTCTCGCGCGTAGACACTATGGCTCTCCACCCATACCCGAACGACGTTCTCTTTCCTGGTGATGCGGGTGCGGTAGGTGAGCGCCTGAACGATCTCCTGTACGGTCCCCAGGATTACGCGATCATCGCCAGGAGATGACGCATGGCCCGCGTTCAGTCGATCAATATCCTCACACCGTGTGTTGTTCCCAATGACGCGATCAGCACGGACGTGCTCGGGACGGCGGCAGCTCTCCGGGACGCGGGTCATACCGTCCACGTGTTCGCCGGCGGAGTACATCCCTCCCTCCAGGGTGCCGCATCACTCCTGAGCGGCGTCGGGACTCGTCACTGGAGTAAGCCTGAAGACCTGCTGATTTACCACCATTCGATGGCTTGGCCCGAAGGTGAACGCATAGCAGAAACGACGAACAACACGGTGGTCCTCAAGTACCACAACATCACTCCGGCCGCCTTTTTCGAGCCGTACTCGGGTCCGCATTTTGATGCGTGCAAGGCAGGAATTGCATCGACGCGGCGCTTGGCGAAACTGCCGGATGCATGGTTTTGGGGTGACTCCCAATTCAACACACAGGAACTGATCGGTCACGGAGCCCCGGAACCCAGATGCCGTGTGCTCCCGCCGATGCACGCGGTCGCCGACCTCGCGAACCAAACACTCGATTACAGCGCGATCGCACCTTTCAAAGACAACAGAGAAAACATCCTCTTTGTGGGCGGGTTCAAGCCGAACAAGGCGCACGCGCGGCTGATTCGAGTCTTTGCCGAATACCACCACGTGTACAACCGGCGTTCCCGCTTGATTCTGGCAGGCAGCCTCGATCCGGCATTCGAAGACTATGTCGGTGCGCTGCGGCGATTAGCTGCCAGCTTGGGCGTTCTGAAGGACGTGGTGTTCTGCTTCTCCGTTTCCCCCGCCCAGCTGCGTGCTCTGTATCTCGCCTCTCACGTTTTCCTCTGCCTGAGCGAACACGAAGGCTTTTGCGTGCCACTGCTCGAAGCAATGTTCTTCCGAGTCCCCATAGTTGCCTGGGCAACGACCGCCGTTCCTGAGACCATAGGCCCGAGCGGTCTGATGTTCAGGGATTACAGCGAGCCGATGTTCGCCGAAGCCATCAATTCTTGCACCGACGATTCCGAACTCTCGGCAACACTCCGCCGCCTTGGCCGCGAACGTTATCAATCCCGTTTCGATATTGAGATCCTCCGTGGGCGCTTGCTCGAACTCATCAAAGAGGTGGAGCGGGTCTGACCATGGCGCGAATCGCTTTTGTGGTCCAGAGATACGGAGAAGAGGTGAATGGCGGCGCGGAGTTGCTCTGCCGCATGTTCGCGGAGCGTATGGCGCGGCACGCCGAAGTGGAGGTTCTGACCACCTGCGCCATCGATTATGTAACCTGGAAAAACGAGTATTCGCCGGGCGAGGACTGTGTCAACGGCATCCACGTGCGGCGATTTCCGGTCGATTCCCCACGCGTGCGTTTGGAGTTCGACCGCTACTCTAGCTGGATCTTCTCGAATCCGCACACGCGCGAGGACGAACTGCGGTGGGTAGACCTACAGGGCCCCCGTGTCTCTTCACTGTTGAAGTACCTTCAGGAACACAGGCGCGACTACGACTGCTTCGTGTTCTTCACCTACCTATATCAGACGACGTGCCTGGGGCTGCCCTTGGTGCAGGATCGGGCTCTCTTGGTGCCCACCGCCCATGATGAGCCCCCCATCTACCTCGGTGTCTACGACGAAGTGTTCCGCGGTGCCAGGCGGCTGATGGTCTGCACCCAGGAGGAGCGCGAATTCATACTTCGACGTTTTTGTCTTGAGGAGCACGCGGCCGAGGTGATCGGTGTCGGCATCGACGGTCCGGCAGCTACTGAACCGGGCGAGTTCCTGCGCACCCTCAGCCCCCAGTTGGGTGATTCTCGGGTTCTGACGTATATAGGCCGGATCGACGAATCGAAGGGCTGCGGGATCATGTTCGAGCATTTCCTGCGCTACGTCGCAGAGCGGTCTGCACCCAATGTCAAATTGCTCGTCATTGGTAAACCAGTAATGCCGGTCCCAACACACCCGTGCATCGTGCACGCCGGGTTCGTTTCCGACGCGGCCAAGGCGGGCGCGATGGAAGCGACGCGCGTTCTGCTGATGCCCTCGCCGTACGAGAGCCTTTCCCTCGTGCTGCTTGAGGCGTGGGCCGCAAGTAAACCTGTGCTCGTCAACGGGGATTGTGAAGTGCTCCGGGGGCAGTGCCGCCGCAGCAACGGCGGGCTCTGGTACCGCAGCTACGAGGAATTCGCCGAGTGCCTCGACCGGATGTTGGATGACGATGACCTGTGTACCGCCCTGGGCAGCCAGGGCAGGGCGCACGTGCTCGAACACTACACGTGGGAGCGCGTCGAATCAGCTTTTATGTCGAACGTGATGAGCGTGTGCGGGCGCGGTAATGGATAAGACCCTCGCGTTCGTCACTCCCTGGTACGGCGAAAACATCCCCGGCGGCGCAGAGGCCGCCTGCCGCAGTCTCGTGAAGACCCTTTCGGCCCGCGGCCTAAAGGTGGAGGTTCTCACGACGTGCGTACGCGATTTCCGAGCAAACTGGAGCGAGAACCACCATCCCGCAGGCACCACCATGGAAACCGGCATCCCGGTGCGCCGTTTTCCGGTCCGGCGCCGCGATACGCGCCGCTTCGATGAAATCAATGCCGTGCTCATGCAGGGCGGAACCGTTTCGCGAGGCGAAGAGCAGGTTTTCCTCTCCGAGATGATCAACAGTCCGGCGCTGTACGATTACATCGGAGAACATCGCGGCGAATACGTTTTCTTTTTTATGCCGTACATGTTCGGTACGACGTACTGGGGCTCGCGTGTTTGCCCTGAGCAGTCCGTTCTAGTCCCATGTCTCCATGACGAGGCGTACGCCCGCTTCGAGAGCTTCCGCCAGATGTTCCACTCGGTCAGGGGTTCAATCTTCCTTTCCGAAGAGGAAAGGGATCTGGCTGTCGCGCTGTACCGCAT
>DATMXS010000074.1:0-6259 GCA_035561355.1 Bryobacteraceae bacterium | reverse complement strand
TGTCGGTTTCATGTCGTCGAGCGACAAGCGCGTACACTTTGGGCTGGGCGCGGAGTCCACGATCCAATCGGTCGAGATTCGCTGGCCCAGTGGAATTGTTCAGAGGCTAGGGAACGTACAGGCCGATCGGATTCTCGAGGTAATGGAGCCGGATAAGTAGGCGAGGGTCGCTATCAGCGGAGCGGGCGACAAAGGGGGCGTTCTTAAACCCGCCGACCTCCCTGGGCCCACCCATCCGAGATATGGCCTGTGTTCTTGATCGGTCAGGGAACCGGGGCTGCCCCCGTCTTTGGCGTAGAGCAGACGGCGGTAGCAATTGGAAAGCGAATGGGATTTTGTTGATTTGCGGTTGCGACCGCAACCTCTTGAGGGGGTTGGTTGCGGGGGTAGGATTTGAACCTACGACCTTTGGGTTATGAGCCCAACGAGCTACCAGACTGCTCCACCCCGCAGTCTTATCCTAGCGCACGGGGTGGGGTGGGTCAATAGATCGTCAAGGTTTATTGCAGCAGGATATTCGTGATCGCGTCCGTGATCTTGGTGACGTCGGCACCTTCGAGATTTGCGGTAACGGCAATCGCGATGCCTCGTTCCGGCATGGTCAGCAGGAGGGTCGCGGTGCCCTGCTGGCCGCCGCCGTGTGACACCCAGGTCCGGCCGGCGCGTTCTTGCACCGTCCAGCCTAGCGCGTACGCCGATTTGCGTCCGCCCGCAAGCTCATAGGGCGTGAACATCACCTTGACCGTTTCGGGTTTCAATAGCGCTGCTCGCTCCACTGCGATGGCGAAACGCACCAGGTCCTCGGCCGTGGCCAGCATCCCGCCGCCCGGGATCTTGTTGCTCGTGTCGGCCAGGGCGCAATTCATAATCCGGCGCTCGGCAGCCATCCGGTATCCACGCGCACGGTGGGGGACGACCTCCCAGGCGTCATCCTGCCGGGCCGTTTCCATCTTCGCGGGTCCGAAAACGTTTTCCTTGAGGTACTCCATGAACGGCATGCCGGCAGCCTTCTCCACCGCCGCGCCCAATAAGTTGTAGCCGTAAGTCGTGTAGGAGAATTTCGTACCCGGCTCGAACAGAAGCGGGTCGCTCTCGAAAATCTTAAGCGGCTCTAGGATGTCCGAGTAGTGCCGCGTGCTGCCGACCTCTTCGGGCGAACCGTAATGCCGTATGCCGGCTGTGTGCGTCAACAGATGGCGAACGGTCACCGGCCACTTCTTCTCTGGGAACCCAGGCACGTAGGTACGAACCGGCGCGTCCAGATCGAGCCTGCCGCGTTCCACCAATTGCAGCGCAGCTACCGCGGTGATCGGCTTCGAAATCGACGCCAGCCGGTAGACCGTGTCGCGTGTGGCCGGGACCGAGTGCTCGAGATCGGCCATGCCGAACCCCTCGGAGAAGACAAGCGAGAAGTCGTCCGCTACCGCAACCGAGAGGCCCGGTATGCCCAGCGCCGCCATTTGCTCCTTGACGGCTCCGCGGATGGCTTCGGCTGTTTCGGGACGCAGGCCGGCTGCGGCATTCTGGGTGGCGCTCTGCCCGGCCGCGGTCGCGGGCGCGCAGAACATAAGGGCGACAAGCGCAACGACGGCACATCGCGCGCGCGACCGTGGCACAAAAGCGGAGGGCATAGTTGAAGAGAGATATTGTAGCGCGACGGAAGACAGCTACTGCGAGCGCAGGAGCGCTGACGGACGTCCCGGGCCGCCGCCCTCCGGCACCGGCGCTCGCCGAGCTGCTACTTGATCTGCGAGAACGCGAGCGGCCGCATGATCGAGTTCGAGATGTTCGAAACGATATCGGCATCCGCGTACACGGGCATCGAGGACAGCTTCTTCCACTCAGGGCTGGTGGCGAAGGTGCGCCAGTTCTTTTCGCGAGCAGCGAGGTCATCGAAGGCCACCATGTAGGTGAGGTTCGGCATCTTCGGGCCGACGATGGTTTCGCCGAAGAAGACGGGCAAAAGACCGGTCTTGCGGAAGAGATCCACCTCGCCGCCATCGAACATAGCGATCTTGGTACGCAGCGACTTCATCGTGTTCGATTCGTACGTCCGCAGCTCGAAAACGCGCGGCGCTTTGCCGGCTTCGGTCGGCGGCGTCTCGATCTGGGGCACCGAGTTGAAGGCGCGGAGCAGCGAGGACTCCATGCGAACGTAGGGCAGGTTCGCCGAGCCGTTGTAGGCGTCAAACGCCGCCTGGAATTCCTTATCGGCCCCGAGCTTCTCTATTGTGGCGCCGTACCCGTCGAAGGACGGATAGCTGATCACGGCCAGGATTGCGGGGCTGTCTTCGCCGATGACGATGCTGAAGAAGCCCATGGTGCCCGCGCCGGCGCGCTGGGCGGCGGGTACGAACTCTTTGCCCAGGAACTCCTGCGTGCGCTGCACCTGGCTGGCCGGCATGTTGCGCATGCGGAACCAGCGCATCTCGATAACGGCATTCTTCGTTTCGGCGGCAGGCATGACCGATGATACGAGACCGGTGCCCGCTGTGGAGGCTACAAAATTGCGGCGGTTCATCAAAGGGATTACAGCACAAACAGGCTGCCCTGCGGGTCGGGTTCGTCAAACTCCGGCGCGTACTCAATGGGCGAATCGCGAAGACCGTGACGGGCGCGTACGGCTCGCACGCGGTGCTTGATCTCCTCGGCGTACGCGCCGCGCAGGAAAGCACGGCCGTCGAACAACTCGTGATAACGGGGGATCGCAGCCGGGAAGTGCTGTTCCAGGAACGGCAGGAAGATGTCGCGCGCGCATGGCTTCAGGAACAGCGTGCCGCCGCCTATGAACGTCGCACCGGCCTCCTTCGCCGCAGCAGCAACGGCATCAAGGTTGTCTTCGGAATCGGTCAGGAAAGGCATGATGGGGTTTGGAAAGACGCCGACCTCGATCCCGGCGGCCGAGAGCCCGCGCACTACATCGAGCCTGAGCGTGGGCCGGGGAGCGCGGGGCTCCAGGAGGCGGGCGAGCGGCTCGTCGAGCGTGGTGATCGTGATGTTCACGTGCACACGGTTACCGCGAGCGATCTCTCGGAGGAGTTCAACGTCGCGCAGCACGAGATCCGATTTAGTTGTGATCGAGAGATAGCGCCCCTTTTCGCCGGCGAACACGAGCAGAATCTCACGCGTCAGGCCGAAGCGGCGCTCCGCAGGCTGATAAGGATCGGTGGCGGTGCCGATTGCGATGGCGTCGCGGGGAGGGACGCGGCGAAGCTCGGCTCGGAAGCACGGGGCGGAGAACTGTTTCGCGTAGATGCGGTCTTCGAACGCCTCTGGGGTGAGCTCCATAAACTCATGGGTGTAGCGCGCGTAGCAGTACTTGCAGCCGAACTCGCAGCCGCGATAAGGATTGATGGTCCAGCGGAACGGCATTCGCGGCGTGGTGCGATTCAGAAAACGGCGGGTGGGGAGATCAATATATTCGACAACACGCTTCGCTTCGAGCAGTTCGCCGGAGGCGGCGAGGCGGGCGATGCCGACGAGTTTCGGCAAGGGCTCAACCGGGAAGAGCACACCACTATATTCGTCGTTTGTTCGCCTGCTGTCAAGAGGCCGACCACCCGGCGGAGACGATGGCTAGTCCTGCAATGGCGGCGGTTTCGGCGCGGAGAATCAGGCGACCCAAGCCGGCCGAGGTGCAGCCTGCGGCGGCGGCTTGCGCGCGTTCCGAATCGGTCCAGCCGCCCTCCGGTCCGGCGAAAAGGCAAACGAGGTCTGAGGGGCGGCGCTCTGGGGGGAGCACAGAGAGTAGGGGTTCTACGCCGGGCTGCTCGTCGAGGAAGAGCCGCAAGCCTTCGGCCTTGAGCGCATCAGGAAAGCTGATGGGAGCCGTGACGTCCGGCAGGCGCGATCGACGGGACTGTTGGGCGCTCTCGCGGGCTATTTTGCGCCACCGTTCGACACGCTTGGCGGCGGCGCGCTCCAGGCCTTTCTCGCTGCGAGCCGTTTCTATGGGAACAATGCGCTCCACCCCTAGCTCCGTCGCTTTCTCAACAGCCCATTCAAGGCGGTCGAACTTGATGAGCGCGAGATACAAGTGCAGGCGCACCGGCAGGGCCTCGTCATCCAGCCGTTCGAGGATCCGGAAGGCTACCTGTTCACGCCCGAGGCCGTCGATTTCGCCGAGGTAGACGGATTCGTTGTCGCAGAGCTCGTAACGCTGCCCTTCTTCGGCCCGCAGGACCTGTCTGAGATGCTTTGCATCGTCCCCGGTCAGGAGGGCGCGTCCACTGTGGACGGCATCGATAAAGAAGCGACGGCGGGCCATGTAGGATAATGTACCCCTGTGATCGCGCATCTGCGAGGCATACTGCTGGAGAAGCATCCCAACCAGGCCGTGGTGGAGGCCGGCGGCGTCGGCTATGACGTCGCCATCCCGATTTCGACGTACTCGGCGCTGCCCGAGGCGGGGGTAGAAGTGCGCCTCCGCGTGTACACGCACGTTCGGGAGGACGCCATCGCGCTGTTCGGATTCGTCAGCCGCGATGAGAAGATGATGTTCGAGCGGCTCATCTCGGTGAGCGGAATCGGGCCGAAGCTGGCGCTCACGGTGCTTTCAGGTTTGGCCGTGGGTGAACTGGTGGCGGCGATTCGCTCGGGCTCGGTGGAGCGCCTCGTGCGCGTGCCGGGAATAGGCAAGAAGACGGCGGAGCGCATGATCCTGGAACTCAAGGAGAAGCTGCCCGAGACCGCCTCCGAAGCAGCGGCGGCGGCAGCGCCAGGATCAAAGTCCGGCCTGAACAACCTGGAGCAGGACGTGCTTTCGGCGCTGATCAACCTGGGCTGCACGCCTGCGGCGGCGGACACCGCGGTGCGGAAAGCGAAGGCGGCAGGGGCAGCAGCGGAATTCGAGCCGCTATTCCGTAAATCGATGGAGCTAGTCCGATGAGAGCTTTCACCGCAGAGACGCAGAGACGCAGAGAAAAGCACATAAGAATCACGAGTGGAGGAGGGCAGGGATGGCCCTGCTTTAGCACTCTGCACTGGTCTCGGCTTTTCTCTTCCTTGAGATTTTCTCTGCGTCTCTGCGTCTCTGCGGTGAAGCCTTGCGGGGGCCTGTATGCGTGATCGTGGGATTGCTTCGCCTTCGGTGCAGGATGAGGAACGCCAGTTTGAGGCCACGTTGCGGCCGCAGCAGCTTTCGGATTTCACGGGGCAGAAGAAGCTCAAGGAGAACCTTGCAATCGCGATTGAGGCGGCGCGGCAGCGCGGCGACGCGATGGACCACGTGCTGCTCTACGGCCCGCCGGGACTGGGGAAGACAACGCTCGCATCGATTGTTGCGGCCGAACTCGGTGTGGCCTTTGAGCAGACATCCGGTCCGATTCTGCAGAAGAAGCTCGACCTGACCGGCATCCTGAGCCACGTACAGTTGCGGCAGGTGTTCTTCATCGATGAAATTCACCGGCTCCTGCCGGATATCGAGGAGATGCTTTACTCGGCTCTCGAGGATTTCCGGATCGACATCCTGATCGGAGCGGGTCCAGGGGCGCGGACCCACTCGCTGCCGATTCCGCGATTCACGGCGGTCGGGGCGACAACACGCCAAGGCCTGCTCAGCCCGCCGCTCAGGGGACGCTTTGGGCTGATCCTGCGGCTGAATCACTATTCGTGGGATGAGTTGGCCCTGATCGTGAAACGTTCGGCGAGACTGATCGAGGTGCCCATCGAGGACGCGGGGGCCGAGGAAATCGCGCGCCGCAGCCGCGGGACGCCGCGCATTGCTAACCGGCTTTTGCGGCGGGTTCGCGATTATGCGCAGGTGCGGGCCAAGGGGCACATCGACGAGCACGTCGCGCACACCGCGCTCGACATGCTGGAAGTGGACCGCTACGGGCTCGACGAGATCGATCAGAAGATCATGCTAACGATCCTTGAAAAGTACGCGGGCGGGCCCGTGGGCCTGAACACGATTGCCGCCTCGATCGATGAGGAGCCGGCCACCATCGAGGAAACGTACGAGCCGTACCTGATCCAGCTCGGCTTCATCGACCGCACGCCGCGCGGGCGCGTGGCGACGGACCGTGCGTTCCAGCACTTCCGTGTCGCCAGGCGCATGAGCGACACACCGCAGAACAGCCTGTTTTGAAGCGCATTTTCCTATCGCTCGGCGCAAACCTCGGCGACCGCGAGGCGTCGCTGCGAGAGGCCGTCGCACAGCTCGGGCCGGCGGGTATTCGTGTTTTGCGGGTATCGTCGCTGTATGAAACGGAGCCTCGCGACGTGCCGGATCAACCGTGGTTTCTGAACGCTGTTGTAG